>JAZSHO010000098.1:0-22490 GCA_045533345.1 Faecousia sp. | reverse complement strand
GGGGATGGCGGAGGCGGAGATGATGATCCGGTCGCCGGGCTGGATATCCACCTGCTTGTGGGTGGAAAACGCCATGCGGTACAGCGCCGACATGTTTTCGCCCTGAGAACCGGTGGAAACGATGACCACCTTGTTCTTGGGCAGGCTCTTGATAGCCGCCAGATCCACGATGGTACCGGGCTTCACCTTCAGATAGCCCAGTTCCTGGGCAACTTTCAGCATATTCTCCATGCTCCGTCCGGTAACGGCCACCTTGCGGCCATGGCGCTGGGCGGTGGCCAGGATGGAGCGGATCCGGTGCATGTTGGAAGCGAAGGTGGTGACGATGATCCGCTGGTCGCAGTTCTTGAACTGCCGGTCCAGACTGTCGGCAACCACATTTTCGCTGGGGGTGTAGCCGGCCCGCTCCACATTGGTGGAGTCTGCCAGCAGGGCCAAAACGCCCTCATTGCCCAGCTGACCCAGACGGGCCAGATCCATCATGCCGTCTGTGGCGGTGGGGTCAATCTTGAAGTCGCCGGTGAACACCACGGTTCCCACAGGGGTCTTGACGGCAAAGGCACAGGCATCTGCGATGGAATGGTTCACGTGGATAAATTCCACGCTGAAGCAACCTGCCTTGACCACGTCACCGGGCTTATGGGTGATGAGCTTGACCTTGTCAGCCAGCTTGTGTTCTTCCAGCTTCAGCTTGATCAGTCCGTTGGTCATGGCGGTGCCATGGATGGGACAATTGATCTGCTGCATGGCGTAGGGGATAGAACCGATGTGGTCCTCGTGACCGTGGGTAATGAACATGCCCCGCAGCTTCTTCTGGTTGGCTACCAGGTAGGAAAAGTCGGGGATCACCAGATCCACGCCGTACATATCCTCCTCGGGGAAGCCCACGCCACAGTCGATGACGATCATATCCTTGCCATATTCCAGGACGGTGATGTTCTTGCCAATCTCATCCAAACCGCCCAGGGGGATAATTTTCAGTTTTTCTGCCAATGAATTTTGCTCCTTTCAGGGTATCCGTCTAAAAAATAGACAACACGAATAAGCAACCGCCACCCGAAATCCGGCCCTGAATCGCCTTTTTTCGGGAAAACGCCTGCGTAATTTCTCTTTTTTGATAGCGCGGCGCATAAAAAGCCGCGTTTGTTTGGTGCCCGGGTCTGCCCATCCCGGCGCATGCTTTAATAGTATAACACATTTTTTCGGAAAAGTATACAACAAATTTTTATCTTTGTTTTTCTGTTCTTTTGTGCGAAAAGCTGTTGCACCTTCCGGTTAAATTTGCTATAATGGCGGGTATAGTATGGATTATTATGGGTATCGGTCAAAAAAGGAGGCGCTGGCTGTGAACAAACGACTGGGCAGACTGCTGAGACCCGGCTTGGGTGTATATTATGTGGTTATGGCACTCTTTTGCGCTGCCGCCCTCGTAACAGGTGAGTATGTGCTGGCCGCTGTGGAAGCGGCGGTGACCCTTCTGGTGTTCACCGGCTATATGGTCAACCGGCGCAACCGGGACCGTCAGCTGAAAAAATATCTCCAGTCAGAGGAAAATACCCTGGAATCTTTGGGAAGGGGAGAAAGTCCTTTCCCTGCGGTTCTGGTGCGGCTGGGCGATGGGGGCATCGTCTGGACCAACCGTCGGTTCAGTGAACTGACCGGCGTGGCGGATACCATGATTGAACCATTGCTGGAAGATGTGCTTCCCGGCTTTTCCACAGAGTGGCTTTCCTCCGGTAAGACCGAGTGTCCCCGGGATGTGACCCTGGCGGGCCGTCGCTACCGGGTTTACGGTACCGCCTTCCGGGCGGAGGACAACCGGGCCACCATGCTGGGCGTACTGTACTTCAGCGATCTGACGGAGCTGTACCAGGTCCGGGATGAATATGTCCGTTCCCGCCCGGTGGTTTCTATTATCCTCATTGACAATTATGAGGAACTGACCAAGAATCTAACGGAAAGCGGCATTTCTACCTTGAATGCCAAGCTGAACGATGCCATTACCAAGTGGACTGAGGACTACCACGGTCTGCTCCGGAAGCTGGAGCGGAACCGGTTTCTGTTCATTTTTGAAAAGAAGGATCTGGACCGGGCGGTGGAGGACAAGTTCTCCCTGCTGGAAAATATCCATGAGATCACCAATCCCGGCGGCCTGCCTGCATCCTTGTCCATCGGCTTGGGTGTGGACGGCGCCAACTTCGACGAAAGCTATAATTTCGCTGCCCTGGGCATTGAAATGGCCCTCAGCCGTGGCGGTGACCAGGCGGTCATCAAGGACCGGGTGAACTTCAACTCCTACGGCGGCCGGAACCAGGAAGCTGACTACAGCAGCAAGGTTCGTTCCCGCGTGACCGCCAACTCTCTGATGGAACTGATCGGTCAGAGCAGCCATGTGTTCATCATGGGCCATAAGAACGCGGACCTGGATGCGGTGGGTGCCGCTGCGGGTATTGCCTGCCTGTGCCGCAAGAAGGGCAAGAAGTGCAACATTGTCATCGACCTGGAGAACAATGCTTCCCAGCGTCTGCTGGAGGAGCTGCAGGCGGTGAAGGAGTACCATGGCGTATTTATGTCCGGCCAGGAAGCGCTGCTGATTGCGGACAATCACAGTCTGCTGGTGGTTGTGGATACCAATCGTCCGGACCAGGTGGAGTTTAAGCCGTTGCTGGAGGCTATGAGTAAGGTCTGTGTGGTGGACCATCACCGCCGTGCGGCGGATTATATCAACCCTGTGGTGGTCAACCTCCACGAACCCTACGCCAGTTCCGCTGCGGAGCTGGTTACGGAGCTGATTCTCTACGCGGTGGAGAAGAAGGATGTGCTTCCCGTGGAAGCGAAAGCTTTGCTTGCAGGTATTTGCCTGGATACCAAGTTCTTCAATGTCCGTACCGGTGAACGTACCTTCGAGGCCGCTGCTGCTCTGCGTCGTATGGGTGCAGACACCACGGAGGTCAAGATGCTCCTGCAGAACGATTTCCAGGATACCATGGCCAAGTATCAGATCATCAAGTCTGCCCGTCTGTACCGGCAGGAGCTGGCCATTGCGGCCCTGAACAACAGCACCTCCCGTGTGCTGGCAGCCCAGGCCGCGGACGAATTGCTGAATATTTCCGGCATCACCGCATCCTTCGTGCTGTATCCCGATGGGGAGCAGGTCATCGTATCTGCCCGCAGTATTGGCCGGGCCAATGTGCAGATGATTCTGGAGCCTCTGGGCGGCGGCGGCAACACGGCCACCGCAGGCGCACAGCTGCAAAATACCAATGTCAAGGATGCCCTGGATCTGCTGGTCCAGTCCATTGACAGATTTTATGAAGAGTAAATAAATTGCATGTCATTGCGAGTCAGTGTGCACACTGGCGTGGCAATCTCCAAAAGTTTCCGGGATGTCCGGGGGATTGCAACTTCGCGCTTTGCGCTCCTCGCAATGACACGGAACGAATAAGGAGAAGAAATTATGAAAGTTATCTTATTACAGGACGTCAAGGGCAAGGGCAAGAAGGGCCAGATGCTGGAAGTTTCCGACGGCTACGCCCGCAACTTCATGCTGCCCAAGAAGATGGCCATTGAAGCTACCCCCGATGCCATCAATACCATGCGTATGAACGACAAGGCTACCCAGGAGCGCATCGCCCGGGAAAAGGCTGAGGCTATGGCAACTTCCAAGAAGCTGCGGGAAATGACCGTCATTGTCAAGGCCAAGGGCGGCGGTGCAGGCCGTCTGTTCGGCTCCGTTACCAACGCCGAAATCGCCGAGGCCCTGGCCAAGCAGGGCGTGAAGCTGGACAAGCGGAAGATCGTTCTCAGCGAGACCATCAAGAATGTGGGTACTTATACCGCTACCTGCAAGCTGGGCTATGAGATCACCGCACCTCTGACCGTCAAGATCGAGGAGATCTGATCCACTACTGACAAATTTACAAAGAAAGGAGAATGAACCATGGATGCTGAATTGCTTTCCCGGCAGCAGCCCCAGTCTTTGGAGGCGGAGCAGGCGGTTTTGGGTTCCATCCTCATTGACAGCCGGTGCATCACCGATGTTGTGGGTGTGGTCAAGCCGGAGGATTTCTTCCAGCAGCAGAACCGGGAGATTTATGAAACCATCTACACCATGTTCAACTTCTCCCAAACCATAGACCCGGTTACCGTGCTGGACAAGCTGAAGGAACTGGGTTACTACCATGACAATTCCCGGGATTACATCCTGCAGCTGATGGAAATTACCCCCACTGCAGCCAATGTGGTCCGGTATGCCAATATCGTCCGGGAAAAATCCATGCTTCGTGGTCTGAACCAGGCTGCCACGGATATCCAGGAAATGGTTTCCGAGGAGCTGGGTACTCCTGCCGAAATGCTGGAAACGGCAGAAAAGAAGATCTATGCTCTGCGCAAGGGCGAGCGGGGAGATTCCCTGGAGCACATCGGTACTACGCTCCACAAGGTCTTTGACCGACTGACGGAGCTGAGCCAGTCCGATTCTCTCATTCCCGGTCTGTCCACGGGCCTCCGGGACCTGGATACCAAGATCAACGGTCTGAACAAATCGGACCTGCTGCTGATCGCCGCCCGTCCCGCCATGGGTAAGTCTGCTTTTGCGCTGAATATTGGCGTAAATGTTGCTAAGAAGTACAAAAAGACCGTTGCTATCTTCAACCTGGAAATGTCCCGGGAGCAGCTGGCTATGCGTCTGCTGGCCAACGAAAGCTTTGTGGAGCTGCAAAAGCTGGCCACCGGTAAGCTTTCTGAGGAGGAGTGGAGCAAGCTGTGTATGGCTTCCGCCGCCTTTGGCCCGACGGAAAATCGCATAGCAGTTCACCGGTCTGTTACCGTTGCGGACATCAACGCCAAGTGCCGCCGCCTGGACAACTTGGGCCTGGTCATCATCGACTACCTGCAGCTGATGCAGGGCAGCGGCTACGGCAAGAACAACGAAAACCGTGTTGTGGTGGTTGGCGAAATTTCCCGAAGCCTGAAAATCATGGCAAAGGAACTGAATGTGCCTGTGGTTTGTCTGAGCCAGCTGTCCCGTGCGGTGGAAAGCCGTACCGACAAGCGGCCCATTCTGTCTGACCTTCGTGAATCCGGCGCCATCGAGCAGGACGCAGACTCTGTCATGTTCCTGTACCGTGACGAATATTACAACGAAAACACCGAGGAAAAGGGTGTTGCCGAATGTATCGTGGCGAAAAACCGTCACGGTGAAACCGGCACCGTCAAGACCCAGTGGATCGGCCAGTACCAGACCTTTGCCGACCGGGAGTGGAAGCATGCAGAATAAGCTGTACCGCTTTCTCCGGGAGCAGAACATGGTGCAGCCTAAGGATACGGTGATTTGCGCCGTGTCCGGCGGAGCGGATTCCGTGGCGCTGCTTTTTGCCATGTACCTGTTGAAGGACAAACTGGAGATCAATCTGGAAGCGGCCCATTTCAACCACCACCTTCGGGGCGCGGAATCGGACCGGGATGAGGCCTTTGTAAAAGACCTTTGTGACCGCTACGATATCCCTTTGCATCTGGGCGGTGCCCAGGTGGTGCCGGGGAAGAAAGGATTGGAAGCCGCTGCCCGGGATGCCCGGTATGCTTTCCTCCGCTCCTTGTCCGGCAAAATAGCCACGGCCCACACCGCCGATGACAACGCCGAAACGGTGCTGATGCATCTGATTCGGGGCACCGGTCTGAAGGGCCTGGGAGGCATTACGCCCGTACACGGCAACGTGATCCGCCCTATGCTGACTTGCACCCGGCAGGAAGTAGAAAGCTTCCTGGAGGAATGGTGCCTGTCCCACATTGAAGACAGCTCCAATACATCCGATGCCTTCCTGCGCAACCGCATCCGCCGCAATGTGATGCCGCTGCTGAAGCAGGAGAACCCGCGCCTGGCGGAAAACCTGTCTTCTATGGCCCTACGGCTGCGGGAAGATGAAATTCTACTCTCCCGGCAGGCGAATTTTGAAACTCTACCCACGGTAGAGTCCCTGAAAACCATGCCGCCAAGCCTGCGGAGCCGCTGCCTGGAAGCCTTTTTGAAAGAAAACGGCGTGAAAGAGCCGGAACAGACCCACCTGGAGCAGGTGGAGCAGCTGCTCTTTTCTGAAAAGCCTTCTGCCAGGGCGAATCTGCCCGGAGGCATCACCGTTGCCCGGCAGTATGACGCTTTGACGGTCCTCGGAAAGGAAGCAGCGCTGGAAACGGTCACCTTGACCTGTCCCGGCATTACGGAAGTTTCCGGTTTTCGCGTTTTGTGTCAGCCGTCTGACGAAATTGCCAACTCCCCGGATGCCTTCACGGTGCATCCAAAAGGGGAAATGATCCTCCGTTCCCGGCGTGCCGGGGACAGCATCCGCCTCAGCGGCGGAAGCAAAAGCCTCAAGAAGCTGTTCATCGACCGGAAGATTCCGGCAGATAAACGGGACAAGATTCCTGTTGTCTGCGATGAACAGGGTATTCTGGGGGTATACAGTATTGGAACCAACTTGGACCGCGCCGCAGGAACACTTCCGGCGGTTACCATCCGGTTCGAGATGATAGGGAACATCTGAAAAATTGTCTGTGGCAGAATCTCTCACCATCTGCCTTTGCCAATCGAATCAGAGGTTCCCAAGAGAAATAAAAAAGGGGTTAAACATCATGGAAAAGGATATTCAGAGAATTCTTTTGACCGAAGAGCAGATCAAGGCCCGTATTAAGGAAATGGGCAAGGAACTGTCCGAAGAGTACGCAGACAAGGATCCCATCGTCATCGGCGTTCTGAAGGGCGTTGTGGTGTTCTATGCGGATATGATCCGGGAAATTACCGTTCCCTGCCAGATGGACTTCATGTGCGTTTCTTCCTACCACGGCACCGAATCCACCGGCAGAACCATGATCTCCAAGGACATTGCCAATGACATCTATGGCCGCCATGTTCTGATTCTGGAGGACATCTTTGATACCGGCAATTCTCTGGAATTCATTTGCAACCATCTTATGAATAAAAAGCCTGCTTCCCTGAAGATCTGCACACTGCTGGACAAGCCCGATCGCCGCAAGCCCGGCGTTACGGTCAAGTGCGACTGGGTCGGTTTCACCATCCCCAACGAGTTTGTGGTTGGTTATGGCCTGGACTTTAACGAACACTACCGGAACCTGCCCTACGTTGGTGTGCTGAAGCCCGAAGCATACGAATAAGTAAGGAGTACCCATTAATTTGAAAAACAATAGATTTATCCCCATGGCCGTCTACGTCCTGCTGATGATCCTGTTCTTCTCCTGGAGCATGGGACTCTTTGGCAAGGATAGCGGCGATATTCCCTATTCCGAAGTAGTGTCTCTGTTCCGCCAGGAGCAGGTCAAGAGCTTTGTGGCGGAAGGCGATTCCATTGCGCTGACCCTCCACGCTCCCTACAAAGGACAGACCACCCTTACTGCTGTACTGGCTAATCCCGATGCCTTCCAGCGGGAAATGCACCAGCTCTTTGCGGAGCAGACCGAATCCGGCATTCTGGAAAGCTACAACTTTATCCCCGACAGCGGTATTTCTCCCTATGACTTCATCCTGCCTCTGCTGATCGTTGGATTGATTTTGCTGTTTGTCTGGGCCATTTTCATGGGCCGGATGAATGCTTCCAATCCGCTGCAGAACTTTGGCAAGGCCCGTACCGTCCTGGGCGTTCCCGACGGCAAGAAGGTTACCTTTGCGGATGTGGCCGGTGCCGATGAAGAAAAGGAAGAACTGCGGGAAGTGGTGGACTTTCTCCGGGATCCCGACAAGTATACCAAAATCGGCGCCCGGATTCCCCAAGGCCTGCTGCTGGTAGGCCCTCCCGGCACCGGTAAGACCTTGCTTGCCCGTGCTGTGGCAGGTGAGGCGGATGTGCAGTTTTTGTCCATCTCCGGCTCCGACTTCGTGGAAATGTATGTTGGTGTCGGCGCAAGCCGTGTCCGTGACCTGTTTGACCAGGCCAAGAAGATGGCTCCCGCCATCATTTTCATCGACGAGATCGATGCTGTGGGCCGTAAGCGCGGCAGCGGCCTGGGCGGCGGCCACGATGAAAAGGAACAGACCCTCAACCAGCTGCTGGTGGAAATGGACGGCTTCGGCCGTACCGAGGGTGTCATTGTTCTGGCAGCCACCAACCGTCCCGACATTCTGGACCCCGCACTGCTTCGTCCCGGCCGTTTTGACCGGCAGATCCATGTGGGCCGTCCCGATGTGAAGGGCCGTGAGGAGATTCTGAAGGTCCATGCCAAGGGCAAGCGGCTGGATGAGTCCGTGAACCTCAATACCATTGCCCGCTCCACTGCCGGCTTTACCGGTGCGGACTTGAGCAACCTGCTGAATGAGGCTGCCATCCTGGCTGCCCGGGAGAACCGTCCTGTGCTGACCATGGAGGATCTGAATGAGGCCATGATGAAGATCGTTGCCGGACCTGCCAAGAAGAGCCGTGTCAAGAACCGCAAGGACCTGAAGGTTACCGCCATTCACGAGGCCGGTCACGCCGTGGCAACTTATAAGCTGCCCACCCAGGATCCCGTGCGGCACATCACCATCATTCCCCGGGGCCAGAGCCTGGGCTCCACCTGGAGCCTGCCCCATGACGATTCTTCCAACATGACCAGAAATGAGATGTACGAGGAGATCGTTTCTCTGCTGGGCGGCCGTGTGGCGGAAGACCTGTTCATCGGCGATATCTCCGTTGGCGCTTCCAACGACATTGACCGTGCCACCAAGCTGGCCAAGGACATGGTTGCCCGGTACGGTATGTGCGAAAAGCTAGGTACCGTTTCCTATCTGGACGGCGGTGAAGTGTTCATCGGCCGGGACTACCAGACTACCAAGAGCTACTCTGAGAAGGTGGCTGCTACCATCGATGACGAGGTAAAAATCCTCATCGATAAGGCTTACGCCCACTGTAAGCAGCTCCTGTCTGACAACGCTGACAAGCTGAACGCGCTGGTTGAATACCTGCTGGAAAAGGAATCCATCAGCGGCGAGCAGTTTGAGGCTCTCATGGAGGGCAGAGAACTGGAAGAAATGTCCCAGACCTCTCTGTTTGACGGCTTTGAGGAAGTTACCGAAGAGGAAAGCCAGGAAAACGAAGAATAAAGATAAATCCGACCTATGATTTACATAGGTCGGATTTTTGTAAAGTGTAATGGTTACAGAAAGGCCCTCTTGTGTAAAGGGGGCTGTCAGCCGAACAGGCTGACTGGGGGATTGTTTTGGACTGATGGCGTATCAATTGCAGTTCGTTAATGCAGTCTATTCTAACAATCCCTCCGCCCCTTCGGGGCACCTCCCTTTACACAAGGGAGGCTTGGTGCGGTACAATCCTATCAATTGTTCGACCGATTGGAATTGGCTTATTTCTTTTTATAAAACGCAAATGCTCCGCATAAACATCCGCCAGCCAACAACAGCGAGGAAAACCATCCTTCGTGCGTGTTGACTATATGGTTAATTGTGCCTGCCAGAAAGCAGAAAGCTGCTATTACAAATAGGAAACAAAGAATTTTGTTAATTCTCATAATCATAGTCTCCTTCGTCACAAATTCTTGTTTGTCGACCTGTTTCGTACAGCATATCACACAAAAGCCTATTATGCAAGAAAAACCGCCGCTCAATGGAGTGGCGGTTGCATGTTTTCTTAAATTGCGTGGCCCTTGCGGCGGATGGTGTCCACCACGTAGTCCACATATTCCTGGCAAATGGCATCGGACTGGGCTTCTACCATGACCCGGACAACGGGCTCGGTGCCGGATTCCCGGACCAGAATGCGGCCGGAATCCCCCAGCTTGGCAGCGATTTCTGCCACAGCGGCCTGGACATCGGGGTCAGCCTGGGCAACTGCCTTGTCGGTAACCTTTACGTTCTTCAGAACCTGGGGATAGACGGTGAAGCCGTCGCACAGCTGGCTGAGGGTCTTCTTCTTGGCCAGCATGACCTCCATGATCTTCAGACTGGTTAAGATTCCGTCACCGGTGGAGGCATACTTGGAGAAGTTGATGTGACCGCTCTGCTCACCGCCGATACGGTTGTTGTTCATCATCATGTATTCGTATACGTACTTATCGCCTACGGCGGTCTTGGCATAGTCGATACCCAGCTCGTCAAAGGCTTTGTACAGGCCGAAGTTACTCATGACAGTGGTAACGACGGTATTGCCCAGCAGCTTACCACGTTCCTTCATGTAACGGCCGTAGATGTAGAGAATATGGTCACCGGTGACGATGTTGCCCTTTTCATCCACACACAGGCAGCGGTCAGCATCACCATCGTAGGCGAAGCCCACATCCAGACCGTTATCGATGACGAACTTCTGCAGCACCTCAATGTGCGTAGAGCCGGCGCCCCGGTTGATGTTGTAACCGTCGGGTTCGGCATTGATGACGTAGGTCTTGGCACCCAGCGCATCGAAGACGTTCTTGGCGATGTTCCAGGAGGAACCGTTGGCACAGTCCAGACCCACCTTCATTCCCTTGAAAGAGTACAGCCCTAAGCTGATCAGATAGCCGATATAACGGTTACGGCCTGCCACATGGTCCACGGTGCGGCCGATCTGGTCCCGCTTGGCCAGGGGCAGTTCTTCCCAGGAGCGGTCAAAGGCCACCAGCTGACCGTCGATGTATGCTTCGATGAGGCTGATGACGCTTTCGTCCATCTTCTCGCCGGAGCCGTTGATCAGCTTGATGCCGTTGTCATAGTAGGGGTTGTGACTGGCGAAAATCATAATACCGCAGTCAAAGCCCTCGGTGCGAACCACATAGGCAACGGAGGGAGTGGTAGTAACGTGGAGCAGATATGCATCCGCGCCGGAAGCAACCAGGCCGCCCACCAGGCTGTACTCAAACATATAGCTGGAGCGGCGGGTGTCCTTGCCGATAACGATCCGGGCAGGCTCGTCGGAGCCGCTGCGGCGCTTCAGCTGGCTGTAATACCAACCCAGGAAACGGCCGACCTTAAAAGCGTGGTCAGCAGTTAGATTTACATTGGCTTCGCCACGGAAGCCGTCAGTTCCAAAATATTTGCCCATAAATAAGAACTCCTTTCTAACGAAAAGAAATAGCGACAGATACAAGATAATTTCATTGTATCTTCAATCTTGCATCTCGGAAGTGATTCTGCATGATACTTTCGCCACAACGACGCCGCCGGTTTTGTAGATGCTGTCAGCAGGAACGGTACCCCGGACGCTGCTTAAGGGGTAGATGTTGCTGTTTCTGCCGATAACGGTACCGGGATTCAGAACGCTGTTGCAGCCAACTTCCACATAATCGCCAATCATGGCACCGAATTTCTTTAGCCCGGTGGGCAGCTGCTGGGAGCCGGCTTTCACAACCACCAAAGTTTTGTCAGATTTGACGTTGGAGGTCAGGGAACCTGCACCCATGTGGGATTTGTAGCCCAGAATGCTGTCGCCTACGTAATTGTAGTGAGGTACCTGGACGTTATCAAAGAGAATAACGTTTTTCAGCTCCACGGAGTTGCCCACAACACAGTTTTCGCCAACCAGAGCAGAGCCCCGGACAAAGGCGCAGTGCCGGACTTCCGTGTTGGCACCGATGATACAAGGGGCACCTAAAAAAGCGGTGGGAGCCACGGTGGCGGTGCGGTGAACCCAAACCTGGGGGGACACTTCTTTATAGTTTTCATCCAGCTGGGGGCCGAGGGAAAGAATCAAATCCTTGATGCCTTTCAGTGCCTGCCAGGGATATTCCAGCCCGGCGAGATAATTACCTGCCAGGGAGTGATGAAAGTTGTACAGTTCAATGGTTTTCAACATAGAGAAATCCTCCTTTCTGAGACCAGAAGATTCCATGATTTGCCTTGATTACTATACACCGCAAAGGGGCCTTTGTCAATGATTTTCCGCTGGCTGGGTACACATTTCGACTTTATTGTTAGCAAAAACGATAAAACAGACACAAAAAAAGGAGCTGCCAAAAGCAACTCCTTTTGAAAATCAAAGGGTTTTCCGGTGGACCAACTGCTGGATTTCCTTCAGTTCGTCCTGGGTAATGTCCTCCCGGCGCAGAAGCGCGGCGAAAAGACCAACGATTTCAGGCTTATGCCGGTGAGAGAAAATGGTGGTGGCAAAGTATTCTTCCCTGGTCAGTGTGGGAGCGAATACTCTTCCGTAGGTTTTGTTGCGCTTGACAAGACCGGCCTCTTGAATGGCTCCCTTTTGCAGAAGACCATTGAGCAAAATATGGACCGAACTGTCCTTCCAGGTTTTTTCCTCAGAA
This sequence comes from Faecousia sp., assembly GCA_045533345.1. Lineage (GTDB taxonomy): Bacteria > Bacillota > Clostridia > Oscillospirales > Oscillospiraceae > Faecousia. The sequence continues at coordinate 10,265 of JAZSHO010000098.1, read as the reverse complement.
TGTGCCAGCAGGTCCGCACGGGACAGGGGCACATTGCTTGCCCAAAGGACATCCATTATTTCCATTTCACTTCGCGTGAGTTCCATCTGTACACCCCCTCTTTTATTTGAACGGGTTCATTATAACGCGATTTACATTATTTGTCAATTCTGTTATGGAGGAACGGGAAATATTTTTTGATGATTTTCCTTGAATCAGATTACGATTCGGCAGAATTAAAACATTTATGGAGAAAACAGCAGGAAATTATTTCCTGCTGTTTTGTTTATCAATGTCAGAAACCCGGGGTGTGGGAATACACGCAGTTTCTTCCAGGAATTTCCTGGCTGCCGAGAGATCCGGAACCAATACAGACATACCGCCAATGGTCTGGTAGGAATAGGTCCCATCCTGGGGAATATGCTGCCCGCGGATTTGCAAACCGGACAAATCCGGCAAAACATCCAATGCCAGACTAAGAAGCTCTTTCTTGGGAATGTCCGAATTGACCATTGGCAGAAGCTGTTTGACCAAAGACAGCAGAGTGGGGAAGTTGCTGTTTTTACAGGTTTTCAGCAGAGACTCCAGCAGCTTTCTCTGACGGGCCGTCCGGCTGAAATCTCCATCGGAGTCCAGCTTTCGGATCCGGGCATAGGCCAGAGCCTCTGCTCCTGTGAGCAGATGGGTACCCTCTGTCAGAACCCGGGAAGTACTTTGGTTGATCACGTCCGCTTCATCCTGCCGCAGCTCCAGCGTGACACCGCCCAGTGCGTCGATAATTTCCGTAAAACCGGCAAAATCCACTTCCAGATTCCCGTCCACAGTAATTCCGAAATTATCTGCCAGGGTTTGGTTCAGAAGGGGCATTCCGCCGTAGACATATGCGGCGTTGATCCGGTCTTTCCCATACCCGGGAATTTCCACATACAAATCCCGGAGGAAGGATGTCATGACCAGACAATTTTGAGATTCGTGGAAGGTACAAAGGATGATGGTATCCGAACGGGTCCGGTCCCCGCCTTCCTGCCGGTCCTGACCGATGAGCAGGATGTTTACGGGCGTTTCCGCAACTTCCGGAGCAGTATCCACAGCGGGGAATGTTGCCGGTGAATCCGGCATAGCAGAGGGGATTTCCTGCTGGATGGGAACATCAACAGCGGCGGAAGGAGTATCCGGAATCCCCGGCAAAGAAACGGACCGGAACAGTCCCTGCACAAATTGAAGAATCAGAAAAAACATCAACAGCCTCAGAACGATGGCTTTGGTCGGCTGTACGAAAAATGCCATCGGGCAGCACCCCTTTCAGCAGATGACAATAGGGTATGCCGAAAGGCCTCACATTATGCGAAAATGCATTACAGCGCATAAAGCAGAACACTCAAAAACTGCAGCAGAGCCCCCAGAACCACAAAGATGTGAAAGATGCCATGCATCCACTTGCGCTTCTTGCCAAGACCGTAAAGAATTGCGCCGACGGAATAAGCGATACCTCCGCAGAGCAGCAGCAGAAATCCCGGCAGGGACAGAACCTCCAATACCTGCCGCCAGAAGGGAATGACCGCCCAGCCCATACCGATGTAGCAGATCATGGAAAATACGCTGTATTTTTTGAGGTCTATGGCGGTAAGGGTGGTGGCGATGGCGGCCATGACCCATTCGAAAACAAACAGTCCCCAGCCCAGCAACGGATAAACCGGCCGCAATGCGGAAAGGACAATGACAGAATAGCTTCCTGCAATCAACAGATAGATGGTGCAGTGGTCCACCACCTGCATGACCTTTTTGGCAAAACCGGATTGCATGCCGTGATACACGCTGGAAATGACAAATACTGCGATCATGCTGAAACCGTACAGCACCGAGGTGGCAATGGCGTATGGGTCTCCTAACCGGGTGGAACGGAGGATACACAGGACCAGCGCAACAACGCCCATGCCGGCTCCGATGGCATGGCTCATGGAATTCAAGCGTTCTTCGCCCTTGGTGTAGTTGGGAAGATGACGCAGGGCGATGGGTGTTCGTTTCATTTTGGGTACCTACCTTTGCTTGGATTGCATCAACCATAGCACAAAACCGGCATCCGGCAAAGAAACCGCTGGATTCTACCCTCTCCCGGTGGTAGAGTGGCAGATTCTATTGCCGGTAGAATGGGCTTTGGAGTTGACAAATGCGGTTCCATGACATACAATTTCCCCAATAGGCTTTTCTGAAAGAAAGGAAGAAAATATGAAAAAAGTACCGTTTTTGACACTGAGTAAGGCGCAGGAGATCGTTTCCCAGATTCCCACGCCCTTTCATATTTATAATGAAGCCGGTATCCGCGCCAACGCCCGGGCGCTGAAAGCCGCTTTCTCCTGGAACAAGGGTTTCCGGGAATATTTCGCCGTAAAGGCAACCCCCAACCCCTACATCATTAAGGTTCTGAAAGAGGAGGGCTGCGGCTGTGACTGCGCCACTTATACAGAACTGGTGCTGGCAGAGGCCGTGGGTGTCACCGGCCACGATGTGATGTTCTCCTCCAATGTGACCCCGGAGAGGGATATGCGCAAGGCTCTGGAAATGGGCGCTTACATCAACCTGGACGATGCTACCTATGTGGATTATCTGGCCTCTCTGGGCCAGGTGCCGGAAACGGTTTGCCTGCGGTACAATCCCGGCGGCTCCTTCAGTCTGGGCAATACCATCATGGATATGCCCCGGGATGCCAAGTACGGCATGACCGAGGACCAGATGGCCGGTGCCATTAACCGGCTGATGAAGCTGGGTACCAAGCACTTTGGCATCCATGCCTTCCTGGCTTCCAATACCACCACCAATGAGTATTACCCCGAACTGGCTGCCCAGCTGTTCCGCCTGGCGGTGCGGCTGCGCAATGCCACCGGCGGACACATTTCCTTTATCAACCTCTCCGGCGGCATTGGCGTGGACTACCGCCCTGAGCAGCCCAGCTGCGATATCAAGGTCATCGGCGACGGTGTCCGGACCCGCTATGAGCAGATTCTGACGCCCCAAGGCATGGACGATATTGCCATTTATACGGAACTGGGCCGCTTCATGCTGGCACCCTACGGCCATTTGATTTCCACGGTGCTGCATCAGAAGCATATCTACCGGGAGTATGTGGGCCTGGATGCCTGTGCTGCCGATTTGATGCGTCCTGCCATGTACGGTGCCTACCATCACATCACGGTGCTGGGCAAGGAAGATGCCATCTTGGACCATGTGTATGATGTCACCGGCGGATTGTGCGAGAACAACGACAAGTTTGCCATCGAGCGGAGCCTTCCTGTCATCGACATCGGTGACATCCTCTGCATCCACGATACCGGCGCTCACGGCCATGCCATGGGCTACAACTATAACGGCAAATTGCGCTCTGCAGAGGTCCTTCTGAAAGAGGACGGCTCCTTCCAGCTGATTCGCCGTGCGGAGCGTCCGGAGGACTATTTTGCAACTTTGGACTGCACAGAATTCAAATTTCAGTGTTGATTTGTGCAAAGTATATAAAATATAAGCCGATAATTTGGCGCTGAACGGGCAGAATAACAAAAATAATTCATGATTTTCCGCAAGATCTGTGCTATAATAGTACCGGAAGCAAGGAAGAGTGCTATATGGCGCTCTACCGAAAAGGAGATCTCATGAATAATATTCTGTTTTTTTTGACACCCAAAGCACTTTGCGCATTTCTCTACGATGATTACACCGTCCGCCAGGCTTTGGAAAAGATGGAGGCGGCGCACTATTCCGCATTACCTATCCTCAACCGCCGGGGAGAATACCGGGGAGCCATTACCGAGGGAGATATCCTTTGGGCCATGAAAAATATCTGTGGCATGGACCTTCGGGAAGCGGAATCCCACCGGATTATGGAAATTCCCAAGCGAAAGGAATACATCCCCGTTCGTGTCACCATGTCCATGAATGAACTGGTGGAACGGGCCTCCGCTCAGAATTTCGTTCCCGTTGTGGATGACAAGGATACCTTCATTGGCCTGGTCACCCGGAAGTCCATCATCCAGTACTGCCAGCAAACCCTGTTCGCAGAAAAGTAAGTACATACAAGAACCCCCTTATCCACGGATAAGGGGGTCTTCTTGACATTTTTTCGTTTTATATTATAATATTTCTATCGGAAACGGAGGGATTTGTATGAAAAAACGGTATTTTATTCCGTTGTTGGTTGCGCTGTTTCTGTGTCTGAGCGGCTGTGAATGTCAGCATCAATGGGTGGAGGCCCAGTGTCTGACCCCCAGGACCTGCAGCAAGTGCGGCATCACCGATGGGGATGCGCCGGGGCATACCTTTGCGCCGGCCAGCTGCGAGAAGCCGGACACCTGCATTTACTGCGGTGCTGTCCAGGGAGAAAAGCTGGAGCACCAGTGGAGGGATGGGGTCTGTGACATTCCCACGCACTGCGCGGTCTGCGGCCAGGAGCAGGGGGAAGCACCGGGCCATGATCTGGGGAAGTGGACGATTTCCGGGGAAACCATGAGCCGGATCTGCAAGGTCTGCAATTATGCGGAGGAACAGCCCCTGGACCGGGAGGCCTATGTATGGGATCATATCGTGGGTCATTGGGATCCGTATATTATCTATATGGGCGGTGAAGGCTACTGGGCGACAGCTTTGAGCAATCAGTCCGTGGGCTTTTGCATCAGGATCACCGAGGAGGGTGCCCTTACCCTGGTGGATGGAGATACGGTCCGGGAGGGAACGGTTTCCTTTAAGGAATATAAGGATGATTACTACTTTGTGGATCTGACCATTGAAGGAGAGGAAGAGCCCTGGGTGGCGATCCTGGATGACAGCACCGGTGAGGTGCTGCTGTGGATGAGCAGTATCGTCTTTTCTCAGCATGAGCAGATCTGCAGCTATGCCCAGGGCCTCTGGGCCACGGCAGATGGCGGAGTTGTCCGCTCCCTGACTTTGCATGAAGATGGCACCTTCGACTATAACGGAGAAATCACCGGCCAATGGCATATTCGCCCTGCGGTGGTGGATGAATATAATTCCCGTATCAGCAAGGTCTTGCTTTCTTACACTCAGGATGGGGAAGAAAAAACCGATTATCTGGAGTTGCACCTGGGTGACGGAAACATACCCCTGGAGGAATTTCTCCACTATGGGACGGCCTACGGCTACGCATATTTGGGAAGCGAGTATTATTCGATGTCCAAAACGGAGCCGGAGCAACTGGTGAAATTGGAAGCAGCTTTGACTGCGGGGCAGGAGAAGCTTCTGGGAACCTGGAATTCTCAAACTGCCGGCAAGTATATTTATGATGACAGCAAATCCTATGACTGGATCCGGGAAGGGTATTCCCTGGAGTTCCGGGAGGATGGAACCTTTACTGCACAGCTGGATAAGGAAAAGGCAGGAACCTGGCGCTTTACAGAAGTGACCAACGGCGGCAACTACATGTATTACCACTATGAGCTGGAATATGAGGATGCTGGGGGTGTAATCGACTTGAGCATCAGTTTAAGTGAATCCGGAACCCTGGATTACACCGAGTTCTATGAAGGCCGAAACGAACACTATTCCTTCCGGCCCGGTTCGGATCCGGCAGCGGAGGAAGGCAGGAATATGCTTTGCCGCCAGTGGACCTCCCGGTATGCCATGACATATATGCAGGACACCGGAACGGATGATTATTGGGAGGAAACCGGCTATTCCCTTCAATTCCGTGAGGATTGTACTTTCAGCGGTACGATGGAGGAGCCTATCAGCGGTATCTGGGTCTTCACAGATTCGCAAGACCAGACATACCCGGACGGAAAAACGGTGACCCTATATATGTACAAGATGCAGGTAGAAGGAGAGCAGGAATGCATGCATTTGATTTATGACGGGGATTCCTTGACCGTGTCTTTCTATGACGGTAAATGTAACTATACCTGGGCTTTTTCTCCTATAACGGAATAAAGAGAACACCCGCTGCGAGTTTTCGCAGCGGGTGTAATTTATTCTGCGTAGGCCAGGGAGGTGTTCAGGTATTGCTCCCAGAGGAAGGTTTCCGGGGATTTTTTTAACTTGAAGGCCTCCCGGATGCCCTCGCACAGCAGCCTCAGCTTGGCTTGCATGGTGGTGGAGGTGAAGTAGCTTTCGTTGCCTTCGGTCATGGCGTATTCCATGATCCGGGCCCGGTCTTCTTTCGGGAAGCTCATGGAGTAGGTATCGATGAAGGAACGGTTGATGTCCTGCAAGTAGGCACTGCCATCACGGCTTTGGTTGGCGATGTAATCATAGTCGTATTCGAAGCTCTTGGGATTCAGTTCGTCCCATCGGTCGTAAGCACCGCTTTCGCCCAGCACCATGGTGTCGATCAAATGGCACATCTCATGATACAGGGCATATTCCGTATTACGGGGGGCGGCCAGGGCAATGTATGCCCAGTAGCCATCCAGAAACTGGATGCCGTCGGCGGTGTCCAGACTGCCGGATTCGGGGGTGCCGTTGAGACTGCGGACGATGCAGATGGACAGACCGTCAAAACATTGGGCCAGAGTACTGACAAATCCATCGGGATAGCGGCTTAAATTCCGGTCCAGCAGTTCCAGTTCCCTCTGGATCACCGGCACCTGGTATTCGTATTCCAGGTCGTAGTCCCAGGGCTGCACCTGCACGGCATCCCGATAGATCAGAACTTCAATGCCGTACTTTTCGCCGATTTCCCGGGCGTAGGCCTCACATGCGGCAAGCCCTTCCACATCCGGAGATTCCTCGTTGTAGTAAGTCCCACCGTAGAAAGTATTGTCATTGGTGGGGGAGCGGGTGGGGGTCCAGCAGCAGAGGGTAATGCCGCTGCTGTCTGTGTGATGCAAAAACCAGATGCAGCCGTCATCGGTGTTCCGGAAGCTCCAGAGCATGGGGGAACCGGGAATGGTAATGGAGGCATTGCGCAGACAGGAGTCCAGGTCGTAATAGTCCAGGGTGATGCAGCCGCCTTCAGTGGAAGAAAGGGACAGAAGTCCGAAGGTATCCGGCAGAAAGTGATTGGAAATAGCATCTTCCTTAGGCTGCAGACACCGAACCTGGCCCTCCGCGGTACCAAAGACCTGGGATACCATGGTGCTGTCGGGAATGGAAGCGTAATACCGTTGCCCGGAGGATTCCGCCACAACCATATCGCTGCGCTGCTCCAAAATGGCACCGGTTTCGGTAGAAATATAGAGGGCCTGCCAGCGGCTGCCGTCGGCGATGGTGCAGACGGCTACTGTATCATCCAGCAAAAGGGTGAACAGATCCTGGTAGTCGTAGGCCATTTCTTTCAGCACCCGACTGATGCCCTTTTCCAGATTCAGAGCCCGGAGGGTGGTATCGGTGCAGTAGTAGAGGGTGCTTCGGTCGTAGGACAGCAGGGGCGTGCCGGTAAGCCCCTCGGGGGCGCTGATCCGGGAAACTTCCCGCAGCTGCTTGTCCAGCACCACCGTTTCTCTGGCGATGGGATCATAGTAGGAAATACCCCGCTCCCAGCGCCGCAGACAGGGATCCTCCGGGAAGATGGAGCAACCCAGCTCCCGGGTGGCAACGAGAACCATTTCTTCTCCGGAAAGGGCGGTCAGCACGGTGCTGCTGGCATCGGAGTCAAACAGCACGATGGTGTCGCCCAATGCCAGAATACCGGAAACCGGAGTGTCCTTCATGGGATAGCAGCGGATGGCCCCGGCGGGCTGCGTATCCAGAGAAGCCTCCGGGTCGTAGTATCCTGTGGGTTCGGTGACTTCGGACGGCTCCGTTTGGATTGGCAGCGTTGCTTCCGCCTCGGTATGGGAACCGCAGCCGCACAGCAGGAACAGGCACAGAAGGAACAGTAGGATTCGTTTCATTATTGTCTCCTTGCGAGGGTGTAATCATCGCCCTGCCGGTAATAAGGACAGTGCTGGGAACGGGAAGAATAGATCCGGTATACCTCGTCCTCATCCAGATCCATCATGCAGTAGTACTCCTCGTATTCCTCATCATAATCATAATACCAGCAGGTTTCGCATTCTGTCGAAATCATGGTCATTCCTCCAAAATTCGGAATAAAAATTCTCCGTTGTGGTAAATCAGACAGCTGTGGCTGCCGTCCTTGGGAATGGATCCGCTGCCGGGATTCAAGCAGCGGATTCCGCTTCTTACCTCATCCAGCTTCACATGAGTGTGGCCGGAGAGGAAAATGCTGCCTTCTTCCAGAGGCGGCAGATTGTCGGGGCTGTGGTGATGGCCATGGGTCAGATAAAGGAATTTTCCATCCGCATACAGCTGGGAAAAGTCCGCCATGCAGGGGAAGGGGAGGACCATCTGGTCCACTTCTGCTTCACAGTTACCCCGGACGGCGATGATTTTCTCCTTATACCCGCTCAGCATGGGGATCACCTGTTTTGGTGCATACTCCCGGGGGAGATCGTTCCGGGGCCCATGGTACAGCAGGTCACCCAGCAGCAGAATCTTGTCCGGCTGCTCGGTTTCAATCAAATCACAAAGCCGGCGGCACCAGAAAGCACTGCCGTGAATGTCGGATGCGATGATCAACTTCATATCGTATCTCCTTTCACAAATGACGATGAAAAGCAATGTCATCCCGAGCGAGTAAAACGAGTCGAGGGATCTTCGCACCGATTTTCGTACAGCACGAAACGAAATGCGAAGATCCCTCGATTCCGCTGGCGCTCCACTCGGGATGACAGTATTTCACTTTTGCCGATAGGCTTACAGCATATCCAGGTAAGATTTTACATCAAAAGGTTTGATTTTCTCATCCTTGCGCAGGTAAAGGGGATGGTGAGGATGTCCCTTCTTGGTAATAGCACCGGCGCAGTACCATTGTGCGCCGTATTCCTCACCCAGCATCAGCATATCCCGAACACAGTCCGGAAGATACTTCCGCTTTTCGATGATGGCACCCCAGGCGGCCCAGATGGCAGGCTTGTCCGAAATGGACAGCACATACCGGAAGGCTTCCAGATTCTCTTTGTGAAGCAGGGGATTGCAGACCTTCTCCATATCGTCGGGAGAGGTGGCCCGCTGGGCATAGACGTTGAACATGATAAAGCTGTCAAAGCCGTTGCCCAGAGCCATTCGCTCCACGGATTTGAGGGTGTTGTCCAATGCACCGGGTTTGGCGGTGGAGGGGTTGATGCCGATGCAAATCAGCGGATTCTTACCCCGGGTGCCCAGAATGTAACGGTAGTCGGAGTAAAAGTTCGGGGCATAGAGCCATTTTTCAATATCGTATTCGTCGGAGGGGGTGTTGGCTGCCTCCAGGGCCTGCCGGAAGGTTACCAACTCCAATTCCGTGGTGGCACCGCTGGGAATATGCATCACATATCCTCCTCATGTGGGAACCACCAGTGCTTGCTGGGGTCATGGAAATCGCAGTCCTGGGGGTCCCGGCCGGTCTGGATGCACCAGCCGGCAAAGGCGGTATCCAGGAAAGGATAGACACCGTCCAAAGTGGACTGGAGGGAAACGGAGGTGCCGTCCTCCAGATACAGTTCCACCAAAACGCTGCCGCCCTGGAGGACGTACAGCTTCTGCTCCTTGATTTCCTTGTAGGTGTGGGCAATGCTTTCCTTGCCGAAGGAGGAAACCAGGAAAGTTTCTCCGTCGTAGAAAATGCCAAAGCTTAAGTAATGAATGGCAAGGGCCGCGCCCATGGCCAGCACCAGGATGCCGCCGATCAGCAGCATAATGCTGCTCATAATGCCCACCGCGATGGCCATAATGCCCACGGCAATCAGCAGCACGCCGAAAATGCCGTACATCTTACTGGCCCGGACAGCCAGACCGGACAGGTGCTGGGCCTTGCTGCGAAATTTCTTGGTAAACGTTTTGTCAACCAGGTAGCAGATACCGAATACAGCGGCAGCTACCAGTAAAATGGGGATGATCTGCATACATGCTCCTTATGCCCAGAGGACCGTGTCCACCGGGATATCGAATTCTTCCGTTTCCAGGTGCGCAAGCATCTGGAATTCATAGCACAGGGCCAGGGTAGGATGGTTCGGCTCCTGGGCCAGAAATTTGTCGTAAAAACCGCCGCCGTAGCCGATTCGGTGACCCTGGGGGTCAAAGGCCAGACCGGGCATCAGCACCAGAGCGGTTTCATCGTCGGCAACAGGGCCGTCGGCAATGGGCTCCGGGATGTTTGCGTAACCCTTTTCCACCAGGGACAGGTCTTCCATGAAGATGAACTTCATTTCGTCCCCATAGCACTTGGGAACTGCCACCTGCTTGCCGTCCTTCAGCGCCTGCTCCAGCATGGGAACGGTGCGGACTTCCTGGTTGTAGGGCAGATA
>JAZSHO010000044.1:0-5029 GCA_045533345.1 Faecousia sp. | reverse complement strand
GATGATATAGCGGTCACCCAGGTGGGCAACGTTGGTGGTGGCAACAGGTCCGTTCCAGGGCACATCGGAAGAAGCGATGGCGATGGAAGCGCCCAGGGAAGCCACGATCTCCACGGGGTTCTCGTGGTCGTTGGCCAGGACGGTGCAGGTGACGACGGTGTCGTTACGCAGCTCCTCGTCGAACAGGGGGCGCATGGGACGGTCGATGATACGGCTGTTCAGAATGCCACGCTCGGAGGGCTTGCCCTCACGGCGGTTGAAGGAGCCGGGGATACGGCCCACGGCATACATTCTTTCCTCAAACTCGATGGTCAGAGGGAAGTAGTCGATACCGGCCTTGGGAATGGGGTTGCAGGTGCAGGTGGTCAGCACCACGGTGTCACCGTAGCGGCAGATGCACTCTGCGGTTGCCAGCTCGGCGACCAGACCGGTTTCCACGGTCAGAGTACGGCCACCGATTTCCATCTCATAAACATGATGGTTGGGATACTGCTTGCGAGTAATCATTGGTTTAACCTCCTTGAAATGATGGGAAGTGAAAATTGAAAATGTAAAATTGAAGATTAAGGAATTGCCTTCGGCAATGATTTGAATCATGTGCGCGAAGCGCACACCATAATTTTCAATTGTCAATTATCAATTTTCAATTTGTTTGTTTCGGGAGGTTTAGCATTTGATTCAGTTGCCGATATTCGGCAGCTCAATCAACTGCTAAATCTACTCCCGAGGATAGATGTGTTTGAATCGACGCAGGGTGTTCCCTCTGCTGTGTCATTGCGAGGGCCGTTAGGCCCGTGGCAATCTCCCGGTGGAACGGTCGATTTGCACAGCAGTAACGAAGATGGTACCAGGAGATTGCCACGTCGGCCCATTTGGGCCTCCTCGCAATGACATGGTTATTTTCGTTTCCGCGTTGATTGTGGGTTGTTAATAAGAAAAGAAGGGGCGAATACTCGCCCCTTTCGATATCTTACTTACGGATACCCAGCTTGGCGATGATTGCACGGTAGCGGTTGATGTCCTTCTTAGCCAGATAGTCCAGCAGGCTGCGGCGCTTACCGACCATCATCAGCAGACCACGACGGGAGTGGTTGTCGTGCTTGTGCACGCGCAGGTGATCGGTCAGCTCGTTGATGCGAGCGGTCAGGATAGCGATCTGGACCTCGGGAGAACCGGTGTCGCCTTCATGCATTGCATTCTCCAGGATAACCTGGGTCTTCTTTTCCTTCTGAATCATAGGAATTTCCACCTTTTCATAAATTTACCCTGCGCCAAGTAATGGGTGGGTGGTGTACTGGAATACAGCTTTCTCCCACAACTGAGCAACGGGCATAGTAATTGCGTCTGGCACTACGCCAGCCTTTTGATAATATCATAAGTTTGCCCAAAAGTAAAGGGATAATTTCGTGATTTTCCTTAAAATTTTAAAGAAATAAGGCGGCAGGGCCGCCCTGTTTTTATTTACTTTTCCCGAAAATCTTCTTCAGGCCGCTGCGGGTGCGGACGGGGTCCTTCCCGGAAATGGCCCGGCGCAGATTGCCCCAGTGCATGACGATGACCAGGCTTCCTGCCAAAGCCGCCGCAAGAAATACCCTGGGATCTCCGGACCGGAAATAGCTGAGAATGGGAAACAGCGCCGCCGCGGACATGACCAGGTAAACGCCGTAGTTCAGAATCAGCGCGAAACAGGAACCCACCGCCAGCAGGACCAGAAACTGCACCGGGTCGTGGGCCAGCACCAGTCCGCCAAAGGAGGCCAGACCCTTGCCGCCCTGGAAATGGAGGAACACCGGGAAGCAATGGCCCAAAATCGCGCCCAGCCCGGCGATGAGACCTGCCACCACCAGCTGGGGAAACAGGGACTTTGCCAGCTTATAGGAAAAATAGGATTTGAACATATCGAAAAACAGCACGAAGTAGCCTGCTTTCCGGCCCAATGTCAAAGCGGTGTTGGTGGCGCCCAGGTTTTTGGTGCCCACCTCTTTTAAGTTGACCTTTGTGACTTTGGATACCAGCGCCGCGGGGTTAAAACAGCCCAGCAGATAGCCGATGCCAAGGCTTAAGATTGCCTGCATTGTGATCCTTCCTTTATAAAATACTTTAGGCTATCTTAAGATATAAATGTATCCAAAGTGTTAAGAATTGCAAAAAATATGTCATCCTCCGACGTGCGCAGGATGACAACAGTTTTATGATAGTTACAGGGGGCTCTGCTTGATTTTGGCGAAGCGGCGGGGGTATTGCTTGGGGGTGGGGGTTACTTTGCGCAGTACGATCACCGCATGGTTGGTGCCGTCGATGGGGAATTCCTTCACTTCCTCCAGCTTCAGACCCAGCTTCTTGATGGCGTTGCCACATTCAGCCAGCTCCTCCTGGGCCAGGGCGCCCTTCATGGCCAGCACCTTGCCGCCCACCTTGACATAGGGAGCGGTCAGCTCCAGCAGGATGTTCAAGCGGGCAACGGCTCGGGATGTGGCGAAATCATAGCTTTCCCGGCGGGTGGCAACGGCCTCCTCTGCCCGGGCGGTGACGCATTCGGCCTCAATGCCCAACTGGGGCAGGATTTCCTCCAGCCATTTCATCCGCTTGCCTAAGGAGTCCAGCAGGGTCACCTTGGCGCCGGAGGCGATGGCCAGAGGCACACCGGGGAAGCCTGCGCCGCAGCCCACGTCGATGAGGGTCTTGCCTGCCATTTCGCCGCAGGTCATGACGGTCAAGCTGTCCAGCAGATGCAAGTTGGCAACGCCCTTGTCGTCGGTGATGCCGGTAAGGTTCATGACCTCGTTCTGCTTCACCATGGCCCGGCCGAAGGCGCAGAGGGTCTCCTGGGTTTCGTCATTCAGTTCCAGACCCAGCAGAGGCAGCCCGGCAGATAGGGTTTGTTTCATCATATATCATTCTCCGTTCTGTCTAAAAAAGAAGTATGTCATCGCGAACCAGTCCTCATGAAATCAAAGTATGATTGCCACCAGCAATCATGGATATTTTGATTCGCTGCGCGGAGCACCACTAGTGTGGCGATCCCCTATGGCCTCAAGGAGTGTCCGGGGGATTGCCACGCCAGTGTGCGCACTGGCTCGCAATGACAGATTAAATCTTTATTATCCGGCGTTGACGATGCCGCTTAAGTCCACCTGGCTCTCGTCATAGGGGTCGAACTGATTTTCCTCCACAGATACGGAGGGCAGGATCACCGTCTGGATGTGCCAGTTTACCAGCAGGTCGCAGACCTGGCTGTAAGAAGCAATGCCGGCCCGGTCGCCGCTGGTCCGCAGGTAGGTGTCGTTGGCGGTGTTGGCAACCTTGGTGGCAGCCACATCCCGGTGGGTGCTGAAGAAGGTGTCGTAGTACACCAGATCCCGGTAAAGCTCTTCTCCCACACCGTCGCTGATCCGGGCGGTTTCCTTGGCAGCGGCCTCGGTGTTGATGCCTGCCAGGGCGGTGTAGCAGTAGCGGTAAGCCATGAAGAAGGCGGAGTAACGGAACTGGATATCCTCATGGACGGAGCAGGCCAGGAAGCCGGCGAAGTTGGCATCCCGTTCGTTGGCGATGCACATCCGGTGGGCCATTTCGTGGCACATGGTGAAGGGCAGGGTCACAGGAGGGATCTGGGGATTCACGGCGGCTTCGCCGGTGATGCCCATGGTCACGCCGGTGATACCCATGGAGGTGTACATATTCGCCCAGCCTAATCTTTTCACCGGCAGGGAGGAGCCTGCGAAGATGGGGTAGGAGTAATCGTAGGTCAGGGTTTCAAAGCCCTGGCCGGCGTTCTTTGCCAAGGTTTCAAAGTCATCGAATTTTACGTTGCCGTTTTCGTCCCGGTCCACCCACTTGGAAAGGATGTTGGCCTGGTCCCGGTAATATTCCGTGGCTTCCGCCAATTCCTCCAGGGTGTACTGGGCCACTTCCATGCGCAGGTCGTCGGTCAGGTTGCCTGCGTGGTAGCTGAGACCGAAGAGCAGCGTGTGCAGCAGGTAGATGCCACTGCAGACCGCCAGAGCCCAGCCGGCCCAGGTGACGGGACTTTTCTTCAGCACGATGAAAACCACCAGCAGCGCCAGCAGGATGACCACCAGGAACACCGCCAGCACCTGCCACAGCAGGAAGTCTACGGTTCCGCTCCACTCTGCCAGGAATCCCTGGACCGTGCGGATGACGTAGGGGTAGACCATATCCACAAGGGTAGAGAACCGCTCGCCAAACTGCAGCAGCACCCAGCTGAGGGCACCCAGAATGGCGGCCGTTACATAGCCCCATAAGTATTTCAAAGGAAACGCCTCCTTATTATAATCTGTCAGAAAGATGCATATAGCTTGTATTAGTATAGCACATTTTACTGCACTTGTCTGCCCCCTAAATTTTTAATTTTTTATGGCGGGCAGGCAAGGGCCTGCAGCCAATTCGTTACGAACCCAGGCAGGAAACGAACGCATCATGATTGCGCTCGACCGATGGTGCGCAGATAAATTGTAGTTGTGGTTATCGGTTTTAGTCAGCAAGAACATCAAAACGTACAAAGAAAAGTTATGTCATTCCGAGCAAGGCGAAGCCGCGTCGAGGAATCTACGCATTTCGTCCACATTTGCAGTAAAATCGGTGCCAAGATCCTTCGACTCGCTGATGCTCGCTCAGGATGACAACTGCTTCTTTGGTCTTTATGCTATACGTGCTGATTAAAGCCGATAACCACAATTGTAGTTTAGCGGGCAAGGGCCTGCAGCCAATTCGGGTCTTTGGCTGGTCAGTCGACTGGGACCACTGGGTGGGTAGCCCGATTCGCTGCTGCTAAGCTAAATTGTAGTTTGCCGGGATGGCCCGGCAGCCAATTCGAGACTTTGGATGGCTGGTGGACCGGGACCACTGGGTGGGTAGCCCGATTCGCTACTGCGCAGATAAATTGTAGTTTATATGAGTAGTAAAAAAGAAGTATGTCATTGCGATAAGTAGCGCACACTGGCGTGGCAATCCCCCAAACACTCCCGGAAACCATAGGGGATCGCCACACCATCCTGCGGGATGGTTCGCG
>JAZSHO010000126.1:0-18641 GCA_045533345.1 Faecousia sp. | reverse complement strand
AGCTCCACTGACCGTTGTGAACACCCGTGGCTTCGATCTTCCCGAAACCGGTGACCATGGTACCATGATTTTCACTGTACTGGGCATCGTGGCAATGGCTGGTGCCGCAACCGTCATTGTCCTGACTTCCAAAAAGAAGAATGGCAGCCGCTAATTGAAAACTGCCCCGGTGGATTCCACCGGGGCTTTTCACGGAATAGGGAGTTCTGAATGAAACGCAAAATTATGACTTTGGTGCTGGCGGCGATCCTGTTCCTGCTTTCTCTGGGGCTGACGCTGTATCCGGTCATCAGCAATTATGTAAACCAAAAGTACGCATCTGAAATCCACACCGCCTATCAGGAAGTTATTGAGCAGACCGACAACACAGAGCTGCTGAAAGCCCGTGAGCTGGCTGTTTCCTATAACAGAGCAATCATCCCCGGTTCCACAACGGAGGAAGCATACAGCCAGGAGGCACTTCTGGCAGCATCTGAGGACTATAACAGTCAGCTAAACATCGGTGCTGACGGCATCATGGGCTATGTGGAGATTCCCAAAATCAGTGTGAATCTTCCCATCTACCACGGCACCGGAAATGATTCCCTCGACCGTGGTGTGGGGCATTTGCTGGGCAGTTCCCTCCCGGTTGGAGGTGAGGATACCCACTGCATTTTAACGGGTCACAGCGGCCTTGCATCCCAGAAAATGTTTACCGATCTGGACCAGTTGGAAGTGACCGATGTGTTCTATCTGAATGTACTGGGTGAAACCCTTGCCTATCAGGTGGAAGAAATCAATACGGTGCTGCCCCATGACACCAGCTTGTTGGGTATCTCCTCCGGGGAAGATTATTGTACCCTCGTTACCTGCACCCCCTACGGTGTAAACACCCACCGTCTGCTTATACGGGGCACCCGGATTCCTTACGAGGAAGCCGAAGTGCTGGTGGAGGAAGCCATGCAGGAGGAACCGCCCAAATCCAGTTGGGAGCAAAAATACCTTCAAGGTTTGCTGATTGGCATCATTTCCGCTCTTGGTCTAATTGTGTTCATCATATCTGCAATCAAAATCCGCAAAAAGTATTCATCCCACGGTCGGTATTTGAACTTTGGAGGTGAACGCTATGAGAGGTAAATTTGAAACCTTTCTGTTTATCTTTCTGGTGATGCTGTTCGTGGCTGGTCTGTCACTTGCCCTCTACCCGTATGTCCAGGGTGCCATCGTGGATGGCATCATGGAGCGGCAGTCAGAGCAGTTTCTGAGCCGGGTGGAGATCATCGGTGATACTCCGGAAAAGGATGAACAGGTCATTGTTGTTACGGAAGCAGAAGAAACTCAGCCCCGGCAGCATTTGGAACTGTGGGAAGAAATGACCGCCTACAACGAATCCATCTACGCTCAGGGGCAGATTGGTCTTGCCAACAGCTATGCCTATGAAGTCCCCAGCTTCATCCTCAAAGACTACGGTCTGGAGGATGAAATCTTCGGCGTGATCTCCATTCCCAAACTGGAACTGGAAATGCCCATCTTCCTGGGAGCTTCCTATCAGAATATGGCGGACGGTGCTGCGGTGCTTTCCCAGACCAGCATCCCCATCGGCGGCAGGAACACCAATGCCGTCATTGCCGGTCATCGTGGTTGGGGCGGTGCCTCTTACTTCCGGTACATCACCGATCTGGAAGAGGGCGATGAAGTCATCATCACAAACCTCTGGGAAACCATGACCTACACTGTCAGCGGTGTCCGTATCATCAATCCCACAAGTGTGGACGATATTCTAATTCACGATGGAAAGGACATGATTACCCTACTGACCTGTCACCCTTATGCTTCCGGAGGAAAGCAGCGGTATCTTGTATTCTGTGAGCGTTCCTTAAATCCCAGTTCCGAATAATCTAACCCACAGGAGGAAACCCTATGGATTTTCTGTGGGACAAAATCACGGAATGGCTGAAGGAAATGCTTGTCAGCGGCGTCATCAGCAACCTGACCGGGTTATTCGATGCCACCAACCAGAAGGTCGGTGAAATCGCCGGACAGGTTGCCATGACCCCCCAGGCATGGAATGCCAGCATTTTCGGCATGATCCAAAACCTGTCCAACTCCGTGATCGTCCCGATTGCGGGGGCAATCCTCGCCTTTGTTATGACCCTTGAGCTGATCCAGCTCATAACCGACAAAAACAATCTGAACGATGTAGATACATGGATGTTCTTCAAATGGGCCTTCAAATCTGCCGCTGCGGTGCTGATCGTCACCAACACATGGAACATTGTCATGGGTGTATTCGATGCCGCCCAAAGTGTGGTTGGTAACGCATCGGGCATCATCTCCGGAGATACCAGCATTGATATTTCCTCCGTGATGATCGATCTGGAAACCACTCTCATGGCTATGGAGATCGGACCACTGCTGGGACTGTGGTTTCAGTCCCTGTTCGCTGGCATCTGTACCTGGGCAATCGCCATCTGCATCTTCATCATCACCTACGGCAGAATGATCGAGATCTACCTTGTGACCTCCCTTGCACCCATCCCGATGGCAACTATGATGGGCAAGGAATGGGGCGGCATAGGCCAGAATTATCTTCGTGCCCTGTTCGCTCTGGGATTTCAGGCATTTCTCATCATTGTATGCGTTGCCATCTACGCTGTGCTGGTTCAGAGCATTTCCATTGCTGCAGATGTCAGCAGTGCGATCTGGACCTGCATGGGCTACACAGTTCTGCTTTGCTTCTGCCTGTTCAAGACGAGCAGCCTTGCAAGGTCTGTTTTCAATGCCCATTAAGATGGCATAAATCAATAAGGAGGGCTATTTATGGCCTATGTAACCGTCCCCAAGGACTTAACAAAAATCAAAACCAAGGTGCTGTTTAACCTTACCAAACGGCAGCTTGTATGCTTCGGAGCCGGTGCCCTCATGGGGCTACCGGCTTTCATCTTCCTCAAGGAACCCCTGGGCACCAGCACTGCCACTATGGTCATGATTCTGGTGATGATTCCGGCGTTCCTTCTGGCCATGTATGAAAAGAATGGGCAACCCCTGGAAGTCATTTTGCGGAATATGATTCAGGTATGCTTTATCCGTCCGAAGCACCGTCCTTACCGGACCAACAATTTCTACGCCGTATTACAGCGGCAGCACCAACTCGATAAGGAGGTTCACCGCATTGTCCGCCAAGAAGCGGCTGACCCGCGCCGAACGGAAGCAGATCGAAGCAGCCATCGCAAGAGCAAACCGGACGGATAAGAAAGAAAAATCGGCGCAGGACAGTATTCCCTATAAGCGCATGATGCCCGACGGCATCTGCGTTGTTACCGACACCTATTTCACCAAGACCATCCAATTCCAGGATATCAACTACCAGCTTTCCCAGAACGAGGATAAGACCGCGATCTTTGAAGCATGGTGTGATTTCCTCAATTTCTTCGATGCATCCGTCAAATTCCAGCTCACCTTTGCAAACCTTTCCGTTTCCAAAGAGGTGTTCACTCAGAGCATCAGCATCCCGCCCAAGGGGGATGAATTTGACAGCATCCGGGAGGAATACGCCCAAATGCTTCAGCGGCAGTTGGAGCGCGGTAACAACGGACTGGTCAAAACCAAGTATCTGACCTTTGGTATCGAAGCACAGACCTACCGCATGGCAAAGATGCGGTTGGAACGTCTGGAAATCGATATCCTCAACAACTTCAAGCGGTTGGGCGTCAAAGCCACAGTTCTGAATGGCAAGGAGCGGCTGCAAGTCCTCCATGACATCCTCAGAATGGACGAACAGGAACCCTTCCTGTTCAACTGGGACTGGCTGGCCCCCTCCGGGCTGTCCACCAAGGACTTTATCGCTCCCAGCAGCTTTGAATACAAAAACGGCAAGGGTTTCCGCATGGGTAAGCTCTCCGGTACCGTCAGCTTCCTGCAAATTCTGGCACCGGAACTCAATGACCGCATCCTGGCAGAGTTCTTGAATATGGAAAGCAGTGTCATCGTCAATCTCCATGTTCAGTCTGTGGATCAGGTCAATGCCATCAAAACCATCAAGAGGAAGATCACCGACTTAGACCGTGCCAAGATCGAAGAGCAGAAAAAAGCTGTTCGTTCCGGTTATGACATGGATATCATTCCGTCCGACCTGGCTACCTACGGTGCAGAAGCGAAAAAGCTGCTGCAGGATCTTCAGAGCAGAAACGAGCGAATGTTCCTTCTGACCTTCCTGGTCATGAATACCTCTGAAAATCCACGGCAGCTCAATAACAACATCTTCCAGATCAAATCCATCGCCCAGAAGCATAACTGTTCTCTGGTGCGGCTGGACTATCAGCAGGAGGAAGGCGTTATGAGCAGCCTGCCCCTGGGCATGAATTACATCGATATCCAGCGCGGTCTGACTTCCTCCTGTGTGGCGATCTTCATTCCCTTTACCACCCAAGAGCTGTTCCAGACAGGAAAAGAAGCCCTGTATTACGGCATCAACGCCCTTTCCAACAACCTCATCATGGTTGACCGGAAGCTGCTGAAAAACCCCAATGGGCTGATTCTCGGTACTCCCGGCTGCTGCACGGGCGATACGCAAATTCTCTTTGCAAACGGCACGCCGGTGTCCTTTGCGGAGCTGGTGGATTCCGGCATCCAACAGGGGCAGATAAAAGCCTACGATGAAGAAAAGCAGGCAATCGTCACAGCTCCTGCCAAGGATATCCGTATCGACAGGTATGTGGACGAGCTGTTCGAGATTGAACTGATGGATGGCAGTATGGTCAAATGTACCCCGGAACATCTGATCCTCACCCGGCAGGGAGAGTATATGCAGGCAAAGGAAATGCGTCCCGGCCAGCTTCTCAGCGGCGGTCACAGTGTCATTCATGTCACCCGGCACAAGCTCATGGACAGTGTACCTGTTTATGATATGAGTGTTCCGAAACATCTGAACTTTGTGCTTGCCAATGGACTGGTGGTACACAACAGCGGTAAGTCTTTCTCCGCAAAAAGAGAAATCAGCAATGCGTTTCTCGTTACCAATGACGATATCCTGATTTGCGATCCGGAAAGTGAGTACGCCCCCCTGGTGGAGCGGCTGGGCGGACAGGTCATCCGTATCTCTCCCACGTCCCCGGATCATATCAATCCCATGGATATCAACCTAAATTACAGCGACGATGATAACCCGCTGTCCTTAAAGTCCGACTTTATCCTCAGCCTGTGCGAACTGATCGTTGCCGGCAAGGATGGGCTTGCACCTGTGGAGAAAACCATCATCGACCGTTGTGTGCGGCTGGTCTACCAGGATTATCTCAATGACCCGAAACCGGAGAATATGCCTATCCTTGGGGATCTGTACGATACCCTTCGCAAGCAGGCAGAAAAGGAAGCACAGTACATTGCTACCGCTTTGGAAATCTATGTTTCCGGTTCTCTTTCCGTGTTCAATCACCGGACCAATGTGGATATCAACAACCGGATCGTGTGCTTTGATATCCGGGAACTGGGTAAGCAGCTGAAAAAAATCGGTATGCTGATCGTGCAGGATCAGGTCTGGAACCGTGTTACCGAGAATCGATTCCAGTACAAGGCTATCGCAGCACGGGAAGCAGAAGATGCAGTTGCGTTGGTTACTGCTGACCGAACGGAACCCAAAGCCACCCGTTACTACATCGACGAGTTCCACCTTCTGCTGAAGGAGGAACAGACCGCCGCCTATTCCGTGGAAATCTGGAAAAGATTCCGTAAATGGGGCGGTATCCCCACGGGCATCACCCAGAACGTCAAAGACCTTCTCAGCAGCCGCGAAGTTGCGAATATCTTTGAGAACTCCGACTTCATCTATATGCTCAATCAGGCTGCAGGTGACCGTCAGATTCTGGCAAAGCACCTTGGCATCTCTCCCCATCAGTTATCCTACGTCACCCACTCCGGTGAAGGTGAAGGGCTGCTATTCTACGGCAACACGATACTGCCGTTCATTGACCACTTCCCCAAGGAAACTGAGCTTTATAAAGTCATGACAACCAAACCCACTGAAGTCACAAAGGAGGCATCTTAATTATGACCGTTGAACAAATCAAGCAGGGCTACGGAAAAACGATGGCCATTCAGACGAAACTTTCCATTCTGTTGGAACTGCTGGTAAGTGCAATCGATTTTTGCTCTGAAGTATCTGCCCAGAATAAATACCTGACCAAGATTGGCGAAGCTGGTGTAACCCGGCTGATGGAACTGTTCAATTCCGGGAATATCGTTATGATTATTCCCCGGAACAGCGAAGATGATGGTGAGTACCTGTCCGATGTCCTCATGGCGATCTGGGCAGGGCTTTTCTTCTATCCCCAGCTCTCTGAAGAACGGTTCCTGATCTACGCCGAAAGCGCAGAACTGCTCTCCGATCTGCTGGGCGGTGGATGGTTTGTATAAGCGTCCACCCCGACTCAAATTTACAGACGAGGAACGCGAAAATCCGGAACTGCAAAAGAAAGTCCAGAAGGCCGACAAAGCTGCAGACAAGGCGGATTCTGCACAGCGGAAGATCCCCACCCGGAAGAAGCTGAAGGCAGACGTTGTTCTCGATCCCAAATCCGTGAAGCTGCACGTCAGACTGCAATTTGAGGAAAGCAGGAAAAAGCCGCCCTCCAAGCTGACCCACGCTGTCCAGACTGCCCCCAGCGAAACTGTCCGGGGGCAGTTTCATAAAGAAGTCCGTGAATCCGAGGATGACAATGTTGGTGTGGAGGCTGCCCACTCTCTGGAGCAGTCAGCGGAACGCACCTCCCAAGTTCTTCATGCTGGCTACCGGAGCCATAAGCTGAAACCATACCGGGAAGCGGTAAAGGCAGAACAGAAGCTGGACAAAGCCAACTTGGATGCCCTGCAAAAGAAAATGGAACTGGACAACCCCACCAGTAATCCCTTTTCCAAATTCCAGCAACGGCAGGCAATCAAACGCCAGTATGCCGCCGCCAAAGCAGGCACTTCCACTGGCACCACCCAGACCGCTGCCAGCATCACGGAGAAAGCCGCAAAGACGGCCACGGAAACCAGCAAAAAGACTGCCACCTTCGTAAAGAAGCACAGTAAGGCTTTTCTGGTGATTCTGGGACTTCTCATGCTGCTGGGCTTTTTCCTCAGCGGTCTTTCCTCCTGCACCGTGGTCATGGAGGGTGTCATTTCCGGCATTGCCAGCAGCACCTATGCTTCCACGGACGATGCCATCCAGAGTGCGGAAGCTGCCTATTGTGCCATGGAAGATGCGCTGCAGAGCAGTCTGGACAACTATGAATCCACCCACAGCTATGACGATTACATCTATGATCTGGATGAAATCGGGCATGACCCCTATGTGCTGACCTCCATTCTGTCTGCCCTTCATCCCGGCGAGTGGACGCTGCCCGATGTGATGGGAACCCTGGATATGCTGTTTGAAAAACAGTATATCCTCACGGAAGAAGTGGAAACGGAAACCCGCTACCGGACGGAAACTCTCATCGGGGAACGCCATGCACAGGACCCCATCACAGGTGCCTACCTGTATGACTACTGGGGCGATCCCATCATGGAGGAATATGAATACGAGGACGATGTGCCCTATACCCACTACACCTGCACCGTCACGCTGGAAAACTTCGATCTAAGCCATGTGCCGGTCTATGTGATGACGGAGAATGAACAGGGAATGTATGGCGTGTATAAGTCCAATCTGGGTAACCGGACAGACCTGTTGCCAGATTCTGAATACGTTGACCGCTATGACGGCAACTATCCCGTGTATGAAATCCCCCCGGAAGCTCTGGAAGATGCCCAGTTTGCCGCCATGATTACGGAAGGGGAAAAGTATCTGGGCTATCCTTACGTCTGGGGCGGCAGCAGTCCATCCACTTCCTTCGACTGTTCCGGTTTCGTAAGCTGGGTCATCAATCATTCCGGGTGGAGTGTCGGCAGACTCAGTGCCCAGGGGCTATGCAATATCTGCACCCCCGTATCTTCGTCCAATGTAAAGCCGGGAGATCTGGTGTTCTTCAAGGGCACCTATGACACTCCCGGCGTTTCCCATGTGGGCATCTACGTTGGCAACAACCGGATGATCCACTGCGGAGATCCCATTTCCTATACGAATCTTAATTCAAGTTACTGGCAGTCTCATTTCTACACCTATGGCAGACTGACCTAAAAAATCTCCTCCAGGAATCTGGAGGAGATCGAAACATCGGAAGTATTAAAAAATGTTCAAGTCCAGCTGCTCACTGAGCCGTGCCAAAAGCTGAACACCAGCTTTGCTGTTACCGTGTTTATCCAATGCAGGAGCATACACACCAATACCCATACGTCGCGGAATTACACCCATAATGCCGCCACCGACACCGCTTTTTGCAGGGAAGCCTACGTTCAACGCAAATTCGCCTGAACCATCATACATGCCACAAGTGGCGAGGGTAGCATTGACATATCTGGCAAATTCCTTTGGGAACATTTGCTTACCAGTAAATGAGTCCATACCATGATGAGCAAATACATTGGCAATTCGAGCCAGGTCACGGCAGTCAACCAGAATGGAACATGCCTTAAAATAGCAATCCAAAAGGTCTTCCACGGGGTCATGGATCATACCGTATGCCTTCAGCATATATGCCAGGGCACGGTTTTTGTTTCCCGTTTCTTTTTCAGACAAGTAAACCGATTCATCAACTTCCAAAGTCTGGTTATCGGCAAGCAGTCGTGTGAGTTCCAGCAGGCGGGAAAACTTCACTTCGTAAGATTCGCCATCGATCAATGTGCATAATGCTATTGCACCGGTGTTAATCATCGGATTGATGTGCGCTCCGGTTAATGCCTGATCGCTGTAATTGAAAGCATCAAATGGCTTACCAGTCGCTTCAACGCCTACCAGCGCACGGACTTTATCAATACCGCTATCCATTAACGCCAGAAGGAGGATCATCGGTTTCACAACGCTCTGCATTGTAAATCGGGTAAAGCAATCTCCGGCATGATAATGTTTCTTATCGTCAGATACGATGTAAATTCCTACCTTATCAGGATCTACAACTGCAAGCTGCGGTATATATGTCGCAACATGGCCTTGTGCAGTATAGGGTTTGCAGTCAGAAACAATTTTCTCCAGCATTGTATTCATAACAGATACTCCATTCATTCTCTATATGGAAAAATATACCACACTTCCAGTTGTTTCGCAATACAAGACAATACAAGTTATATCTTCTGTGTATTTCTCCTATTCAAACCAATCTCACTTAATTTTTCAAAAGGAGTGAAAATTTATGAATCCCAAAATCAATAAGCTCCGGACGGAGCTGGAAAAGAACAACGGCAAAATTGCCACGTTGCAGGCAAAGAACAGGGACCTGGAAAAGCAGATCCGGGAACTGGAAAACCTCGACATCATCGGCATGGTCCGGGAACAGGGCATGACCATGGAGCAGTTCGCGGAACTGTTCCAGAAAATGAAGGGAGCCGCAGTCGCTGCCCCGGCTGTAAAGGAGTCTGGGAATGAAACCTAAGATGCGGTTCCTGTCCTGTCTGCTTGCTTTGGTTCTGTGTCTGTCCACCCTTGCCCTCCCTGCCTATGCCAAAGGGGATGACCCGAATCAGAATGATTACGATGTGATCGTGCAGACCCCGGAGGAAACCCGGCCCAAGGACACAACCACTTCCAGTCAGTCCTCCCGTCCTTCTTCCAGTACAGAAGCCACGGAGGAAACGGAACCCCCGGCACCCACCATTGCGGTGAATGGGATGCCCTTTACTGAGGACAGCATCGTGGCCACCCGTGACCTTCTGTACGATGCTGCTACCAACAAGCAGTACATCACCGTGGAAACCCGGAACGGCAATACCTTCTACATCGTCATTGACTACGATAAACCTGTGGACGAGGACGGCGAACAGTATTACACCTATTTCTTAAATCAGGTGGACGAAGCTGACCTCATGGCCCTGCTGGAAGATAACTCTGCCCCTGCTGCCTGCATCTGTGCGGATAAGTGCAGCGTGGGTGCTATCAATACCCAGTGCGAGATCTGCGCTGTGAACATGGTGGAGTGCATGGGTGTTGAGCCTACCGAACCGGAAACCGAGCCGCCCACGGAACCTGTGGAAAAACCGGAACCTAGTGTAGGTACCGGCCCTGTCCTTCTTGTGGTAGTCCTCATTGCGGCGCTGGCAGGCGGCGGTGCCTATTACTTCCTCAAGGTCAAGGGCAAGAATAAGCCCCAAACCAAGGGCAGCTCCGATCTGGATGACTATGACTTCGGTGACGAGGATGACGACGGTGAGTACGTCGAGTTCGAGCAGTACGATCCTGCATCTGACCAGGAGGGCGTATGAGCGAATATAAGCTGATCGTTGCCGAAAAGCCCTCTGTGGCAAAGGCCATTGCCACAGCCATTGCTCCCGGCTGTAAGCAGCGAAGGGGTTATCTGGAAGGCAACGGCTATCTCATTTCCTGGTGTTATGGACATCTGGCAAAACTGGCAGATGCGTCCTACTATGATGAAGGCTACGCCAAGTGGAATATGAAAGACCTGCCCATCCTTCCCCGGAGCTTCCGATTCTGTATCCAGGAGGACAAGAAGGAGCAGTTCGATGTTCTTCACACCCTGATGCGCCAGGGCAATGTGGCAGAAGTTATCAATGCCTGCGACGCTGGCCGTGAAGGAGAGCTGATCTTCCGCACCGTGTATTATCTGGCAGGATGCAGCAAGCCCATGAAGCGGCTGTGGATCTCCTCTATGGAGGATGACGCCATCCGGGAAGGATTTGCGAATCTGCAACCGGGCAGCGACTACGATGGTCTGCACAAAAGCGCCCTGTGCCGCATGAAAGCGGACTGGCTGGTGGGCATCAACGCCACCCGATTCTTTTCCCTGACCTATAACCGCACCCTTACCATTGGCAGAGTCATGTCCCCGACTCTTTCTCTGCTGGTTCAGCGGGAACGGGAAATCTCCGCCTTTGTCCCGGAACCGTTCTATCATCTGGTGCTGGACTGCGGTTTCCCGCTGTCCTCTGAGAAGCTGACGGATATGGAAGCTGCCCAGGAGCTGACCAGAGCTTGTGCGGTTTCCTCTATTACCGTCTTCAGCGTAGAACGCAAGGAACACACAGAAAAAGCACCGGCACTCTATGATCTGACCACTTTACAGCGGGAAGCCAACCGGCTCTGCGGCTTTACTGCCCAGCAGACTCTGGATTATCTGCAATCCCTCTATGAAAAGAAGCTGTGTACCTATCCCCGGACGGACAGTCGCTATCTGACCAATGATATGGAAAGTGCCGTCCCAGACTATGCCGCCGCTGCCGCCGCTATCCTTGGCTGCGAACTCCCCAAGAATATTCTTCCCAAACAAGTTTGCAACAGCAAAAAGGTCAGCGACCACCATGCAGTTATCCCTTCGCTTTCTGCAAAGAATGTGGATATCTCCGCACTTCCCACCGGCGAGCAAACGATCCTGACACTGGTAGCTCAGAGTTTTCTGCGGGGCATCTGCCCGGAATACCGCTTTGCGGAAACTGTTGTGACCGCAGAGTGTGCCGGTCACACTTTCCGGGCCAGGGGCAAGGAAATTCTGAAACGGGGATGGACGGTCTTTTCCTTCCGAGAGAGCCAATCCAATGTTCTGCCTGCCGTTACCGAAGGGCAGATCATTCCTGTAAACCGTGTTTCCTTGAAAGGCGGCAAAACCACGCCGCCCAAATACTACACGGAAGATACTCTGCTGGCTGCAATGGAAAACGCAGGCATCCAGGATATGCCCGAAGATGCAGAGCGCAAGGGCATCGGCACCCCGGCTACCCGATCCGGTATTCTGGAGAAACTGATCTCCGATCAGTTCGTGATCCGAACCAAGTCCAAGAAGGTATCCTATCTTCGCCCTACGGAGTTGGGCATTGCCCTGATAACCGTCCTCCCGGAACAGCTTCAGTCCCCGCTGCTGACTGCGGAATGGGAACACCGTTTGAAGCTGGTGGAATCCGGAACCCTTTCTGATACGGATTTCTTGCAGGGAATCACAGAAATGCTCACGGAAATGGTGAAGGAATACAAGCCCTACCCCGGTTCTGAAGTTCTGTTCCCGGAGAAGGAAGATGTGGTGGGCAAGTGCCCCCGCTGTGGCACCAACGTGGAAGAACGCAAGCGAGGCTTTTTCTGCCAAAATCCCAGCTGCCACTTCGTACTGTGGAAGAACAGTCGATTCTTTGAAGTGAAAAAGAAGAAGCTGGACAAAGCCACTGCTGCCGCCCTGCTGAAATTCGGGCAGGTGCCCATGAAGAACTGCTACTCCGAAAAGACAGGCAAAACCTATGATGCCATCGCCATCATGGTGGATAAGGGCGACAAGGTGGATTTCAAGCTGGAGTTTAACAATGGGTAAACTACCCCGGTTCAGTGACCTTCAGCTCAGACAGGTACGGAGCCTGATCCGCAAGCACTGCTGCAATTTCCAGGACGGAAACTGCTGTACTCTGGATGACGGCATCGACCCAAGCTGTGCCCAGTGGAATTGCTACTCTCTGCTATGCACCTGGTTCCGGGATGCCGTTCTGCCCCTGGCACCGGATCTGCAGGAGAAGGTGCTGAGTGTTTCCAGCCAGTATCGTCAGTGTGTTCTCTGCCGCCGATACTTTATCCCCACCGGGAACCGGGCCATTTACTGTCCCAAGTGCAGCCTTTCCCAGCAGCGAAAAAAGACCCGTGAACGGGTACGCCGTCACAGAGGTCGGGTGTAACGCTTTAGCCGAAAAAGGCGTTGCAGCGCAATCACTTTTTGCCCCTTGATTTTGCATCCCTGTATCTTTTGTCCAGAAACCTAAAAAACGGGTTCTAGTGCGTTACATAGGGCCTTTTTGTGCAATCTCCAAAACAGGAGCAACCACCACAATTCTTACGCAAAACGCTCCTGCGCGGGTATCACAACCTATGCGCAGGAGTGTTCTTTTTTTATCCAAATTTCGTCGAAAGGAGTTTATTCGTGGCTGAAAAACAGTCCAACAAAGAACGGCTCAAGGAAATAACGGCCGGTATTGAGCAAGGCATCAAGGAACTTTTTGAAAGTGACCGTTACCGGAAATACTTAACCACCATGAGCCGTTTTCACAAGTATTCTCTGAATAATGTCATGCTGATCCATTCCCAGCGACCGGATGCAACTCTGGTAGCCGGTTTCAACAAATGGAAAACCAGCTTTGGCCGTCATGTCAAAAAGGGTGAAAAAGGCATCCAGATTCTGGCTCCCACTCCCTATAAAATCAAGGTTGAAAAGGAAAAGCTGGACCCTGAAACCAAGCTGCCCATGATCGATGAAAACGGCGATCCTGTTACCGAAGAAAAGGAAGTCAGCATCCCCATGTTCAAAGTGGTGTCTGTGTTCGATGTTTCCCAGACCGAAGGAAAGCCGCTGCCGCAGCTTGCATACTCCCTCTCTGGTGCCGTGGAGCATTATGAAGAATTTATGGAAGCTCTGAAACGTATTTCCACCGTTCCTATCAAGGTAGAACACACTGAGAAAAATGTGGACGGCTTCTTTGATCTGACCAACCAGAGCATCACCATCCAGACCGGAATGAGCGAAATACAGACCGTCTGCGCTGTCATCCATGAGATTGCCCATTCCCGGCTTCATAACTACGACCACATGACGGAACTGGCAGAGGATGGCGAAACCTTACTTGCTCCTGCCGAGAAAGATCGTCATACTGAGGAAGTGGAAGCAGAAAGCATTTCCTATGCGGTCTGCCAGTATTTTGGCATTGAAACCTCTGAGAATAGCTTCGGTTACATCGCCTCCTGGTCCCAGGGTAAGGAACTAA
Organism: Faecousia sp.; assembly: GCA_045533345.1. Taxonomy (GTDB): domain Bacteria; phylum Bacillota; class Clostridia; order Oscillospirales; family Oscillospiraceae; genus Faecousia. Next base: position 4,847 of record JAZSHO010000126.1, on the reverse strand, counting down.
AAGAACTCCGGGCCAGTCTGGAAACCATCAACCGTACATCCTCTGACCTGATCTCCGGCATCGAAAAACACTTCCAGGAAATCTGTAAGGAAAAAGGTATCGACCTTAACACCAAGCAGGAAGTCACCGTTGACCCAATTTCCCAGTTTGCTGCTGACTTGGATCAATTCTCTTTCCACTTTGATCCTCATGAATATCATGACCAAGTTGAAGATCGTGAGCAGGCAGTTCAGGATATTATCACAGCTATCCATAACAAAGATGTTCAGCATCTGCGTGATTGGCTCCAACCCATAGCTTCAGTTTCAGATGATGGCAATTCTTCCACCGCTCAAGCCCTACTTGACCGGCTCAATACACTTGTGCCTGTTGAGAAAGCAGTTTCCCGAGAAGAAACCGAAGCGCTGTATCTGGTCAATGACAGCATTTATCTTCATGTACAGCAGTCAGATGACGGCTGGGATTATACCCTCTATGACAAAAACTCCATGCGGCAGCTTGACGGCGGTGTTCTGGAAGCTGCTGCTGTAGAAGAATCTCCCATTTCCCGGCCACTGGCGGCTGCCCGTACAGAAATCATGGAACTGGAAGGCATCAAACCGGAAACGGTTGTCTATGCGGATATGGCTATCCTGGAGAAATTGCAGGAAGCCCAAATCACCATTCCCGCCAATTATGAGAAACAGTTCCTGGAAAGCCCCGGAGATATGGTTGCAATCTATCAGCTGAAACCGGATGCACCACACGGGCTTCGCTTTGAACGCTTTGACAGTCTGAAAGAGCCACCCGACCAGCTGCATTATGAATGTACCTATGCACTTTCAGCCAATCCCGATATTCCCAGGGATCATCTGCTGGAGCAGCAGTATCAGACTTTCAATATTGACCGCCCCAAGGACTTCACCGGTCAGAGCCTTTCTGTCAGTGATATTGTTGCCTTGAAACGCAACGGAATTATATCCTACCATTACTGTGATTGGGCTGGGTACAAGGAATTGGATTACTTCAAACCCCAGGACAGCTATCCTCCCGCTGTGGAGCAGCTTCTTGCTGCACCGGAACCTGATCCATACTGCAATCGAAGTGAAATGCTCGACTTTGGTTATACGGACCAGAGTATGTATCCCATCTCCACGGATTTTGCTCTGGAGCTGATGGAACGGGATGTTCCGGTGTATATGCTGTATGCTGATAATACAGAAGCAATGGCTTTTGACAGCGAAGATCTTGCTATGCATCAGGGCTTCATTGGCGTTGCCAAGGAGGACTGGGCTGAGGTAAAGGACAATCCTGATATCGTTGCAATCAAGCGGCATTTTGCTGTAGACTACGTACAGGACAGGAACGAAGATCGTATCCGTCAGCTTTCCCAGAACAATCCTCTGAGAAACGCTGAAATGTCTATGGAGGATGATTACGGAATGATCGACGGCATTATCAATAATGGCAAGGCTCCCGGCAAGGAGGATGAAAAGAAATCCTCCGTCATGGAAAAGCTGAAAAGCAGCCAGCCGCCTGCCCACAAGAAATCCAAACCGAAAAAATCACAGGAAAAGGAGCTTTGAATATGATCCAACCCATAACCCACTACGAACAGCAGCTTATGGCCATCTACAACACCGGAACCCGTCTGGGGCTGATTCAGGCATTGAACGATATGCGTACTTATCTGGATGATGACCAGCCAGAGCTGATGGAATCCACTGACAGCGCCATTGCCAAGCTGAATGCCATGACTGATGAGGAATACGAATCTCTGGATTTGGTTCCCGACTTTGAATAAAATTAGCCACCTCGACAGAGGTGGCTATACTAATTATTAGATCATTTAGCAGTCAGTAGAAAAGAATGGCATTGGAGAATCATAGACTGTATGTCCGCTCTCCAACATCTGACCATTCACGGTGAAATACACATATTCGGCTTGGAAAGCATCCAGAAATGTATTGACAACACTGCCTACGATCATCAGCTCTCCACTTGTGCCCATGGAACATACTGTATCAGCAAAGACCTGATTGAGATCCATTGTAATCAGACCGCTATCAATAGCGAAGCTGTTCATAGAAACTGCGTCAGGTAATACATTCCGATTTTTCAGCTCAATTAAAACTGTTTCCGCAGAAATTTCCTCTGTACTAACCGTTTCCACATCAAATCCATCCGCATTGTCATTAGGAACATAGATGGAATAAGATAGCAGCGAGGACACAGATTCAGTGGTTTCTGTGGGGATGATATCGCCAGATTGGGGTGTTACAGGCGCTTTGCTGCAAGCCGCACAGCTAAACAGTATCATCATAACGGACAACACGCATAATATCTTCTTCATGTTGAAGCACCTTCTTTTTAATCATCCCAGCTATGTTCCCGGAAGTATTCATCCATTTCTTTTGTGTAGCGGAAACGGATATTCTCTATGTTTTCCCCATCCATAATAGCTGCGTGTGCTTTCTGGACGATGTTGCGAACACCACGGATACCGCAGACCATTTCATCATGGATCATAATGGCAAACACGGCATCAGGATATTTTGCGCTGACTTTTTCCATATCCGAAGGTTTGGCACTGAGAACTTCGTTCATACCGGAGATCTTCTGATAGACAACTCTTTCCCGGTCAGTGTAATATCGAATACTCGACGCTGTCATGCTCATTTTGTATCTCTCCTTTGGCGCACACTGGTTTGGATTATACCATGAAAATAAATAATAACAATACTTGACTTTTCGGGAAACTCCGTTCCGCCCCTCATTGTAAATTCTTCCAGTCCAATAAAACGGGCGCGATTGCCTCAGACTACCCTTTATCCAGCTTTTGTAACTTGACAATTAGAACATTTGTTTTATAATAATAGAACAGATGTTCTTAAAAGTCTACAACAAATCAGAAAGGGTTCTTTGTCATGGCAGAGCAACAATATCTTTGTATTGATCAGAAAAGTTTCTATGCCACCGTGGAATGTGTTGCCCGTGGCCTTGATCCTATGACCACCGATCTAGTGGTTGCCGATCCGGAGCGCAGCGAGAATACTATCTGCCTTGCGGTTTCACCCTCACTGAAAGCAAAAGGGGTGTCCAACCGTTGCCGGGTAAAGGAGATTCCGAAGCATCTGAAATATATCACAGCTGTTCCCCGGATGCAGCTTTACATTGACTGCGCTGCTGCAATCCACGGTGTCTTTCTGAAATACATTGCCCCGGAAGATATTCATACTTATAGCATTGATGAGTCTTTTCTGTATGTGACACCATATCTGAAGCTCTACAACATGACTGCCCGTGAACTGGCGAAAACCATCATCGATGATATTCGCAATACCGTCGGCACCGTATCCACCTGCGGCATTGGCACCAATCTGTATCTTGCCAAGATTGCCCTGGACATCCATGCAAAACACGCAGCGGACTTTATTGCAGAGCTGGATGAAGAGAGCTATCAAGAAAAGTTATGGGATCACAAGCCTATCACGGACTTCTGGCAGATTGCATCTGGAAAGGCTGAAAGGCTCAGAAACCACGGCATTACCACCATGCGGGATATTGCCATGATGAAAGAGGACTTTCTATACGACTGGTTTGGTATAGACGCAGAATTACTGATTGACCATGCCTGGGGCCGGGAGCCTACCACCATTGCGGATATTAAGGCTTACCGCTCCAAAGGAAAAAGCCTGTCCAGTGGGCAGGTCTTGATGCGTGACTATCGCTATGAGGAAGGTCTGGTCATTGCCAAAGAAATGATGGATCAGCTCTGTCTGGACATGGTTGCAAAGAAATTGGCAACAGAATCGGTGTCCCTCTATGTGGGCTACTCCTATACCCAGTGCATCGGTGGAGCCAAGGGAACCGCCAAGCTGACCTGCGAAACCAATGCGGATTCCATTATTATCCCGGCGATTGCCACCCTCTACAAGCGGATCGTGAACCCCGCCTATGCCATTCGCCGTATCTGCCTGTGCTGCAACAGTGTGGTGGAAGACCGTGGGGTGTATCAACTCAATATGTTCGATGATATTACCTCCCAGCTTCGCAGCAGAGCTATCCAGGAAACTATGCTGGGCATCAAAGCGAAGTACGGAAAAAATGCCATCTTAAAGGGTGTAAATTATGATCCCGCTGCAACCGGCAGAGATAGAAACCTTCAGATCGGAGGACATAAATCCAATGGCTAGAACAACCGTAAGAGCGCCGATGCCTGCATCCCGGAGGGCAAAGCAATTTGCCCCCTTCGATGCCTTGAAAGGTCTGAAGGAAGCCATCGCAGAAAAAGAGCGGATACCAACACCCCGCCGCATTCTGGCAGAAGATGCACAGGCCGAATTGAATGAGCAATTATCCCAACTCCGCAAAGGAACCATAGTAACTGTAGTCTACTACTGCATCTATGAGCAAGAGTATCACCAGCTCACCGGTGCAGTTGCAAAAGTGGACCCCTATTGGGGTTTACTGCAAGTCGGGCACATGTCCATCGACTTCTCTGAAATCGATAGAATTGAACATTTACAGGAACCCGTTTGAGAGTACATCGCTAACTAAAAACAGGAAAAATAGCCGTCTCCTCTATGGAAACGGCTATAACTATCAGTTCGACATATTGGAATTTAGTACAGTCTGGCTCTTAACATTATGCCAAGCAGTATCAGTATGACACCAGCTATTCTGCATTCCATAAGTTGCCTTTTCTCTGGTTGAATATCGTTCAATTTTACAGGACGGACTACACAAAGCAAACCACTAATACAAAAACCGATACTTGAAAAAATCCAATGCTTAAACACTGTGTTCAGAACACTAAACACCAGAACAATGATTCCCATTGCTACTAAACGTTTCTTAAATTCTGG
>JAZSHO010000096.1:0-6022 GCA_045533345.1 Faecousia sp. | reverse complement strand
GTGCCGCAACAGGTTTAGCGCCTGCGAGAAAATGTAGTACGGTCTGAAGGCCGCACGTCGCGCTCCCCAGTTCTCCAAGCGCTAAACTCAAACTTTTTACAATTCAAAAGTTTCCAAAAACCCCAGAATCTTCGGATTTTGGGGTTTTTGTATTTGATATAGTTTGACAGAATTTGACCTAAAGAAAATGATTTTATAAGGGCTAATTATGGGCTAACCACCCTTTTGAGGGTGCGAAATGGGCTAACTATGGGCTAACTTTTGGGGCCTAATCGGTGCAAAAATATTTTTTGCAAGATTTCCCCTTCCGCCTTTCATGCTTTGAAATAGCCTGTTTGGGTTTGATCTGTTTTGACATAATTTAATAATGGAATATCCAAGTCTTAAGCACTCAGTTTTCATACTGGGTGCTTTTTGCTTTTCCTGGATAGATAATTCAATTACGAAAGGAGCTACATCAAATGTCAATGAACGCACCGGAAACTATGGGTGTTATTTACCGGTTGCAGCTATCCCAGTTACACCCACATCCTCAAAATCCCTTTTCCATAAGAGATGATCAAGCCATGCTGGATCTTATCCAGAGTGTCCAATCCCATGGTGTTCTTGTCCCTGCTATTGCCAGACATCGTCCTGATGGAGAATATGAGATCATCGCCGGTCACAGACGAAAACACGCCAGTGAATTAGCCGGTCTGGATTTTATGCCAGTTGTTGTTCTGGATCTGAACGATGATGAAGCAATCATTCAACTGGTTGACAGCAATATCCAGAGGGAAAATATCCTCCCTTCCGAACGGGCAAAGGCTTACAAAATGCGTATGGAAGCCATGAATCGACAAGGTGCCAGAACAGATTTAACTTCGCCGAACATTTCGGCTAGGTTCCGTTCGGACGATGAACTGGGTCAGGAAGTTGGTGTCAGCGGTGACACAATCCGCAATTACGCATCTCTGACGAATCTTGTTCCGGAGCTGATGCAGATGGTCGATGAAGGCAGAATAAAGCTATCTCCTGCCTATCAGATTGCCGCACTTCCCCATAATGAGCAGTCATTATTATTGGATACCATTGAAAGTGAACAAGCCACACCGTCCCTCTCACAAGCCCAGAGAATGAAGCGGCTTAGTCAAAACGGAGAGTTGAACGAAGATGTTCTTCTGGAAATTATGATGGAGCAGAAAAAGCCTGTGCGGAATGACATTACCCTATCGGGTGAGAAACTCCGAAAATACTTTCCCAAATCATACTCCCCTATCCAAATGGAAAATGTGATTTTCAAGCTGCTGGAGGCATGGCAGCGAAAGCGTCAGCGGGATCAGAGCCGCTGACAACTGAATATTGTATCGCACCGGACAGGCATTGCTTGGCCGGTTATTTTTATGCCCATCTCAAGGAGGTCTTTATGTACATCAGACGATTTAAGTATAAACCTGATGATGTGGACTGCCGTCTATGCACCGAGTTTAGAAAACGCAAGTGTACTCTGGAAGGTTGCCTCTGGATCGCAGAACGGATTGAAGCCGGTGTAGTTTCCTATGCTGAAGCTGTTATGAAAGTGTTCTCTTCTTACGGCTTACTTCGGCACAGGCTGGCTGATCTGGTGGATTCCTATCCCGGAACATTCTGGATCGATGAACGGCACCGGAACCGAATGGAATGGTTCAATCATCAGCTGGGCTACAACCCCAGACGCAATACTCCGGCCTACTATGCAGCACTGTACTTGCTGACATCCAGCGAAGAATTGCACCGCAGAACATCCAACTGTTTTTATCGAAAAGGTCTGGCATTCGAGTTTGCGATTCTCAAAGGTATTTCGCTTCATGATTATGCCCTCTACGCTGTGGCCTGTGACCTCAATACAGGAACTGCGCGGATGACAGTTGGTGATCTGGCTGACAGATCAACGGTCGATGATTCCGCTTTTCGCCTTATCATCAACGCCATTCTGATTGCCAAGTACGGAACGGATGTATTTAAGCTGAGAAAGGAGCCTGTTATCAATGTCTGCTGAATTTGGAGTTACCTCCGGTCATTCCCTGTATTCCACCCACCGATTCCGGGAAGATACCAAGCACATGGTCATCTTTGAAACGCTGGTCAAAACCGATGCCTTTGAGCCGTTCCAGTATGACCTTTACACCGATGATGGCAACAGCCACAACCGCACCCGGCTGTATCTTACGGAAGATGCCTACGCTTTCACCCTTCGGATGGAGGAAAAAGGCTATATCCGAATCATCCACCATGCTTCCGTTATCAACGGATATATCGTTGAGGATCGGAAGCGCAAAAAGAAAAACAATCGCTGTAAATAAAGGAGGAAATGAAAATGAACAAGAACGAAAAACTCATCGAATCTATCACCGGTTTCTTCATCACCATGGGCAAGCGGGACGGCCACCGCAGCGATCACATTCTTTCTCTGCTGCGGGAAATTCATTTTACCGCCCTGTACCATGCTATCTGCGAAAACGCCAGCCCAGTTTATTCCTTCGCTGCCATTAGCGACATTCCCGGAAAGCTGAACTACCGCAGCAATCCGCTGTTCCCCGGCAATGCAACCCTCATCTGGACGGAGCAAACCTATCATGCCAATGACGATATTCTGTCTGCCACCCGCTATCTGGAACTCTGGGTTAAGGATGACATGAGCCTGGCTGTGGTTTCCTGTTTCCGAACCGTGTTCGATGACGAGGAATACATCACCGAGTACCGGGAGATTAAGGCGGACGGCTGGCCTGTGACCGACCCGGTTCTGGATATTGAGGAACTGTTCTGCGGTATTCAGGATATGTACCCGGATGAATTTGACCCGGATGCAGTCATCGTTTACGAGTCCTGATTGACTGTGAGATCGTTCATATAAAGGTGGTGTGGCAATCAGAGAGGTTGCGTAAAAATGTTCTTTGATTACTTCTATGAGCATGAAGCCGAACAGTTTGCCTTCTACATGATTCCAAAGGAAATTGTGGAGGATAAGCCTTTTTGTGAACTGAGCGATGGCAGCAAGTTACTGTACAGTATCATTCTGGACCGGGTTAAGCTATCCCGTAAAAATGGGTGGATCGATGATAAAAACCGTGTTTATATCATCTTCACCGTTGAGGAAGTCCAGAATACCATGCGCTGCGCCAAGCAGAAAGCCACCAAGCTGATGCAGGAACTGGAAACCATAGGTCTGATCGAGAAGAAACGGCAAGGTCTGGGCAAACCCAATCTGCTTTATGTCAAAAACTTCGTCCGTAAGGGGCGAAAATCAAAATTCCAGAAGAATGAAAATCATACCTCTGGAAGTATGGAAACCGAAAATCCAGAAGTTCCAGAATCATACGGAATCAATACTGATCAAATCAATCCTGATTTTATCAATACTGACTCCTTCTTTCCTTCTGCACCTAAAGATTTAGGACAGACAGACGGAATGATGGATCGAGAGAGAATCAGAAAGCAAATTGAATATGATTGCCTGCGGCAGCGGTATCGCTCTGAGCAGCTGGACGAGCTGATAGAGATCATGCTGGAGGTAATGATGAATCGCAGTCCTACCATTAAGATTGGCAGAGATGCAGAATATCCTACCTCCTATGTCCAGGAACGATTTGCCAGAATCAATGCCCTGCACATAGAAAGGGTCATGGACGGCATTGCGGATAACCGGACACAGGTGTACAACATCCGTGCTTATTTACTGGCAACTCTGTTCAACTCCGTGTCCACTCTGGATAATTACAGCACAATGCAATATAACCACGATTTTGGCAGCTCCTGGTGAGCTGCTTTTTTTATGCCCGGAATCCGGGAGAAAGGAAACGAAATGAAGAAACGCCCCCTCGCATACATCACTGCCCACTGGAGTGATAACGAATACGAAAACACGGAACGGGCTGCGAAATTTTGCAGAGCTGTTTACGATGCTGGATTTTCTCCCATCTGCCCTCTGCTGATCCACTCCCTGTTTCTCCGGGATGAGGTTCCCCAGGAACACAAGGACGGTCTGGACATGGCCAGAGATTATCTTCGCCGGTCCAATGTACTGGTAGTCTGCGGCAGTTCCGTAGATGAGGCAGTAAAAAATGACATCGCAATGGCGGAACGGCTGCGGATCACTGCAACCACCCTGGACGGGATTCTGACCGTGAAAGGACAGGGCCGCCGTGACAAATAAAGATCAGCTGCATCGATTGGTGGTTCCACCCTAGTTTCCATTACCTTCTCCCTGCAAATTCACAGAAAGGAGTTGATCGATCATGCAGGAAGAAGTGGAGCAGAGGGTCGTTACCCTCATTGTCAACTGTTCCAAGCTGACGGAACAGGAACTCCGGAAAGCCCTTGCCAAGCTTCTGGAACAGATGAAATCCCAGAAGCACAGCAAGCAGCTTCACGGCAGGATGACTGTCAAACAGCTTGCCGCCCAGAATAAAGGGATGCAGAGCATCGAAGTTACCGATAAGAACATCGGTTCCTTCTCCAGGATTGCCAGAAAGTACGGTATTGACTTTGCTCCCTTCAAAGCCAAAGGTCAGGATCGATACCTTGTGTTTTTCAAGGCACAGGATACCGATGCTATGACCGCTGCGTTCAAGGAATATACGGAAAAAACCATCAAGAAGGAGCGCAAGCCCTCCATTCTTGCCAAGCTGGCGCATTTCAAGAGCCTTATCAAGTCCGCTGTCGTTGACCGGACGAAGAAAAAGGAGCTGGAGCGTTAATGCAGGTCAACTGGAAGAAGCTCATTCTTCCCAACATTCCGTATTTCTTCATTGCCATGTTTGCCACCAAGCTGGGTCAAGCGATTCGCCTGGCTCCCGGTTCTGACCTATCCGGGAAAATCATGCATTTCATGGAAGGCATGGTTCTGGCCTTTGAATCCTCCATGCCCAGCTTTCACCCGGCAGATCTCTGCGTCGGTATTGCCGTAGCTATGGGCATACGGCTTGCCGTCTATATCAAAGGCAAGAACGCAAAGAAGTTCCGAAAGGACATGGAATACGGCTCCGCACGGTGGGGCGGGTACGAGGACATCAAGCCTTACATTGACCCGGTGTTTGCCAATAACATCATTCTCACTCAGACGGAAAGCCTGACCATGAACAACCGGCCTGCAGATCCCAAAACCGCCCGGAATAAGAATGTGCTTATTATCGGCGGCTCCGGTTCCGGTAAGACCCGGTTCTGGCTGAAGCCCAATCTGATGCAATGCACATCCAAGAAGTATCCGGTCAGCTTCGTAGTAACGGACCCTAAGGGCAGCATCGTTACAGAGTGCGGCAAGATGCTCCTTCGCTTCGGCTACCGGCTAAAAATCATGAACACCATCAACTTCAAGAAAAGTATGCACTACAATCCCTTCGCTTACATCCACAGCGAAAAGGATATTCTGAAGCTGGTGACAGTTCTCATTGCCAACACCAAGGGCGAAGGCAAAGCCGGTGACGATTTCTGGGTAAAGGCAGAAACCCTTCTGTACACGGCCCTCATCGGGTACATCCACTATGAAGCTCCTGTGGAGGAGCAGAATTTCTCCACGCTCATTGAGTTCATCAACGCTATGGAAGTCCGGGAGGACGATGAAGAATTCCAGAATCCTGTAGACCTCATGTTCGCAGAACTGGAAAAGGAGAATCCCCAGCACTTTGCTGTGCGGCAGTATAAGAAATACAAACTGGCAGCTGGCAAAACAGCAAAATCCATCCTGATCTCCTGCGGTGCGAGATTGGCACCCTTTGATATTCAGGAGCTGCGGGATCTGACTGCTTATGACGAGCTGGAACTGGACACCCTGGGTGACCGGAAGACAGCTCTTTTTCTTATCATGTCCGATACGGATGACACCTTCAATTTCCTGATCTCCATGTGCTACACCCAGCTGTTCAATCTGCTGTGCGAAAAGGCTGACGATGTTTACGGCGGCAGGCTTCCGGTTCATGTCCGGTGCCTCATTGACGAGGCTGCTAATATCGGTCAGATTCCCCGTCTGGAGAAGCTGATCGCTACGATCCGCTCCAGAGAAATCTCT
>JAZSHO010000173.1:0-30023 GCA_045533345.1 Faecousia sp. | reverse complement strand
AAGGGGCTCCCCTGCTAAGGGAGTAGGCGGTCAAAAGCCGCGCGAGGGTTCAAATCCCTCTCACTCCGCCAAAAAGAAATCCCATCCTAATGGATGGGATTTCTTTTTGGCTTATTGCATGAGAGAGAAATTTGAACCCATATAAAGGCAACAGTCCCGTGGACTGTTGCTGCAATCAGTTCAAAACTGGTTGCTTCCTTAATTTCATCAATTCCTTCTCACAATGGTAAAACCCCTATCCAAGCGGATAGGGGTCATTTTCGTTATACACCATCATTTACCAGAATTATGGGGTCACCGTCACATGCAAGTTTGCCGTTTTTAATTTTAACAGGATTTCCGTTGATTCTGTTTGTATAAGTACCGTCAGGGAAGGTTACGGGAACCTCGGCAGCTTTTCCTTTCAGACTGAAAATACCGAGCTTCTTGGAAACATTGTCATCCCGCTCCAGAATGGCGATATCAGCATCGTCCATGGAAGTGCCACGGAAATAATCTTCGCAGGACAGCAGGCACTTTTTGATACAGTACAACTTCTTCAGCAGAGGGCTGATATCCCTGGAGGCATCCCATTCGATCAGATCCTTTTCAAAAAGGCTAGGAACGTGGGAGTTTTTAAATTCCTGGCCAGCATAGAGCAATGTAGTACCTTTGAGGAAATACAGAAATGCTGTGAAGTTTTCCAAAGACTTCTCATCCTTGACAAAAGAGCAAATTCTGGGCTGATCATGGTTTTCCAGGCAGCGCATTTTGTTGTAGTTGGCAGGATAAAGACATTCCTGGAAGTTCAATGCATCGATATAATTGGAAAGCCGGCACTCACCTTTTAAGTAGCGGTCAAAGACCTCGCGGACATCATAATCGTACTCCATGTCAAAGGCAGAGAACATATCATAATCGTTGACACAATTCAATCCATTTTGACGGTGGAACAAATTGAAGCTGCTGTGTACGGTTTCTGCCAGCCAAATACAATCGGGATTCACTTTTGCGCAGGCTTCTCTGGCTTTCATCCAGAATTCAACGGGAACAAAGGATGCCACGTCGCAGCGGAAACCATCTACAATTTCTGCCCACATTGTCAAAGATTCGATCTGATAGTCCCACAGGGCTTTGCAATTGTAGTCCAGATCCACCACATCCGTCCAGTCACCCACGTGATTGCCCATGGATCCGTCAGGCTTCCGGTAGTAAAATTCCGGATGCTCTGTGACGAGGGTTGCATCGGGAGAGGTATGGTTATACACCACATCGATGATGCACTTCATCCCCCGCTCATGAATGGCAGACACAAGGGACTTAAAATCCTCCAGAGTGCCATATTCGGGATTTACTGTGCGGTAGTCCCTGTTGGCATAGGGGCAGCCCAAGCTTCCCTTCTTCCCTTTTACGCCGATGGGATGAATGGGCATAAACCAAATAATATCGGTACCAAGCGTTTTGATGCGGTCTAGGTCAGTGTGAATTGCATTGAAAGTACCTTCAGGAGTATGGTTGCGCACATAGATGGAATAAATCACATCATTGCGTAGCTGAATATCGGAATTGCTTGCCATGGAAGATTACTCCCCTCTTTCTATAATTTAGGAAACGTTTCCATTTTCTATCAGTATAGCACTCTCTTGGAAAATGTCAATGATGATTTCGGAATAAACGAGTTTTGTATCGTCCATAGGCACATTTGTCCGTCCGGTGAAATCATTTTTATGTTGACAACGTTCTGCACTTATGTATAATTGTATACATAGAAACAATTCCTTCCCTGGAAAGGAGCATATTTTATGTTGGAGATTTCCGTCAAAACCAATCTGTTGGAACAGAAGTCCTATAAGTATTCCCTGCAGGATGTTGCTGAACCCAATCTGCACCGGGATGTTTACTCCTATGGTACCATTCCCAAGGTGGCATTTAACCATCGTCGGGTGCCAATGTCTATGCCGGAGGAAATCTGGATCACGGACACTTCCCTTCGGGATGGGCAGCAGTCTGTGGAACCCTATTCCGTAGATCAGATCGTCAATATCTATAAGCTTCTGAGCAAGTTGGGTGGACCCTACGGCATCATCCGGCAGACAGAATTCTTCATTTACAGCAAGAAAGACCGGGAAGCCATTGAAAAGTGTATGTCTTTGGACCTGAAATTTCCGGAGATCACCAGCTGGATACGGGCAAGCAAGGAAGATTTCAAGCTGGTAAAGGATCTTGGCATTAAGGAAACCGGCATTTTGGTGTCCTGCTCTGATTATCATATCTTCAAGAAAATGAAGATGACCAGAAGTCAGTGTCTGGACTATTATCTCGGCACCATCAAAGACGCTTTCAATGCCGGTGTTATTCCCCGCTGTCATCTGGAGGATATCACCCGGGCTGATTTTTACGGTTTTGTGGTTCCTTTTGTCAACGAACTGCAGAATTTAAGCAAGGAGGCAGGAATTCCCGTTAAGATTCGCGCCTGCGACACCATGGGTTACGGTGTTCCCTATACGGAAGCAGCTATGCCCCGTTCCGTTGCCGGTATTATTTACGGTTTGCAACATTACTCCGATGTTCCCAGCGAACATCTGGAGTGGCACGGTCACAACGATTTTTACAAAGCTGTTGCCAATGCTTCCACTGCATGGCTTTATGGTGCCTGTGCCGTCAACTGTTCCTTGCTGGGTATTGGCGAGCGTACCGGCAATGTGCCGCTGGAAGCCATGGTATTTGAATATGCCGCCCTTCGGGGCAGTCTGGACGGTATGGACACTACGGTTATCACCGAAATTGCCGACTATTTCAAGAATGAAATCGGCTATGACATTCCTCCCATGACTCCCTTTACCGGTTCTGCCTTCAATGTGACCCGGGCCGGTGTCCATGCGGATGGACTGATGAAAGACGAGGAAATCTATACCATTTTCGATACCAAAAAAATTCTGAACAAGCCCGCCAGTGTGCAGATCAGCAAAACCTCCGGACTTGCCGGTATCGCCTACTGGATCAATCAGAATTACAGACTGGAAGATGAAGAAAAGCTGGATAAAAAATCCCCTCTGGTCATTGCCATGAAGGAATGGGTAGATAGCCAGTATGAAGATGGCAGGCAGACCGTCATGACAGATCGGGAACTGGAAGAAAAGATTGCGGAACTGGCGCCTAGCCTCTACCGCAGATAAGGAGGGCAATATGAAAAACTTCAAAAGCACTTCCCTGGCGGATCAGGTATTTGAGAAGCTGGAAAACGATATCATCCACGGCGTTTATAGCAAAGGTGAATTACTTACGGAATTAAAGCTTGTAGATCAGCTGGGTGTCAGCCGTACTCCCATTCGGGAGGCGCTGCGTCGCCTGGAACAGGAGCGGCTCATCGAAGACGCAGGAAAGGGTTCCCGGGTCATCGGAATCTCCGAAGAGGATGTTCTGGATATTATGAATATCCGTCAGCATCTGGAGGGGTTGGCTGCATATTATGCCACCATCAATATGACGCTGGAGGGAATCCAGGAACTGGGGCATATTGTGGATCTGCAGGATTTTTACTTCTCCAAGTGGGATGTTGAGCATCTGCGGCAAGTTGATGATGACTTCCATGAAGCCATCTGTCGTCTGAGCAAGCGGAACGTCATTAAGGACACCCTTCTCCCCTTGCATCGGAAAACCCGTCGCTACCGGAAAATCGCCATGGAGGACCGGGAGCGGGCTGCAAAAACCCTTCGGGAGCATAGGGATATCTATGAGGCGATTTTTTCCAAAAATGCAGAGCTGGCTATGGAATTGTCCAGCATGCACATCGTCAATGCCAAGCAGCACATGCTGGGAAAGGGGAAATAATCATGGGTATGACCATTGCGCAGAAAATAATTGCGGAGCATTTGGTTGCCGGTGATATGAAAGTAGGCAGCGAAGTGGCGCTGCGAATCGACCAGACACTGACCCAGGATGCCACCGGTACCATGGCTTATCTGGAATTTGAAACTATGGGCATTCCCAGGGTGAAAACGGAATTCTCTATTGCTTACGTTGACCACAACACACTTCAGTGTGGCTTTGAAAACAGTGATGACCACCGCTATCTGCAGACCGTTACAGCCAAGCATGGTGTGCATTTCTCCCGTCCCGGAAACGGCATCTGCCACCAGGTCCATCTGGAGCGGTTTGGCAAACCCGGTAAGACGCTGATCGGTTCCGACAGTCATACACCCACCGGCGGTGGTATCGGCATGCTGGCATTTGGTGCGGGCGGTCTGGACGTGGCTGTGGCCATGGGCGGCGGCGCATACTACATCACCATGCCCAAGATGTTCAAAGTAAATCTGACCGGTAAGCTGAATCCCTATGTCACCGCAAAAGATGTTTCTCTGGAACTGCTTCGGATTCTGTCTGTCAAAGGCGGCGTTGGTGCCATCATCGAATGGGGCGGAGAGGGTGCTAAAACCCTGTCTGTTCCTGAGCGCGGTACCATAACCAACATGGGTACCGAATTGGGTGCAACCACTTCCATCTTCCCCTCTGATGAAATCACCAGAGCATTTTTGACGGCACAGGGACGGGAAAATGACTATATGCCCCTTGCCAGCGATGAGGACGCAGAATATGACCGGATCATCGATATTGATCTTTCTTCTCTCAAGCCCATGATCGCCTGTCCCCACAGCCCCGACAATGTGGTGGAAGTAGCTTCTTTGAAGGATGTGAAGGTTGACCAGGTGTGTATCGGTTCCTGCACCAATTCTTCCCTGCTGGACCTGTTGAAAGTGGCCGCAATGCTGAAGGGTAAGACCATTCATACCTCCGTCAGTCTTTCTGTGTCCCCCGGTTCCCGGCAGGTACTGACGATGCTTTCTGACTGTGGTGCGCTGTCTGATCTTCTGGCATCCGGTGCCCGGGTGCTGGAATGTGCCTGTGGTCCCTGCATTGGCATGGGCTTCTCCCCCAATTCCGGTGGCGTATCCTTACGCACCTTCAACCGGAACTTCCTTGGCAGAAGCGGCACCAAGGATGGTCAGGTTTATCTGGTTTCCCCGGAAACTGCGGTGGCCTCCGCTCTGACAGGATACATTACCGATCCTACTACAATTGCAGAACCCTTGACCATAACCATGCCGGATAAGTTCCTAATCAATGATTCTGCGGTGCTGCCGCCGGTGCCTGCTGAAGACATGCAGAAAGCGGAAGTTCTGCGTGGCCCCAATATCAAGGAATTCCCCAAGAGCAAACCCTTTACCGATTCCCTGTCCGCCCATCTTGTACTGAAGGTCGGCGATAATATCACCACCGACCATATTATGCCAGCCGGTGCCAAGATCCTCCCCTACCGTTCCAACATTCCGTATTTAAGCAAATTCTGCTTTGAAGTCTGTGACCCCACTTTCTCCGAACGGGCCAAAGAAGCCGGGGACGGCATTATCATTGGCGGCAGCAATTACGGTCAAGGCTCCTCCCGGGAGCATGCGGCGCTGGTACCTATGTACCTGGGTATTCGTTGTGTTATTGCCAAGAGTTTTGCAAGAATTCACGTTGCTAATCTGATCAACGCCGGTATTCTGCCTCTTACCTTTGAAAATCCTGCGGATTATGATGGTTTGGAGCAGAATGCGAAGTTGATTATCGAGGATATCTATACCGGTATCGCATCCGGAAAGCTGACTGTAAAGGATTCCTCCACCGGTAAATGCTTCCATGCACTGTGCAGCTTTACCCAGCGACAGCAGGCCATTTTGAAAGCCGGAGGATTGCTGAACTACACCAAGGAGGGCGGTTTATGATGTACGACATTACCATCGCTTGTAAGGCGTTTAAAAAGCTGCTGGAGGAGCAGCTGGAGCGGGTGGCGAAAATCGACAAAACAAAAACGGATTTTACCACCAAAAAGGTTGTTACCATCGGTGTCATTGATGGGGACGGCATTGGCCCCATCATTACCCGGCAGGCATCCCGGGTTTTGGAGAAGCTTCTGGCAGATGAAATATCTGCCGGTTCCATCGTGCTGAAGCAGATCAATGGACTGACCATAGAAAACCGCGTTGCCTGCGGCAAGCCTATTCCCGACGATGTCCTGGCTGAAATCAAAACCTGCGATGTGCTGCTGAAAGGCCCCACCACCACTCCCCATGGCGGTACTATGGAGTCTGCCAATGTGGCCATGCGACGGGAACTGGATCTGTATGCCAACTGCCGTCCTGTGTGCATCCCCGAAAAGAACATTGACTGGATGTTTTTCCGTGAAAATACTGAGGGCGAATACGTCCTTGGCAGTCGGGGTGTGGAACTTCCCGGAATGGCAGTGGATTTCAAGGTTACCACAGATATCGGCACCAGACGAATTGCACGGGCAGCCTTTGAATACGCACGAAACAACGGAAAAAACCATGTTTCCATCGTCACCAAGGCTAACATCATGAAGAAAACCGATGGCAAATTCACTGCCATTGCCCATGAAATCGCAGCAGAATATCCGGAAATTACGGTGGAAGATTACTACATCGACATCATGACCGCCAATCTTCTGAAGGAGCCGCTGCGGGAGCAATTCCAGGTGGTACTTCTTCCCAACCTCTACGGTGACATCATCACCGATGAAGCTGCCCAGATCCAGGGCGGTGTGGGCACCGCAGGCAGCTCCAATGTGGGTGACCGTTACGCCATGTTTGAGGCCATCCATGGTTCTGCACCCAGAATGATCGAACGGGGCATGGGGGCCTATGCCAACCCTGCCAGCATTTTGAAAGCAGCTGCTATGCTGCTGCGGCACATCTGCCGCGCAGAAGCTGCTTCCAAACTGGAAAAAGCATTGGAAACCTGTGACGTTGTGGTCACCAGCGACGGTAAAAATGCCACTGCTGCGGAATATGCAGATGCCATCATGAATTTGCTGTAAAAAACGCCCGGTACCAGACGGTACCGGGTGTTTTCGTTGGATTTACTTGAAATATTCTTTCTGGATCGCACTGTTCATAATGGCGCGGACCACATTGGCACAGCAGCGGCGAAGGTCTTCTTCGGAGATGAGACCCTTCTTAAGACCAGTCAGGATCTCCATACGGTAGTTTCCGCCGCCGGGCATCAGCAGATCGTTGCCAGCCTTCATGCAAAGCGCGGTATTGGCTTTGTTGCCGCCGGTGGAGAACCAGTCGGTCATAACCACGCCGTCGAAGCCCCACTCATTACGCAGCACTTTGGTGCAAAGATCGTGGCTGTTGGCAGAGTAAACCCCGTTGACTCTATTATAGGAAGTCATGATGCCCTTTGCACCGCCCTCCCGAACAGTCTGCTCAAAAGCGCGCAGATAAATCTCACGAAGGGCACGCTCAGACAGGTTGCTGGAAACATAATTCCGGTTGTCTTCCTGGTTGTTGCAGGCGTAATGCTTCACCGTAACGTAGAAGCCTTCCTCCTGCTGAACGCCCCGGGTAATGGCCGCTGCCATGGCGCCGGTAAGCCGGGGATCTTCAGAGAAATACTCGAAATTACGGCCGCAAAGAGGATTCCGATGAATATTGATGGCTGGTGCCAGCCAATAAGTGCAGCCATATTCCTTCATTTCCGTGTAAATGGCATTGCCAACCTTGTGCATCAGTTCCGTATTCCAGGTCTGAGCCAAGGCATTGGCCACGGGGAATGCAGTGGTATACTGATAGATCACAGTGTCCTTTTCGGGATTACCAACCATCAGCTTTCTCACGGCATCGGGGAACGCTTCGAAGATGGACAGGGCCATATCCACAGGCTTGACCTTACCCTTTTTATCCACGGTGGACCGTTTCTGGATTCGCAGACCGGCAGGTCCATCACAAAGAGCCACATTGGCAAGGCCCTTGTCCCAGAGCTTAGAGGTGGTATTGCCCACGGAACCGGGCAGATTGAATCGGGTTTCGCCGCCAAACATGCCAATGCCTACCACAATTTCTGCCATTTCCTTAGCGCTTAAGCTGTCAACGAACTTCTGCACCTTGGGATCATAGTGCTTGGGCGGTTCTTCATAGGTGTACTCCACAGTCTGGAAGTCTGCAGGATTTACCAGGATGTAAGGCAAACCCTCCGCAATAGTTTCCTCCTTACGCCCAGGGGCAACCAGTTCTTCCATGGATTCAGCAGGAACACAAACATTCTGGTGACGGGAAACGATGACTTCTTCTTCCAACAGCAAAGTGCCAATGACCATGGTATTCCGGGAAGAATTACCCAGGCGCAGGATATATTCGCCCTTTTCCAGTACATAGCAGGCATCGTATTCCCGGTAGCTGGCAAGATTGCGCAGGTCGAAGCAAAGCTGTACCGTCTGATGTTCGCCGGGGGCCAATAGTGCGGTCTTCTCAAAGTCTGCCAGGGACTGATATTCCTTGTGTAGGTGACCGTTGGGCGCGGAAGCATACAGCTGCACCACTTCCTTGCCGGAATAGGTATCGCCGGTGTTGGAAACATCCGCAGTGACCATGACCATTCCCTGCACCATGGCAACGCCTGAGGAGCGAATGGTAAAGTCCGTATAACTAAGGCCGAAGCCAAAGGGGTAGGCGGGCTCTACACCAAAGCTGTCAAAATAACGGTAACCAACGTAAATGCCTTCCTTATAGTATTCTTCTTTCAGATTGCCGTTCAGATAACTGTATTCCTTGGCAAACGGAATGTCTTCGTACTTCTTGGCCCAGGTATCGGACAGTTTACCGGAAGGGGTAACGGCACCGCTGACCACATCCGCAAAGGCATGGCCGCCTTCTGTGCCAAGCTGACACAGATAAAGGATGGCATTAATCCCGGGGATTTCCTCGGCAAAGGCCATATCAATGGCGCTGCCGCAGTTGATGACAAGCAGGAAATGCGCATACTTTTCTGCGCAGGTGCGGATGGCTGCCGCTTCCTCGTCGGTAAGGAACATATCGCCCTTTTCTGCCTTCCGGTCGCCACCCTCGCCTGCCTGTCGGGACAGTACGTAAATGCAACTGTCGGTGTCGCTGGCGGTGACTACATCGTCTGTAATGGCAGGACCCACCGGAGCGCGGAAGTTATCAAAGATCATTTCCATAATGGAATTGGGCTTTAACAGATTGATACGCTTCTTCTTTTCGATTTTATAGGCTGCTTCCGCATCCTTATAGTTCTGCTCAAAATCTGCGATCCACTGCTTGGTGGTAATCTCAAAGCCACGGTCTTCCAGGCCTTCCAGGACGGTAACGGAATGGCGCTCGTTCACTTCACCGGATCCGGTACCGCCTTTGATGGTCATGGAGGCACCAGGGCCAAACAAAGCGATTTTCCTGGTTTTAAAGGGTAAGGCACCGTCATTTTTCAGCAGGACCATGGCTTCACAGGCGGCTTCATAAGCAACAAGCAGATTGTCCTTTTCCCGCTGATTCATTTCGCCGGAATAACTTGCTTTGGTCAACAGTTTCATCGTGATCCCTCCACAATGTTTTTTGTTTCATTATAGCAAAGAAATGTTCATTTGACTACCTATTTTTCTGAAAGAAATAAAAACAGGCTCCGGAAATTCCGAAGCCTGTCATTTGTGATACATTACTTTTCCTTGTTAGCCTTCTCAGCCTTTTTGGCAGCCTGGGCCTTAGCCTTGGCTTCCTGTGCCTTCTTGGCTTCTGCCTTGGCATTTTCCTCAGCGGTCTCGTTGGAGGAGATAGCCCACTTGGCCAGCTCGATACGAACCTGGTCAGCGCCGGTCTCGATAACGATCTTTTCCTCCTTGACATTCACGACAGTGCCGATGATGCCGCCGATGGTGGTGATCTTGTCGCCGTTACGGACGGAGCTGCGCATCTGCTCAGCTTCCTTCTTGCGCTTGTTCTCGGGACGGATCAGCATGAAGTAGAAAACAGCCAGCATGGCAACCAGCATAAAGATGGAACTGCCCATGCCAGCAGAACCGGTAGTAGTCAGAACATGAAACATTTGGAAAACTCCTTCGTAATTGATATCTTGAATATTATAGCATTGTTTGCTCAAATTGCAAGGGGAAGTTTAGATTCTTCTGGCCAATTTTGCAGAATATTCCCGACGGAATTCCTCAAAACGGCCCTCATCCAGGGCTTCCCGGAATTTTTCCATCATTTTTATGTAGAAATACAGGTTGTGCATGACGCAAAGACGCATGGCAAGCATCTCCTCGGCCACAAACAGGTGCCGGATATAGGCACGGCTGTAACGACGGCAGACAGGACAATCGCACTCGGGGTCAATGGGACTTTCGTCCAGCTGGTATTTGGCATTTTTCAGATTGATGGCACCTTCCCAGGTGTTAAGCCGTGCATGCCGGGCATTTCTCGCAGGCATAACACAGTCGAAGAAGTCGACGCCCCGGGCCACAGCTTCAATGATGTTGGTGGGAGTACCCACGCCCATCAGATACCGGGGTTTGTTCACGGGCATATGGGGTTCCACTGCCTCGATGATGCGGTACATCTCCTCAGCGGTTTCGCCAACCGCAAGACCGCCGATGGCATAGCCGGGCAGGTCCAGTTCCGCAATGCGCTTCATATGCTCGATCCGGATATCGTCGTAGGTGCCGCCCTGGTTGATGCCCCACAGCTGCTGCTGAGGATTGACTGTATCGGGAAGCGCATTCAAACGGGCATTTTCCGCTTTACACCGTTCCAGCCACCGGGTAGTACGCTCCACGGATTTGATCACGTAGTCACGGGGAGAGGGATTTTCAATGCACTCATCAAAGGCCATGCAGATATCGCTGCCTAAGTTGGACTGGATCTGCATGCTTTCCTCGGGACCCATGAAAATCTTGTGACCGTCGATGTGGGAGGAGAAGTAGACGCCCTCTTCCTTGATTTTCCGGAGAGAAGACAGGCTGAATACCTGGAATCCGCCGGAGTCAGTAAGAATGGGGCCATCCCAGGTCATAAACTTATGCAGTCCGCCCATCTGGCGAACTACCTTGTCGGTGGGGCGCAGGTGCAGATGGTAGGTATTGGATAGCTCCACCTGGCAGCCGATATTTTTCAGATCTTCGGCACTTAAGGCGCCCTTGATGGCACCCTGGGTACCAACATTCATAAACACAGGGGTCTGGACCGTGCCGTGGGCGCAGGTAAATTCACCCCGGCGGGCCTTTCCTTCGGTTTTCTTCAGTGTAAACATGGTAAATTCTCCTTATATCGGATGTAGGTGAGGACGTGAACCGTCTTTTCTTCCGATAGTTTCATATCTTCTTCAAACAAATAGGCAAAGCCGCATTTTTCAATGACCCGGGCAGACCGGTCATTTCCCTGGAAATATCCAGCGGAAACAAAGTCATATCCCAGTTCCTCAAAACACAGGTCCGTCACAGCCCGAACGGCTTCGGGCATCAGTCCCCTGCCCCAGTAATCCGGATGCAGTTCAAATCCAAATTCTCTGCCACGAAGATGATGGTCCATGGGATAAGCGGGCCAGTTCCTGGCCTGGATAGAAAAGGACCCGATGAATTCTCCGGTTTCTTTGAGAATCAGCGCAAAGGTTTCCTTGTGGGACAAATGACGGTCAAAATTGGATTTGGTTTCTTCCAGGCTATGGGAGCAGTCCCAACCTGCAAATTCTGCCACTTCCGGCAGAACCGCCAGTCGGTGGAAACCTTCCAGGTCTCCATCCTCCAGAGGGCGAAGGAGCATGCGTTCCGTTTCCAGACGGTGCGCCGTTACATCGAAAGGTGCGTTCATCCGCAAGAAAGTATGGTCATCCTTGTCCATGATATACAGTTTCGTGGGTTCTTCTGTTCCGAAGCGGGTTGTATGAACCACATCCTGCAAATATCGGAAACCGCATTTTTCCACCACACGGCGGGACTGATTGTTGCGGATAAAATGGCCACAGGTAAGCCAATCAAAATTCCATTCATCGAAGCAGTAATCGATGACGGCTTTTACCGCTTCCGGCATCAGTCCCCTGCCCCAGTAATCTTTGCTCAGAACATAGCCGATTTCACGGCCCATAAGGTCTTCCGAAATCCCAAGATTAGCGTCCCGGGTTTCGAGGCCGATGGAGCCGATGACCTTATGATTTTCTTTCAGTTCCAGAGCAAAGGTCTTGTTTCCTTCAAGGAAATGTGACAAAATCCGGCGGGATTCTTCCATATCCTTATGGGGTAGCCAGCCCGCCATCTGACCGACACCATCCACGCTGGCATATTCAAAAAAGTCAGCCAGATCCGATTCCCGCCAGGACCGCAGGATCAGACGCTGAGTTTCAATGCGGATATTCGTTACATCCACAGGTGCAATCATAGGATTACCTCACAAAATACACATAGCATCGCCGAAGCTAAAGAAACGGTAGCGCTCCTTAACGGCTTCCTCGTAAGCGGCAAGAACCTTTTCCCGACCTGCGAAAGCGGAAACAAGCATTACCAGGGTACTTTCCGGCAGATGGAAATTGGTAATCAGACCATCCATAGCCTTGAACGTATAGCCGGGATAAATGAAGATTTCCGTCCACTTGGACTTGGCTTCAAAGGTGCCGTCTTCGTTTACCAGGGACTCCAGAGTACGGCAGGAAGTGGTGCCGACACAGATGACCCGTCCGCCGTTGGCCTTGGTTTCATTCAGAATGGCGGCGGTTTCCGCACCCATCATGCAAAGCTCGGAGTGCATATGGTGTTCCAGGATATTTTCGGCTTTTACAGGACGGAAGGTTCCCAGACCCACATGCAGGGTCACAAAGGCGGTTTTCACGCCCTTGGCTCTGGCTTTGTCCAGAAGTTCCTTCGTCCAATGCAGACCGGCTGTGGGGGCGGCAGCGCTGCCAACCTCCCGGGAGTAAACCGTCTGGTACCGTTCCTGGTCAGCAAGTTCTGCTTTAATATAGGGGGGCAGAGGCATCTTGCCCAGCCGTTCCAGAACCTCCAGGAAGATTCCCCCGTAGTGGAATTCCACCACACGGTTGCCGTCGTCCTTAACTTCTACCACTGTGGCAGACAGCTCACCGTTGCCGAAAAGGACTTCGTCGTCCTGGCGCATCTTTCTGCCGGGTTTACACAGGCACTCCCACTTCTTGTCCCCAAGGTCACGAAGCAGCAGCACTTCCACAGCACCGCCGGTGGGACGATGTCCCAAAAGTCGAGCGGGCAGAACACGGGAGTCGTTCATGACCAGGCAATCGCCGGGCTGCAGGTAGTCGATAATATCGTAAAAATGTTTATGTTCCACTTCCCCGGTGATTCGATTCAATGCCAGCAGTCGGGAGGTATCCCGTTTTTCCAGCGGCGTCTGGGCGATCAGCTCTTCGGGAAGGTCATACCAAAAATCATGGGTCTTCAAGGGCATATTCCTCCATTTTGTTATCAACTCAGTATAGACGATTTTGACAGAATTTGCAACAGACAAATTGGATTTTTCCCGCATAGACTGGCATGGAGGGATCAAATTATGAAAAAACCGTTTTTTACCGGAGCCTGCACCGCTCTGGTCACTCCCTTTCTGGAGGGGAAAGTCAATTATCCCATGCTGGAGCAGCTTCTTAGGCGGCAGCTGGAGGGTGGTATCCACAACATTGTTATCTGCGGCACCACCGGAGAAGCCCCGACCCTTACAGACGAAGAAAAAATCACCTTGTTCCGGCGGGCAAAGGAATATGTAGGAAAGGATGGCAGGATTCTTGCCGGAACCGGCTCCAACTGTACGGAACACGCTGTATTTTTAAGCAAAGAGGCCCAAAAGGCCGGAGCGGATGGTCTTTTGGTGGTCAGTCCCTATTACAATAAGGCAACGGAGCAGGGACTGTATCTGCATTTTAAGGCCATAGCCGAGGCTGTGTCCATCCCGATGATCCTTTACAATGTGCCGTCCCGGACGGGCGTGGATATGCCGGTGTCCGTATATAAAAAACTGAGTGAAATTCCGAACATTGCCGGGGTGAAGGAAGCCTCCACGGATATCCGGAAAATAACCCGGATTCTGGCTTCCTGCCCACCCCATTTCTCAGTCTGGACCGGCAACGACGACATGATCACACCGGTCATGGCCCTGGGTGGGGCGGGCGTGATCTCCGTTCTTTCCAATGTGGCACCCATAGAAACCCAGGCCATGGCCCAGGCAGCCCTGGCAGGAGATTTCGATACCGCTGCCGCATTGCAGACAGAGCTTATGCCATTGATCCAGCTGCTGTTCTGTGAAGTCAACCCCATTCCTGTAAAGGCAGCTATGCAGCTGATGGGATACGACTGCGGAGAATGCAGGCTGCCCCTTTGCTCCATGACGGAGGCAAATTACAAAAAATTGGCAGATTTCCTGCTAAGTTGACGGCAGTGAAATTATATGATATACTATCCACACCGAAATACATAAGGAGTACACTATGCTTCAAATATCCTACTCGGTACTTTTTGCAATCATCAGCCTGATCTGGGTCCTGGTCCGTTTTCATTGCGCCAGTAAGACGGGTCATTTCAGCTGGAAGCGGGAAGCTCAGCTGATGCTGGTTTATATCTGCATCGTGGTGGTCGTCCGGTTTACCTTCTTCCCTTTCTTTAAGGTCAACGGAAAAATCGAACCCCTGGTTTTTGATCCGGCGACAGTCTTACCATTGCGGATCAATTTGATTCCTTTCGTGAATCTTTTCGACTATGGGGTTTTCAAAGAGCTGCTGATCAATGTCATCGGCAATACCACCATGTTCATTCCCCTTGGCATCGTATGGCCCAGCGTTTTTAAGGAGCTGAATACTCACGGAAAAATCATCGCCGCAGGTGTTGGCGTTACGCTGACCATTGAAATCCTGCAGCTGCCCCTGGACCGGGTAACGGATATCGATGACCTGATTTTGAATTCCATTGGTTATGTGACCGGTTATGGAATCTATCTTCTTACAAAGTGGATCGCGTCCCTTATCAAGAAAAGACAATAAAAACGGCCTCCGTATGAAAAAACATACGGAGGCTTCATTTATACCTTTTGCTGCATATTGATGCTGCGGATGGTAAAGCCACATTTTTGATAGAAGGCCACGGCACCGTCGTTTTCCGGGTACACGCTGAGGACGATCTCATGGCAGCGGCGAACCTTGGCAAGAACCCGGATATCACCCATCATGGTTTTGCCGATGCCCTGATTCCGCATGCTTTCTGCCACGGCGATGTTGTCCACGCGCATGACCTTCCGGGTCACATTTCCGGGACCCTTTACTTCATAATCATACAGCACAACGATGCCAACCACCTGGCCATCCAGCTTTGCTACAAAGGCATTCTTTTCCTGGATCAGCTGGCGGTAGGTTTCCATAGGAAACAGCGGATCCGCATGGCAGTAAAGATCCGGCCGCCAGCCAACATGGAGGTCGTGGACCTGATCCGCGATGGCATTAAAGGCTTCAAAATCGCATTCTCTTGCCAATTCCAGCATATTTTTGACTCCTGATCATCTGGGGGATTGCCACGGCGGACCGCTTTGGCGGTCCGCCGCGCAATGACATCTTTGTAATTAGGCGAGAATTGCCTTGTGGAAGACCTTCTTGCCCTTACGGATCTTCACGCCTTCCTTCAGCATTTCCTCAGTGACAGCGAAAGTGGGATCGGCCATCTTCTCGTCATTGACGAAGACACCGCCCTGCTGCACCAGCTGACGGGCCTGCTTGTTGGAGGGAGCCAGCTTGCAAGCGACCATCAGATTCAGAATGCCGATAGCGCCGTCCTTCAGCTGGTCAGCGGTGATTTCAGTGGTGGGCATGTTGGCATCGTCACCGCCGCCCAGGAACAGAGCCTTGGCAGCTGCCTTGGCCTTGTCGGCCTCTTCTTCGCCGTGGACCAGCTTGGTCAGCTCGTAAGCCAGGATTTCCTTGGCAACGTTCAGCTGAGCGTCCTTCCAGTCGGCCATGGCTTCAATCTCTTCCAGAGGCAGGAAGGTCAGCATACGGATGCACTTCATAACGTCAGCATCCTCCACGTTCCGCCAGTACTGGTAGAAGTCATAGGGAGTGGTCTTATTGGGATCCAGCCAGACAGCACCCTTGGCGGTCTTGCCCATCTTCTTGCCCTCACTGTTTAAGAGCAGGGTGATGGTCATGGCATGGGCATCCTTACCAAGCTTCTTACGGATCAGCTCGGTGCCGCCCAACATGTTGGACCACTGGTCGTTGCCGCCGAACTGCATGTTGCAGCCGTATTCCTTGAACAGGTAGTAGAAGTCGTAGGACTGCATGGGCATGTAGTTGAATTCCAGGAAGGAAAGGCACTTTTCCATTTCCTGCTTGAAACACTCAGCACGGAGCATATTGTTCACGGAGAAGCAGCCGCCGATTTCCCGGATGAAGTCAACGTAGTTCAGCTTCAGCAGCCAGTCGGCGTTATTGACCATCTGAGCCTTGCCTTCGCCGAACTCGATGAACCGCTCCATCTGCTTCTTGAAGCAGTCGCAGTTGTGCTGAATGGTTTCCTGGGTCATCATGGAGCGCATGTCGGTACGGCCGGAGGGGTCACCGATCATGGCAGTGCCGCCGCCGATCAGAGCGATGGGCTTGGTGGCTGCCATCTGCAGGCGCTTCATGAGGCACAGAGCCATGAAATGGCCAACATGCAGAGAATCGGCAGTGGGGTCAAAGCCGATATAGAAGGTGGCCTTGCCGTTGTCGATCATTTCACGGATTTCTTCTTCATTGGTCACCTGGGCGATGAGGCCGCGGGCTACCAGCTCATCATAGAGTTTCATAATTTTCTTCCTTTCTTATTGGGCTACGTCGCTGCTGATCAAGGTGGTGATGGCAGCGCGCAGAAGGTTTACATTGGTTGGGTCAAGGATCGTATCCCTGGGGGTGTGGATGCGGCTATAGTAATGGCCCAGTCCTCTTTTGATATGGAATGCGCCTATGCCTACGCCGTATGGGAAGTTTGCCTGGTCCGAAGGGTAGAAAGAATAGCCCTTATCCCGTACCAAAATGGATTTATTTCCGTAATAGCCGCAGGCTTTAAAAATGGGACTAACCTTTTTAACATCCTTTTTCAGCTTTTTGGTGGGAAACAGCAGGATATGGTCGCCGTCGCCGACACAATCCAGATTCAAAACAATTTGTTTGTCTGTTTCTTTTTTATGCGCTTTGCGATAGGTAGAGGAGCCAAGAAGTCCCGCTTCTTCCAGATCAAAAAGCACGAAGCACACCTTGCTGCGCTGGTTTTCCGGCAGAGTCCGGGCTATTTCCAGAACGGTAACAACGCCGGAGGTGTTGTCGTTGGCATTGTTTTTATTGGCCGGGCCCACCATCATCAAAAAAAGCAAGGCCCAGTAGCTGACGGTGGCCACAAAGGAAGCGATATCCCCGGTTCCGGCAATCAAACACACCAAAGCCGTAAACAAGGAAGCTGCGAGCATCATGCCAAGGATCAAACATACCTGGTAGGACCAGTAAACAAAGCCGTTGCAGGGGGTGACCATATTGGGCCAAAGGAGCCTTGCACAGGTGTCATAATGGGCGGTAACCAGATATTTTGCGTTTTTCGGGTCGCCGATCACCAGGTTATGGACACCCATGCTTCCCTTTTCCACGGTGCATTCATAACCTAAGGTCTGCACATATCCCTGCACAGCGTCCCGGAATGCCTGTTTCTGTGCCCTGGATTTCCGAACAGGAAATTGCTGCAAAATATCCATGGGAGTTGTCAGCATGATATCATCTCCTCTCTGTTAAAACAATTACCCCATAGCAAACAGAAAACTCCTAAAAACCATAGGGGATCGCCACACCAGTGTGCGCACTGGTTCGCGATGACATGAAAGAATAACAAAAAACACCCTCGGTCCCAAAGGATCCAGGGCGTAAAATACGCGGTACCACCTCTAATTCGGCATTCTCTCACAAGAAATGCCCTCACGGCGTCAAACAACGCCTACCGCTATACCGGGCGGACCCGTCTTTTCCTACTGTCAGTTCAGAAAAGCCACTCCGGGAGGTATTTCGGCGGGCTTTCCCGCTGCCTTGCACCAACCGGCAGTTCTCTGGCGGAAAGAGGGTCGCTTACTTGTTCCCATCGCTGTGTTTACGCCGTTATACTAACAAAAAGGCAATCATTTGTCAAGGATAAACCTTTGTAAACTCCTCGCAGACCACCGGCATATCCCAATCAAACCGCAGTCCGACAGTTTCCAGCTCCTCGGTAAAGAAGCGTTCATGAACCGCTCTCCAGTAAGCAAGGGAACGATCCCCTTCTCCTTCTTTATAGGCGTGGTCTGCAGTGACATCCCGGAAAGGAACCACATATACCCGGGTGGTTCTGGTGATACACACAGCGTTATCCTGTGTGTCCAGAATCACATTGTAGCCGCCTTCTTCCGGCAGGGGTTCCCCTTCCAACTCATAAAAAGGGTAGGCCGAAGCGGTGCCTGTCTTGATTCCGTGAAGCACCAACTGTGCCAGTCCGTCGGTATCGTCGCCGAAGGCCCATGCGTCGTATTCGGCATTTATGTTTTCCTGTTGGGAAAATAGATTCCACATTTCCTGTGCGTTCATAGCATTATCCCCGAAGCATCTCTTCGGCGCTTTTCAGTGTGGTTTCGGTAATATTGGTGCCGCCGATAATGCGGGCCAGTTCCTTCTTTCGGCCTTCGATATCGAGCGGTGTAACGGAGGTATAGGTTCTCCCGTCCCGCTCAGATTTGGCAATCAGCAGATGGGTATTGGCCAAAGCTGCCAACTGGGGCAGATGGGTTACGCAAAGAACCTGCTTATGGGCAGCAACGCTTCGCAGCTTCTCGGCGACCTTCTGAGCGGCACGGCCGGAAACACCAGTGTCCACCTCGTCAAAGATCAAGGTGTTCACCTGGTCCTTCTCAGCCAGAACATTCTTCATGGCCAGCATAATGCGGGCCAATTCACCGCCGGATGCAACCTTGCTCATGGGCTTCAAAGCTTCGCCGGCGTTAGCAGACATATAAAATGCCACCGCATCCGCCCCGTTGGCGGTTAAATCCAGCTCCTTAAACGCACAAGAGAACTGCACACGGGGCATATCCAGCTGGGCAAGCTCCGTCAAGATCCGCTCCGACATAGAAATGGCAGTTTTCTTCCGGTTTTCCCGAAGCGCAAAAGCCGCATCCCAGGCGGTTTTTTCCGCTTTACTCAGTTTCTTTTTCAGCCGTTCCAGATGGTCATCGGCGAATTCGATTTCGTCCAGTTCCTGCTTGGCTTTTTCCAGATAATCCAGAATATCGCTGCAGGTGACACCGTATTTACGGCGCAGTTTATGAATCACGTCCAGGCGGGATTCAATTTCCTCCAGTTCATCGGCGGAATAATTAAGGTCATCCCGGGCGGAAAGTACCTCTTCCGCCGCATCCTGGACCTGGTATTTTAGGTCATTTACTTTTTCATGCAGGGACGCAAAGGCATCCGTAAACCGGGAAAGCCGGGATAAGGCATATTCCGCCTGGGCCAGCAATCCGGCTGCACCGTCGCTGTCTTCGCCGCCGTAGAGGCATTCCACAGCCTCATTCATGCCGTTGCTCAGTTTTTCCGCATTTTGCAGCAGCTTCCGGCGGTCTTCCAGCGCTTCATCTTCCCCGGGTTCCAGTTCCGCCTTTTCAATCTCAGCAATCTGGTATTTCAGCGTTTCCATGCGGCGAAGTTTTTCTCCTTCGTCCATGGACATACGGTCGATTTCCCGGCGAAGCTTGGCAACTGCTTCGTACTTTTCTGCATAATCCGCCCGAAGGGATTCGTTATCCCCAAAGGAATCCAGGAAGGCCAGATGGTTGTCTTCGTCAAAAAGGGACGCAGAATCGTGCTGGCCGTGGATGTTAATCAGCTGAATACCCAGTTTCCGAAGAATAGAAACGGAAACAAGGCTGCCGTTGACCCGGCAAATGTTTTTGCCGTCCAGGTAGATTTCCCGCTGAATAACCGTTTCAGAATCGTACTCCACGCCATTGTCTGTAAACCAGCTGAGCGCCGGAACGTCAGTGAAAACAGCACGGACGGAGGCTTTGGATGTGCCGGTACGGATCATGTCCCGGTAGGCACGCTCGCCCAAAATGGCGGAAATGGCATCGATAACGATGGATTTACCGGCACCGGTTTCACCGGTGAGGACATTGAAGCCCTGGTCAAAGGAAATATCCGCGCTCTCAATGACCGCGATATTTTCAATATGCAGCAAACTCAGCACGGCGATTCCTCCTTCTTATTTCAGTAAGCCTTTGATTTCACCGCAGAAAGCAGCGGCAGCATTGGTATCGCGCATGACCACGAAAACCGTGTCGTCACCGGCGATGGTGCCGACCACAACGCTCATGTTCATGGCATCCAACGCAGATGCGGCTGCATTGGCCAGGCCGGGCAGAGTATGAATGACTACAATATTCTGAGCGTAGTCAAAATTGGTGACGCATTCCCGAAAAATGGTGTTCAGTCTACCGGTGAAGGTGACAGGAACCTCCCGGGCTGCGGTGGTATAGCGGTAAGTACCGAAGCTGGTCAGTTCCTTGACGATCCGCAGTTCCTTGATATCACGGGAAATGGTGGCCTGGGTAGCGCTGAAGCCGCTGCGCTGCAATTCTTCCAGCAGCTGCTCCTGGGTCTCCACGTTGATGGTGGAGATGATTTCCATAATCTTGGCCTGACGTTCAGATTTCACTGCAGGTCACCTCTTACACTTTCTTAAATTTTGCGTTCACAACATCATAGAAACTGCGATCCTTCAGTCGGATCAGCTTGGTTTCCAGATGGGATTTTTTGATGGTCACCACATCGCCCATGTTCAGCCGGAAGGCCTTACCGCCGTCCAGGGACACATAGGCATTCCGTCTGGCATTGTGGATCATGTTCACGGTAATCACCCGCTTGTCGGAAGCCACAATGCAGCGGCTGCCCACATCATGGGCGCAGATGGGGGTGATGATAATATTCTTTGCTTCCGGCTCCACAATCGGGCCGCCCGCAGACAGATTATAGGCGGTAGAGCCGGTGGGTGTAGCAACAATAATGCCGTCACCGCTGCATTCCATGGCCTCCACTCCATCGCATTTCACTGCCAGATGGGCGATTCGGGCCACAGCGCCCTTGGTAATGACCGCGTCATTCAAACAAATATCATGGAAGATAATGTCCCGGTCCCGCTGGACAGTAACATCCAACATCATACGGCCATCGATGGAATATTCTCCGCTGGCAAGGCAAGCAAGTTTGTTCAATTCACCGCTTTCCAGTTCGGCCATAAAGCCCATGGTTCCGATGTTGACACCAAGAATGGGCAGACCTTTCCGGGTAGCGGTTTTCGCCATGTGCAGAATGGTACCGTCGCCGCCAAAGCAAATGACCATGTCCGCATTGGCAAGCTCCCGGTCCAAACGGTGGAACCGCAGGTCCTTGGGCAAATCGTAGGTCCGATCCACCTCAAAGGGCAGGCAAAGGCGGGGATTCATGCCGGCCTCTTTCAGAATTTCCACAGCGGCACGGACAGTCTTGAACTCCTTATCCCGATAGGGATTGGGGGTCAGTATTACGTTTTTCATTACGTTGCCCCCTTATCCAGCTTTTCATGTGCCTGGGACACCACAGAGGCAGTGTCCGGGCGGATGCCTTCTACTGCATCCAAAGTCAAATGGGCCAAAAATTCAATATTGCCCTCCGGTCCCTTTACGGGAGAGAAGGTAAGGCCAAGAATTTTGAAACCGAGGCTGTCCACCAGAGAAACAAAGTTATCCAGAACCATTTTATGGATCTTGGGATCCCGGACAACACCCTTCTTGCCGACATTTTCCTTACCCGCCTCAAACTGAGGCTTGATCAGACACAGCACCTGGCCGGTGGGTTTCAAGAGGGTCTTGATGGTCGGCAGGACAATTTCCAAGCCGATGAAGCTGACATCAATGACGGAAAGATCCAGAGGTTCGCCCAGATCTTCCGGGGTCACATAGCGAATATTAGTCCGCTCCATAACCACAACCCGCTCATCGGAGCGGATTTTCCAGTCCAGCTGACCATAACCCACATCGATGGCAAATACCTTTCTGGCGCCTTGCTGGAGCAGGCAGTCCGTAAAGCCGCCGGTGGAAGCACCGGAGTCACTGCAGACATAATCAACCGGCTTTACACCAAAGTCCCGCAGGGCTTTTTCCAGCTTCAAGCCGCCCCGGCTGACATAGGGACAGACTGCACCACGGACTTCCAGTTCCACGGTTTCCTCGTAGGATACACCGGGTTTGTCCGCTTTCTGGCCATTCACGTATACCTGTCCGCTCATGATAATGGCCTGAGCCTTGGAGCGGCTGTCCGCATAGCCCTGTTCGGTCAGCAGAACGTCCAGTCTTTTTTTAATTTTCATTGGACAGCATCTCCTTCGTAAACGCAGCAATGGACTGAGCGTCCAGGCCGCAATGTGCATACAATTCATTCTGGCTTCCGTGGGTCACAAAATCGGGACCCAGGTCAATACCGCAAATATGACAGGGATGGATTCCGTTCAATTCCCAGGCAAGGGCTTCTTTAATGCCGGAACCTGTACAGGCTTCTTCCACCACCAAAACGGGAGCATTGGCGGCCATTTTTTCCATAATTTCTGCCGCAGAAAGGTCAGAGGCAGACAGAAGGCGCAGAACGGTGGCTTCCGACCCCTGATGCGAAAGAATGTCAGCTGCTTCCAGCGCATTTTCCAGCAATCTTCCGTAGGTGATGATGGTCACATCCTTACCGGTCCGGTGGCATTTTACCAAACCGCCATCCAAGCCGTGCCAGTCGGATGCCTGATAGGTTCCCTCGCCGCCCCGGGGATACCGGATGGCGACAGGCCCATCATATTCCTTCACTGCCCAACGAAGCATATCCTGCTGCTCTGCAAAGCTGACAGGGCACAAAATCCGCATACCGGGCATCTGACGCAGGTAGCCTATGTCAAACACACCATGATGCGTCGGACCATCGTCACCAACCAGACCCGCCCGGTCAAGGGCAAAGACCACGTGCAGATGCAGCAGTGCCGCATCCTGCATGATCTGATCAAAACCGCGCTGCAGGAAGGTGGAATAAATGGCAACCACAGGTACCATACCCTGCTTGGCAAGGCCACCGGCCATAGATACCGCATGTTCTTCCGCAATGCCTACATCGAACAGCCGCTTGGGATACTGCTTCATAAATTTCAGCAACCCGGTGCCGCCGGGCATGGCTGCGGTAATGGCGCAGACCCGGTTGTCCTCCCCTGCCAGTTCCACCATGGTGTCTCCGAAGGAATCGGAAAATGTGCGAACCTTGGCATCGATCTTTTTACCGGTTTCGGGGTCAAACTTTCCGATTCCGTGGAATTTAGCAGGATCTTCCTCAGCAAAGGAATAGCCGCAGCCTTTTTGGGTTACCACATGGATCACAACCGGTTCACGCATATCCTTGGCGGTACGCAGCAGCGAAATCAAGCCGGGAAGATCATGACCGTCCACGGGACCCAAATAGCTCAGGCCCATATTTTCGAACATGGTGCTGGGCAGCAGGAACCGCTTCAGCCGATTCTTCAAGCGGCTGGACAGCACGTACAAGCCCCTGCCGCCGGGGAGTTTCTTCATAAACTGGCGGTACCAGCGCTTGGCATCCAGATATTTTTTGCTGCTGCGAATCCTGGACAGGTGGCGGGACATGCCGCCCACATTTTTTCCAATAGACATTTCATTGTCATTGAGAATGATGATCATGGGTTCCCGGCTGACAGCGGCATCATTGAGTCCTTCAAAGGCCATACCGCCGGTGGAGGCACCGTCGCCGATCAATGCAATGACATTGTAGTTTTCCCCTAAAAGGGACCGGGCACGGGCCATGCCCAATGCAATGGACACAGAACTGGAGGCATGCCCTGCCACAAAAGCATCCGCGTTACTTTCGGAAGGTTTGGGGAACCCGGACATACCGCCGAACTGACGCAAACGCGCAAAATCCGCCCGGCGACCGGTCAGCAGCTTATGAACATAAGACTGATGGCCTACGTCAAAAACCAGGCGGTCTATATTGGTATTGAAAACGGTTTCGATGGCAACAGACAGTTCCACAGCGCCCAAATTGCCGGCCAGATGTCCGCCGGTTCGGGAAATGCTGGAGATCAGAAATTGCCGGATCTCGCTGCACAGCAGAGTTCGTTCCTTATCGCTGAGGGAAAGCAGATCCTCGTGACCGTTGATTTTCTCTAAAATGCTCACGAATCTACACAACCTAACGTTATTTTTTCTTTGTATTCTTCTTTTTACCGAAAATTTGATTCACGGTATGCAGAAGCTTGCCCACGGAGTGGACAATGGCAGTACAGGAATTCACCGCAAAGGATTTTCCAATGGCCTTACCGCCAACCGTCAGACCTGCCGCCAGGGCAGACATACCAAGGGAAACGATCTGGGGCCAGGAAAAATCAAAATTGGACAAGATCTGTGCTGCAATGGTGGCAGAAGCGCTGCCGGACACAACACCGCAGATATCGCCCACCACGTCGTTACAAATGGAGCTGACCCGTTCCGCATTGCGCAGCAGCCCAATGGATTCCTGGGCGCCGGGAACTTTCCGGGCCGCCATGGAATGAAACGGTTTTTCATCCGCAGTAGCCACGGCCATGCCGATGATATCAAAGATAATGCCCACCAGAATAATGGCAAACAGAATCAAAAACGCAACCGCCATGGTGGAGCTAGCCATCACAATATCAGAAAGCAGAGAAATGGTGCCGGAAATGGCGATAGTTACCAGAAAAATAGTGACGACCCAACGGACCGCCTTTTGCCGCTCCCGTTTTGCAGCGGCAGGGTCAGTTTTAGACACGGCAAGAATACCCCTTGTTGATTATTGAAATGACGGCAGCAGACAGGATAAATCTTACGGCTTAGGTCGGGTTGGTTTTCCCCACGAAGAACCTGCCGTTGCCGTACAGGCCGTTTCCATTTGATCCTCGTGTTCAAGTGTTGCCAAATTTGACTACCCGATTGCCACTTAGTCCGTACTGTAATCCCCTGTCTGCCCAATTACGACAGCCTAGGTGATTTCCACGGCGGAATGTACCATAGTCTTAGCTTCTTTTGCAAGGATGGTTTCCAGAGGCGATAACGGCAGTCACTTGGCCGAGCGACCGGCCGTCTGATCCTCTTTCCCCGCATACTCACTCAAAACAGGCTACGCTGCACGCAGCACGCGATTCTGCGCACTGCCTTGCAGGTTCTAATCCCGGCCCGTACGCGATCGGATCCCGCTAGGGACTTTATCCGTCGTCGCACAATACCGGGTCTCCACGGAAACCGGGTCGTATGCGCCATGCCATTGGCGCGCGCCCGGAATCCTTAACCCCCAGCATCCACCCTAAACTGGGCGTAAAAAGCAGACACCAGGGACTTCATCGATGTGCCCTTCATAGGATTTTTAGGCCCTACCTGGAAGATGGACACCCCGACTAGGATACTGCACCGTCATCGTGTATAATAGCATACTTTTTATGAATATACAAGTAAATTTTCATAAATTGCATATTCATTCTTTGTTCGTAAACCAGTCCTCCACGATGTCCCGGTGGGTGATAGCGATCTCGATATTGCGCACTTCTTCCCTGGTGAAAAATCGCAGGTCCTTGGATTCGCTGCTGATGCGCATGACAGGTTCCTCGGGAAAATCCAGACCGTAGACAACAATGACCATCCGCCAGATGCTTCCGTCCCGGTAGGCGGCGATACGGCCGGGGTTATCGTAGACTGCAAGCTTTTCAAATTTCTCCTTGGGAACCCGGATGCCCAGCTCTTCGTAAATTTCCCGGGCAATGGCCTGGCGGCCGGTTTCCCACTTCTTACAGCCGCCGCCGGGCATGCCCCAAATGTCAGAATCCCGGCGCTTTTCCAGCAGCAGCTTTCCCCGGCAGGTGATGATGGCATTGGAACCCAGATGGGCGGGCATGGTGGTTTTGGGGGCGTCCTTTGGGTCACAGTTATAAAAGGTCACGATGGCCATACAAATTTCCTCCGTAAGTTGGATACGTTTCAATATTCTGCAACTTATTTTACATCATCTTTCCGTTCAAATCAATGCAATCTTTGGAGCAGGCACCAGCTGTGGCTGCGGAAGGTGTATTTTAGCTCAAATAACATTTCCCGCTCCTCTACCCGACCCCGGCAGAGAAAAATATGGGCTTCCACGCCGGTATAGCGGATCTCCTGCACCTTCAGCACCTCCTCAATATCAATGCGGATTTTCTGCTGTTCCTGATTTTCCACCCGAAGCCGCAGAGGGCGGATCTCTCCTTCCGCACTGCATACCGATATGACATCTACCGGCCAGATCGTCTGCTCCATATTCTCACCTCCGAACGTTTGTTTTATTATAGCACATTTGTTCGTTTATTGCAACTGTGATTTTGTGGTTGTGTTGCCAGCGAAGCTTTGGTATAATATAAAAGAGAGGTGAACTCATGAAAGCGTATACGAAGCCATTGGCGTTAAACCCTTTTTCCTGCGCGGATATGGATGTGGTGCTGGATATTCTTACAAACACGGATATCAAGCAGACCTATATGCTTCCGGATTTCCTTACCCGGGAGGATGCACTCCCCCTTTTCCGGCGGTTGTTGGAATTATCCCAGAAAGAGGACCGATATATACGGGGCATTTACCGGGATGGGCAGCTGATCGGATTTCTGAATGATGTGGAAATTACCGGCGGCTGTATCGAACTGGGGTATGTGATTCATCCGGAGTACTGGGGACAGGGCTACATGACAGAGGCTCTTCGGCTTGCCATATCCGACTTGTTCCGGCTGGGCTACCGGCAGGTGGTCTGCGGAGCATTCCGGGAGAATATTGCCAGTATCCGGGTCATGGAAAAGGCCGGGATGGAAAAGCTGGCGAAAACCGACGAGATCGAATATCGGGGAAAACAACACCAATGTTTGTACTATTCCATTTACACCTAAAGGAGGAACTGCCATGAAGCTGTTTTCTATGTTCGGAATCGGATCCGAAAAAATCCTCGCCATGGATTGCCATGTGAAAGGAACGGTAACGATGGTGCAGAATTCTTATCTGTACGTGATCAAAAAGCCGGTGCGGCTGTACGTGAACGAAAGCAACACAAAATGCTCCCACTTTATCACCTTTACATACACCGTTGACAACATCCCCTACACCGGCAAACTCTTTATCACGCCCTATTACCGGGTCCCCGGCAAAGGCGAACAGATCGACGTTTACTATGACCCCAGCAAACCGGAGCGATACGCCTGTTACGCCTTCGGACCTGCGACAAATCCCATTGGATGGTGAAATCATGCTGAAATACCCTTGCCTTGTGCTGGATCACGATGATACGGTGGTTCAGAGTGAAGCCACTGTAAATTATCCTTTTTTTGTGGAATGGCTTCGAAAATACCATCCCGGAATGACCATCACCCAGCATGAATATATCAGCGGCTGTTTCGATCCGGGATATATCCCCATGTGCCGCCAGTGGTTCGGCTTTTCCGATGATGAGTTGGCCGAAGAATACGCCCAGTGGAAGGAATATATTCAGCACCATATTCCGGATCGTTACCCCGGCATTGAACGAATCATCCGCAGGCAAAAGGAAGCGGGCGGTATTATTTGCGTCAGTTCCCAGTCCGCCCAGGCCAATATTTCCCGGGATTACCGGACCCACTTCGGAATCGAGCCGGATGAAATTTATGGCTGGGATCTGGAACCGGCGCACCGAAAGCCCAGCCCTTGGGCCATTGAACAAATCATGAAAAAATACTGCCTCTCCCCTTCCCAGATTCTGATTGTGGATGATATGAAGCCTGCCTGCCAGATGGCCCGCGCTGCAAGGGTTGAGATTGCTTTTGCAGGATGGGGGCGGAAGGATTTCCCGAAAATCAAGGAAGAAATGATTGCTCTTTGCGATTATTCCTTCGATTCCACGGAGGAATTGGAACATTTTCTGTTTGAGGAGGAAACCAAGTGAAAATCGAACACATTGCCCTTTATGTCAATGACCTGGAACAAGCACGGGACTTCTTCCTTAAATACTTTGAAGCCACTTCCAATGAAGGGTATCACAATGTAAATACCGAATTTCGTTCCTATTTTCTGACCTTTTCGGATGGTTTCCGGTTGGAAATCATGACGAAACCAGATCTGACGGACTCCGGCGACCTTTTAAACCGCTTTGGGTATGCCCACATCGCCTTCAGCGTCGGAAGCAAGGAGGCTGTGGACGATTTGACTGACAGACTGCGCGCTGACGGCTATTCTATCCTTAGCGGCCCCAGAATCACCGGTGACGGTTACTATGAAAGCTGCATTCTGGGATTTGAGGGGAATATCATCGAAATTACGATTTGAGGAAATATCATGGAAGTATCCTACCAGAAAATAACCATCCGAAATGCAACTGCCAAGGATGCCACTCAGCTTTCCGCCTGGTGGAATGATGGCTCCGTTATGGCACATGCCGGGTTTCCCGGAGGCCTGGGAACCACCCCGGAGAAAATCGCTACAGAAATTGCCGCAGACACAGATGACACGCGCCGCAGGTTAATGCTCCTTCATGACGGTATTCCCATTGGGGAAATGTGCTATCGCCGGGTTGACAGCTGCACGGCCGATATTGGCATCAAAATCTGCGAAGCCAGCTATCAGGAGAAACAGATCGGAAGAATTGCCCTGAGTCTGCTGATCCGGGCGCTGTTTCAAATGGGCTATACCAGAATCATTCTGGATACCAATCCCAATAATACCCGTGCCCGGCATGTGTATGAAAAACTGGGTTTCCGGATGCTCCGTATCCGGGAAAACTGCTGGAGCAATCAACTGGGTGAACCGGAATCTGCAGTGGATTACGAACTGACGCAGGGTGCATTTCAGGATTTCGCGGTTTAATCCCCTTGACAATTATGGTATAATGTCTTGAGAAACCTAAGGAGGTGATACATCTGGAAAAGCAAGGAATCAAAGTCATGGCCCGAAACCGGGAGGCTTACCATGAATACTTCGTGGAAGAAGAATTTGAGGCCGGTATTGAGCTGGTTGGCACCGAAGTCAAGTCCATCCGTGCAGGCACCTTGAATCTGAAGGATGCATGGTGCGGCATCAAAGACGGAGAAATGATTCTGAACCAGATGCACATCTCCCCCTACGACCACGGAAACCGCTTCAATGTGGACTCCCGGCGGCCCCGGCGGCTGCTGATGCACAAGCGGGAGATCATGCGGCTCTACGGCAAGGTCAAGCAGGACGGTATGTCCCTCATTCCCCTGTCCGTTTACTTTAAGGGCAGCCGGGTAAAGGTGAATGTGGGCCTGTGCAAGGGCAAAAAATTATATGATAAACGTCAGTCCGCAGCCGAACGGGACGCAAAGCGTCAGATCGACCGGGCTATGAAAGAGAGGTACTAACCAATGGCAAATCCTACTTTTAAGATCACCATGGAAAACGGCGGCGTCATCGAGGGCGAGCTGTATCCCGAAAAGGCACCCCAGAGTGTTGCCAACTTTGTTGACCTGTGTAATCACAATTACTATGACGGTCTGATCTTCCACCGGGTCATTCCTGGCTTCATGATCCAGGGCGGCTGCCCCGAAGGCACCGGCATGGGCGGTCCCGGCTACTGCATCAAGGGCGAATTCATGTTCAACGGCTTCCCCAAGAACGACATTAAGCACAAGCGCGGTGTTCTGAGCATGGCTCGCTCCCAGTCCCCTAACTCCGCCGGCAGCCAGTTCTTCATCATGCATCAGGATGCCAAGCATCTGGACAAGCAGTATGCTGCTTTCGGCAAGGTTACTTCCGGTATGGAAGTGGTGGATGCCATCGCTGCCACCAAGACCAATTACCAGGACCGTCCCATGACCGAGCAGAAGATTGCTTCCATCACTGTAGAAGTCAACGGCGCGCAGCTGGCAGAGCTGAAGAAGCTGCCCGATCCCTACGGAAGATTCTAAGATTTACTGTCATTCCGAGTGAAGCGAAGCGAAATCGAGGAATCTTCGCACCCAATGACTGGGAAGATCTTTCGACTCGCTGCGCTCGCTCAGGATGACACGAATTTTCAACTTTCCATTTTCAACTTTACACTCTCTATGGGGCCGTACTGGTTTCGACGGGGGTAGTGAGGCCGGATAAGCGCGCCCCGCGCCCTGCCCCCGATAAAAC
>JAZSHO010000055.1:0-9113 GCA_045533345.1 Faecousia sp. | reverse complement strand
ACCGCCGACGACCTTGTCGCCGACCTTGACGATACGGCCGCAGGCGATGGGGCAGCGGTGGCAGGCACCGGCCTTGACCAGGTACTTCTCAGCCAGAGCTTCGCCGGAAACGTCTTCAGCCTTGTCGTAGTAAGCTTCCTGGCAGTTCTTGGTGGGGAGAGCGCCAACGCCGTTGATGACGTTGACCAGAGAAGCGGTACCCAGAGCGCGCAGGCCGCCGCCGGTCAGACCGTTCTCGCGGATGTTGACCATGACGTCCTTGTTGGCAGCCTTCAGAGCCTCGGCGGAAGCCAGAACCTCATCAGCATTCTTCTTGGAAGCGGTGACAACGATGCCCTTCAGCTTCTTGCTACCCATGACAGCGCCGACGCCGGAACGGCCGGCAGCGCGGTCCTTGTCGTTCATGATAGCGGCCAGCAGGACCTTCTTCTCACCGGCGATGCCGATGGACAGAACGGAGGAATCCTTGCCATGCTTTTCCTTCAGCTTCTCGTCGCACTCCTCGGAGAACAGGCCCAGATACTCACGGGCATCCAGCAGCTCGATCTTGTCGTCAACGATGTTGATGTAGGTCCACTCGGGAGCTTCGCCTTCCACGATCAGAGCATCCCAGCCGGCGTACTTCAGCTTGGCACCCCAGATACCACCGGAGTTAGAGCAGGCGATCATGCCGGTCAGAGGAGACTTGGTGACGACCATGTAACGGCCGGAAGAGGGAGCGCCGGCACCGGTCAGAGGGCCGGTGATGTAAACCAGCTTGTTGTCGGGACCCAGGGGATCTGCAGTTGCACAGCCTTCGTCGTAGACGATCTTGGTGCCTAGACCACGGCCGCCGATGAACTTCTTGGCCAGCTCCACATCGAGCTTTTCGACCTTGACTTCGCCGGTGGTCAGGTTAATGCGGGCAAGCTTTTCGTAGTATGCGTATGCCATAACGGTAACCTCCAAAAGTTTTTGTTTATGTATGGATTTTAACAGTTTCCACCTATTTGGATATTTTAATTATATTGAAAAATAAGTTTCCTTCAACCCTTCACCGAGATTTCTGCGTGAACTGATACGAAACCATCCCAATTCGCACGAACAGGATTGGGAGCAAAAACAAAACACTGCGCGAAATGATACGAAAATGCACGAAATGACACGAACTTCCAACGGGTGCAGGCCTTGTGGATACGCACAAAAACGAGTATAATATGGGGTAGAATTTGTGGAAGTATGCCCGAAGGAGGGAATGCTATGGCACAGAACAAATCCCTGTCTACCCAGGAAGTGGCGGATATTCTCCATGTCAGCAAATCAACAATTTACGATCTGATCCGAAAGGGAGAAATCCATTCCTATAAAATCGGACGGAAGGTGCGCTTTACCCAGGACGATGTGGATGCCTATATCGCCCGGTCCCGGCATGAACACTCCACCCGGCCCGTCAAAAATATCGACACCCATTCCACGCTGCTGACTCCCCTTAAGGAAGAAAAGCCGGAGCTGATCATCTCCGGACAGGATGTGGTGCTGGATATTCTGGCCAACTACCTGCAGCAGGAAGGCGTCAATACGGCTCGTACCTACTTAAACAGCTTTGAGGGCCTGCTGTCACTGTACCAGGACAATATCCAGGTAGCGGCTTGCCATCTGTTTGACGGTTTCGATTACAATACTTCTTATGTCCGGAGTCTGATGCCCGGTGTGCCGGCGGTACTGGTGAATGTCAGTTACCGAACCCAGGGGTTTTATGTCCAGAAGGGCAATCCCAAGAATATCAGAGGCTGGTCGGATCTGGGGCGGGAAGATATTTCCGTCCTGAACCGCCGTGTAGGTTCCAGTGCCCGGATTTTGATGGATACCCAGCTGAAGCGTCTGGGAATTCCCGCATCCAAAGTTAAGGGCTATGAAAAAATTATGAAATCCCATCTGACTATGGCAGCGGCCATTGCTGCGGGGGAAGCGGATCTGGCAATTGGAACGGAACGCATTTCCCGTCAGATCGAGGGACTGGATTTTATTCCGCTGCTGGAAGAACGGTTTGACTTTGTCATCAAGAAAGAAATGATAGAGACAGAAGCAATCCAGAAGCTTCTGAAGGTTTTAAACAACACTGCTTTCCGGAAAGAAATCGCTCACTTCTCGGGCAACGATTACCGGGATTTAGGAAAAATAATTACAGAGGTGTAAGATGCTACATGTAAAAACGCCGGAAGAAGTTCTGGCTTTGATCGAAAGTGAATTTGCTGCGGTTGCGGAACCGGAACTGGTTTCTCTTTCCGCTGCCATGGGCCGCATTCTGGCAGAAGACATTGCTGCCACGGAATATGTGCCCGATTTTGACCGCTCCACCGTGGATGGCTTCGCCGTCCGGGCACGGGACACCTTCGGCTGCTCCGATGCCATCCCTGCCATTCTGCCTTTGCAGGGGGAAGTGTTCATGGGCGAGGGCGCAGAGTTTCAGCTGAACCCGGAGGAGTGTGTGGCCGTTCCCACCGGCGGTGCAGTGCCTAAGGGCGCAGACAGCGTGGTGATGGTGGAGTACACCGAGGACTATGGCGACGGGACCATCGGCATTTCCAAGTCCGCAGCTCCCGGTCAGAATATGATCTTCCGGGGCGACGATGTGTTCCCTGGCAAGGTGATTTTGAATAAAGGAAGGGTGCTGTCTTCCCAGGATATCGGTGCGCTGGCCGCCATTGGACGGGTGCGGGTGCCGGTTGTTAAGAAGCTGACCGTCGGCGTTATTTCCACCGGCGACGAGCTGGTTCCTCCGGAGGTGACTCCCGGCCCCGGACAGGTGAGGGATGTGAACAGCCCCATGCTGGAAGCCATGCTGGGCGCTTTCGGTGTGGATGTTATCAACTACGGCATCGTTATTGACAATGAGGAACTGCTGCGGGAAAAGGTAACAAAGGCAGTTGCGGAATGTGATGCCGTCCTGCTTTCCGGCGGCAGCAGCGTGGGTGTCAAGGATGCCGCATGCCGGATCATCGAATCCATGGGCTCTCTTCTGCTTCACGGTATTGCCATCAAGCCCGGCAAGCCCACCATTCTGGGCAAGGCAGGATGCAAGCCTCTGGTTGGTCTGCCCGGTCATCCCGTGGCGGCTTACTTCATTACCAAACTGTTTGTGCTGCCTCTGCTGAGTGTACTTTCCGGCAGAAAGCAGGAAAACTACACCACCACCGCCAAGGTAACCGAGAGCATCGGCGCCAACCACGGCAGAGCCCAGTACCAGTGCTGCCGCTTAGAGCGCCGGGACGGTGAGCTGTACGCCTACCCCATCCGGGGCAAGTCCGGCCTGATCACCACCCTGGCAGGTGCCGACGGCTACTTCTGCATCGACCGGGACTGCGAGGGCCTGCCGA
The DNA here is from genome assembly GCA_045533345.1 of Faecousia sp. GTDB lineage: Bacteria > Bacillota > Clostridia > Oscillospirales > Oscillospiraceae > Faecousia. Next base: position 5,757 of record JAZSHO010000055.1, on the reverse strand, counting down.
AATATGCCGAAATTCAAGTAACAGTTTCTCAAGGAGATTGATATCGTATGGGATTTGAATATTTGACCAACATTCCTCTTGCCAAGGCAAGAGCGGACTACTTAGCACTGCTGCAAAGCCATGGCTTCCGTGCCAAAACCGAAACCATTCCTGTTTGGGATGCCTGCGGACGGGTGACTGCCCATGCGGTTTACGCCCACATCTGCGCCCCCCACTATGCGGCCAGCGCCATGGATGGCGTTGCCGTGAATGCAAAGGATACCTTTGGTGCTACCGAAACCACCCCCATCACCCTGAATCCCGGTCAGTTCATCGTTTTGGACACCGGCGACCCCATTCCCGAGGGCTGCGATGCGGTCATCATGGTGGAGGATATCGTAAAGAACGAGGATGGCACCATTACCATCCACGCCGCTGCCGCCCCCTGGCAGCATATCCGCCAGATCGGTGAGGATATCTGCGCCGGTGAAATGATCCTGCCCTCTCATATGACCGTTTCTCCTTCTGCCATCGGTGCCATGATCGCCGGCGGTGTGCTGGAAATCGAAGTCATCCGCAAGCCTGTGGTTGGCATCATCCCCACCGGCGACGAGATCATCCCTCCCTGCACCGACCCCAAGCCCGGCGATATTCTGGAATTCAACGGTTCCATTTTCTCCGCTATGGTCCGTCAGTGGGGTGCCGAGGCGAAGGTGTACCCCATCGTTCCCGATAAATTCGACCAGATCAAGGCCATGGTTGCCAAGGCTGCTTCTGAATGCGATATGGTCATCCTGAACGCCGGTTCCTCTGCCGGTCGGGAGGACTTCTCCGCCCGGGTCATCCGGGAGCTGGGAGAAGTGCTGTACCACGGCATTGCCATGAAGCCCGGCAAGCCTGCCATCCTGGGCTGCCAGGGAAGCAAGGTCATTCTGGGCGTTCCCGGCTATCCCGTGTCCGGCATCATCGTCATTGAGCAACTGCTGAAGCCTCTGATCGATCACTGGCTGAAGGTGCCTGCTGCGAAACCGGAGTATGCCAAGGCAATTCTGACCCGCCCTGTGGTATCGGGCCTGAAATACGAAGAATTCGTCCGTGTCCGCATGGGCTACGTTGGAAACCGTCTGATGGCTTCTCCCCTGAGCCGGGGCAGCGGCGTTGTGTCCTCCTTCATGAAGGCTGACGGCATTCTGGAAGTGCCCCAGGGTCTGGAGGGCTACGAGGCAGGTGCCGAAGTCAACGTGCGTCTGCTCAGCCCCGTGGACAAGCTGGAGAATACCCTGGTGGTTATCGGCAGTCATGACCCACTGCTGGATGAGCTGGGTGATATGCTGCATCTTGCCAACAGCGATGTGTACATGAGCTCTTCCCATGTGGGTTCCATGGGCGGCATCATGGCAATCCGCCGTGGCGAAGCACACGCAGCAGGCTGCCACCTGCTGAATACCGAAAACGGCGAGTATAACATCGCCTTTATGAAGAAATATTTCCCCAAGGGCGGCGTAAAGCTGATCCGCTGCGTGGGCCGTCAGCAGGGCATGATGGTTGCAAAGGGCAATCCTCTGAACATTCAGAAGTTCTCTGACATCGCCAGGGAAGGCGTTCGTTATGTCAACCGCCAGAAGGGCTCCGGTACCCGGATCCTCACCGACTACCTGTGTAAGCAGGAAAACGTAAATGCGGATGCCATCTACGGCTACGACCGGGAAGAACTGACCCACACCTCCGTGGCAGCCCAGATCGTCAGCGGCAGCGCCGATGCGGGCATGGGTATCTATTCCGCAGCAAAGCTGTATGACCTGGACTTTATCCCCATCTGCATTGAGGAATACGACCTGATCATTCCCGACCATGCATGGGAGACCCCCATGGTACAGCAGCTGCTGGCAACCTTAAAGAGCGAAGAATTCAAGGAAAAGATCCTCTCCCTGGGCGGCTATACAGTCGAGAACCCCGGCGAGATCATCCCCCTGGACTGATATGAAGCAGTACGATGCCGTTGTCATCGGCGGCGGAATCTTAGGCTGCGCCCTGGCCCGGAACCTGCGGCGGTGGAATATCTCGGTGCTTCTGCTGGAAAAAGAAGAGGATGTCTGCAAAGGCATCACCCGGGCAAATTCCGCCATCGTGTATGCAGGCTACGATAACAAGCCCGGCAGTTTGAAGGCAGAACTCACCGTCCGGGGCAATGCCAATATGGCAGCCCTTTGCGAAGAACTGGACGTCCCCTTTTCCCGGTGTGGTTCCCTGCTGGTGACCTACGATGAAGCATCTGTTCCCAGACTGGAAAAGAAGCTGAAGAACGGCATCAAAAACGGTGTGCCGGGTGTGAAACTTCTGCCTGGAATCGAAGCGGAGACTATGGAGTCCATGCTGAAACCCGGCGTGGTTGCTGCTCTGTATGCACCCAGTACCGGAACGGTGAATCCCTGGCAGCTGGGAATTGCTGCATCTGAGAATGCGGCTGCCAACGGCGCGGAAGTGCGGCTGAATACGGCTGTTTGCGGCATTCGGGAATGCGATCAGGGCTTTGTTGTGGAAACCTGCGAGGACACTTACCGGTGCAAAATGGTGTATAACTGCGCAGGCCTTTCCGCGGACAAGGTGCAGGAGCTGGCATTCCCGCCCTCTGTCCGGCTGGAACTGGACGGGGCTGAATATCTGGTGCTGGATAAAAATGCCAGCAAGCCTTCCCGGATCATTTTCCACCAGGCCCAAACCTGTGGCAAGGGCATCACCGCCATTCCCTGCACAGAAGGAAATCTGCTGATCAGCGGTGTCCGCAAACCCCTTGGTGTACCCTTCGGCACCACCGCGGAAGGGCTGCGGGAGCTGCATACTGCCACAAAAGAACTGCTTCCTGATGCTGATTTGAGCAAGGTGATCCGTTCCTTCGGTGCGGTGCGGCCTAATCCGTATACAGAAAATGGCGAGAGTGTCCACGATTTCTGCATAGAGAATCCCGCTCCGGGGTTTTACAGCCTCATCGGCATCAAGACCCCCGGTCTGACCTGTGCCAACGAGCTGGGGCTGTATCTGGCGGAAAAGGCCGCCGCCTTCCTGAAAGCGGAGGAAAATCCCGGATTTGACCCCAAGCGCAGGAAAATTACGGAAAAAGACAACGAGATCATCTGCCAGTGTGAGCAAATCACAAGGGCGGAAATCGTGGAAGCCATCCGCCGGGGTGCCGCCACTGTGGATGGTGTGAAGCGGCGGGTTGGCAGCGGCATGGGCCGGTGTCAGGGAAGCCGCTGCTCCTTAAAAATTGAGAAGCTGCTGGAGGAATACGGTCATGGAACATTTTGACATCCTCATCATCGGCGGCGGTGCGGCTGGAATTGCCGCGGCAAAGGCGGCGACGGGCGCAAAGGTGCTGCTGGTGGACAGCAGACCCGCCTTGGGCGGCGTGCTTCTGCAATGCACCCACCTGGGCTTCGGACAAAACAAAAGCGGCATCCAATATGCCGCGGATTTATTACAGGACTTCCCTGAAGAAATCACCGTTGCGCTGAATACTACTGTGCTGTCAGTTTCGGAAGACCGAACCGCTCTGCTTTCCGGTAAGGAATTTGGACGAAAAGAGATTTCCTTTTCTCAGCTGGTTCTTGCCACCGGGTGCCGGGAGATTCCCATTGGCGCACTGCCCATCGGCGGCACCCGGCCCAGAGGCATTTACACCGCCGGACAGATGCAGGAGATGATGAATCTGCATGGCTTTCTGCCGGAAGGGCCTGTGGTGATCCTGGGCAGCGGTGATCTGGGGCTGATTATGGCAAAGCAGCTGGCACAGGCCGGACTATCTGTGACCATGGTTGAGAAAAGAAATCAGTGCGGCGGCATGGCAAGAAACCGGCGCTGCCTGGAAGAACATCCCATTCGGCTGCTGTGCAGCGACACCATCCGGGAAGTACAGGGATACCCCCACATTACCGGATGTGTAACGGCAACGGGTGAAAAGCTACCCTGTAAAACATTGCTCATTGCCGCAGGTCTAATCCCGGAACGGGAACTCATTTCCCATTTGGGCAGTCCTGACTGGCTCCACATCTGCGGAAACTGCCGCACGGTCCACCCTATGGTGGAAGCCGTTGTGAACGAAGGAAAACAGGCGGGCATCACCGCCTTGAAACATATGAGGTAAGCTTATGATCGATCGGTTAGGGCGCGACATCACATACCTGCGTATTTCCCTTACAGATAAATGCAATTTACGCTGCCGCTATTGTATGCCCGAAGAGGGTGTATGCAAGCGATCTCATCACGAGATGATGAATGAGGATGAGGTTGTTACCGCTGTGGAAGTGGCAGCATCCCTTGGCATCCGCAAAGTTCGTCTCACTGGCGGCGAGCCTCTGGTGAAAAAGAACATCGTTTCCATCTGCCGCAGGGTAGCAGCTGTGGAAGGTATTAAAGAAGTCTGTCTTACTACCAACGGCATCCTGCTGCCGGAGCTGGCCAAGGAACTCCGCCAGGCAGGCGTGAACCGGGTGAATTTAAGCCTTGACACATTGGACGATGAGAAATATGCTTATATTACCCGCATCGGTAAGCTGGAACAGTTCCGTGCAGGCCTGGAGGCTGCGTTGGACGCAGGCTTTGACAAGGTCAAGATCAACGCGGTTCTCATCGGCGGATTCAATGACGACGAGATCGAGGCTCTGGCAAACCTGACCATGGAGTATCCCGTGGATATGCGCTTTATTGAGCTGATGCCCATTCAGGACCACGATGAATTCGGCGAGGAAGCCTATCTTCCCTATTCCAAAGTGCTGGAAAAGCTGCCCCAGGCAGTACCCGTTGAACATGACGGCGGCGTTGCCAAGCTCTACCGTTTGCCGGGAGCAAAGGGCAACATTGGCCTCATCAGCCCCATCAGCGCCCATTTCTGCGGCGAATGCAACCGCCTGCGTCTGACCGCGGACGGCAAGCTGAAGCCCTGCCTGCACGCACCGGACGAGTATTCCATCAAGGGGCTTAACCGGGAGGACATGAAGGAAGTCTTTGAGCAGGCCATCTGGAACAAGCCAGCCTGGCACGGTGACCTGGATGCACTGCATCGATCTCAGGCGGGAAGAAACATGAATGAAATCGGAGGATAACACTATGTCCGACTTTACCCATTTTAATGAACAGGGCCGGGCCAAGATGGTGGACGTGGGAGAGAAGCCCATTTCCCAGAGAGTGGCGGTTGCCGCAGGCCGGGTACTGGTCAATGAGAAAACCTTTTCTTTGATCCAGAGCGGCGGCATGAAGAAGGGTGATGTGCTCACCGTTGCCCAGATTGCCGGTGTTATGGGTGCCAAGCGCACCCCGGATATCATCCCCATGTGCCATCCCATTCTGATGGACGGCATCAATCTGGAGCTTTCTCTGGACGATGCCCGGAAGTCCGTGGAAATCAAGGCAACGGTTTCCTGCGACGGCAGAACCGGTGTGGAAATGGAAGCGCTGACTGCCGTATCCACGGCAGCGCTGACGGTTTACGATATGTGCAAGGCTGTGCAGAAGGATATGGTCATCACCGACATCCGGCTGCTGAGCAAAACCGGCGGCGTTCACGGCGACTACAAACGGGAGGAATAACCATGTATACAGCAGCAGTAATCACCATCAGCGATAAGGGCTACCGTGGAGAGCGGGTAGACAGGAGCGGCCCCAACCTGGTGCAGATTTTGAAGGAAAAGGGCTTTGATGTGACTTATACGTCCATCATTCCAGATGAGCGGGAAATGATTAGGGACGAGCTGGTGAAGTGCTCTGACGAACTGAGCATCGCTC
>JAZSHO010000003.1:0-10747 GCA_045533345.1 Faecousia sp. | reverse complement strand
GGTGATGGGTCTCGATGCGGACCTCACCCTCGGCCACGCTCGGGCAAACCTCGAGCATGTGCGCGCCCAGGGACAGCTGATTGCCCTCGACCAGATGATAGGTATAAACCTCCATGAAGGTGGTGCCGCCGGTCATGCCCTCGGCCATGGCCTTCATGATGGTGGTCATCGCGGAGACCTTCCAGTCGCCCTCGCCGCCGTAGCCGTAGCCCTTGGCCATCAGATCCTGGGAGGCGAGACCCGGCAGCTGCTCCATGCCGTAGAGATCCTGGAAAGTATTGGCAAAGGCCATGCAGCCCTCGGCGTCCATCATCTTCTTGATCGCGATCTCTTCACGGGCCTGATAGCGGATGGCCTCGACGTTCTCAGTCGCAAAGACGTACTTGGTCTTGTATTCGGCCATCAGCTCGTCGATTTCGGCCTCGGTCACGGCGTTCATCACCTTGACCAGATCGCCCACGGCCCAGGTGTTCACCTGCCAGCCCAGCTTGGTCTGAACTTCCACCTTGTCGCCTTCGGTGACGGCCACTTCCCGCATATTGTCACCAAAGCGCATGACCTTCATGCTTCTGGACACAGCTACGCCAACAGCAGACTTCATCCAGCTGCCGATACGCTGCAGGACATCGGGATTCTGCCAGTAGCCGGCAATGACCTTCCGGGGCATGCGCAGGCGGGCGGCGATAAAACCGTGCTCCCGGTCGCCATGGGCGGCCTGGTTCAGGTTCATGAAGTCCATGTCGATCTCCTCGTTGGGGATCTCCTTGTTGTACTGGGTGGCAAAGTGGCAGTAGGGCTTCTGTAAGTTAGCCAGGCCATTGATCCACATTTTGGAGGGAGAGAAGGTATGGCACCAGGTGATGATGCCGGCGCAGGAATCGTCATAATTGGCTTCCTTGACGATCTGGGAGATCTGGGAATTGGACATAGCGGTGACCTTGTAAACCAGGGGATAAGGCAGGGATTCGCTCATCTTTGCGGCCATTTCTTCCGCACGCTGGGCAACGGTCTCCAGAACTTCGGGACCATACAGAGCCTGGGAACCGACCACAAACCAGAAATTGTATTTCATTTTATTTTCCTCCTTGGATTTGTCCGGGGTTTCTACATTAATTTTATAACAATACCTTGCGTTTTGCAATAGAGAGCCGCACAAGCGGCGCACCGGCTCCCCTTCCGATGCGCCGCCCATGAAGAGAGGAGAATGGCAAAGCCATTTCTTATCTATCAGACCGTCATTTCGTAACTGCCGGCGGACAGGAGCCTGTGTTCCCCGTTGGGAAGCTGTAGTTCCGCAGTGGTGTTGGCGGGGATATTGACCGTGTATTTCATGCCGCTTTCCGTCTGTTCCCAGCCGCATTCCACGGTTCCGTAGAGGCTGTGGTAGCTTGCTTTGGCATGGGTCAGACTGCCGCCGGGGATGGGAGCCAGGACAAACGCATTTTCTCCATTGGGACGGATGCCGCAGACAGTATCGAACAGCCACTGGCACACGGCACCGGGAGAATAGTGGTTCAAGCTTCCGGCATCGCCCTTGTCCACGGCGCCCTTGCCAACATAACCTTCCCAGGTCTCCCAGATGGTGGTGGCACCCTGGGCCACTTCATAGAGCCAGCCGGGCTTTTCCGTATTCAGCAGCACCTTGTAGGCGGTTTCCACATCCCCTGCCTCGGTCAGTTCACCCAGGAGGAAGGACGTGGACATGAAGCCGGTACCTACCCGGTAGTTATCGTTCTTTACGGCTTGAATGAGTCTTGCCTGGACGGTTTTCTTTTCTTCCCCATCCAGCAGTCCCAGGGCCAGAGGCCGCACCAGCTTGGCTTGCCGGTCAGTATCCAGCTGGGCAAATTGGGGGTACACTGCTTTGGCCTGCTCCGCCGCTGCCCGGTAAGCATCGCCGTTTTCTCCCAGAAGCCGGGCAATTTCGGCCATGGTGGTCATGGTGAGGTACAGATAAGCGGTGCATTCCTCCGGGTGCTTGGCCTGGGCGCCGTTGACCTTATCCCGGAATTCCTCCGGCTCCAGCCATTCGCCCAGATGGACGCCCTTTTCATAGTGGCCGTCCTTCTCCCGCTTTTTCAGCAGGGTGTCGGCATATTTTTTCATCATGGGGTAGCACTTACGGAGCAATTCCAGGTCGCCGAAGCGCTTGTAGAAGCGGTAGGGCACCAGATACACCGCATCGGCCCAGCCAACGCTGCCGCCGGTGGCCTTGTACATCATCTCCACACCGCTGAAAGGCACCACGCCGCCTACCATGCCGTCCTTGTACTGTCCGTCTTCCATGTCCCGGAGCCATTTCCGGAAGAAAGCGGCGGTGTCCATAAGATAAGCGCCGGTGTTGAAGAACACCTGGGCATCGCCGGTCCAGCCCAGCCGCTCCCGGGTGGGACAGTCGGTTGGAACATCCAGGCAGTTGCCCTTCATGCTCCAGCGGGTATTTTTCAGCAGCTGATTCACCCGCGCATCAGAACAGGTAAAGTCGCCTGCCTGCTCCATGTCGGAATACACCGCAATGGCGGTGAAATCTTCGGGCCTTACTTCCACATCGCCGATGATCTGAGCATAGCGGAAGCCGAAGACGGTAAAGCAGGTCTTGTACGCGTCCTCACCGCCGGAGCAGGCAAAGTGGATCTCCTGCAGAGGTGTGTCCACCGGATTGCTGACCTGCTGGGTCATTAATTTTTTGATCAGCCGGGTCTGGGTCCAGCCGTCGGCGGGTTTGGTTTCCACGGCATTTCGGATAACAGATTGGGTTTTCTCGTCATACATCTCACTGCAAACGATTCGGAAGCTCTGCCCCTTCTTTCCTTTGACCCGGAACGCCAGGGAACCGGCAATGATCTGGCCGAAGTCCAGCACCTTCCCGGGCAGCAGCTTGGGGGTAAAACGCTCTTTTTCCACCACCGGCACATTGTCGGAGGCACAGATTTCCACGTTCTTGGGGGCGCTTACCACCTGGGCTTTGCCGCTGTAACTGGGTTGCATAGAGGCATCGTACACTTCGCCGTCTTTCAGGTCCGCAAAACGGATGGGGCCGTCATTGGACCAGGCCCAGCTGCCGTCGGTGACGATGGTTTGGATGCTGCCGTCGGTGAGGGTCAGCTCCAGCTGGGCCATGACGCTGGTCTGGGTGCCGAAAACATTGGTGACACCGTAGGCGGCAACGCTGCCCCGGAACCAGCCGTCGGCCAGCCGCAGCTCCATGGTGTTGTTTTCCCGGATATACTCCGTCACATCGTAGGTCTGGTACTGGATGCGCTTGCGGTAGTCGGTCATGCCGGGGGCCAGAATGAAGTCCTCAATGCGCTTGCCGTTGACGGTCACATCGTAGATGCCCCGGGCGGTGGCATAAAGGCGGGCCTTTTTGACCTTGCTGCAGGTGAATTCTTTCTTAAAATGGTCCACGGCGTACCGACCCTTGGGGTCGGGCTTATAGTCGCCGGAGATCCAGCCGGCTGCCCAGTCAGAATTTTGCAGCAGGCCCAATTCGAACCAGGCGGAACTGATTTCTCCGCCGACCCCATTCTCGTCCCAGAGTTTCACGCTCCAATAGACACGCTCACGGCTTTTCAGTTCCCGGCCTCCGTAGGGAATGTGGGTCATGGAGGTGGATTCCACTTTGCCGCTGTCCCAGACCGTTTCTTCCCCAACCTTTGCAATGATTTGATAAGCGGTCTGTTTGATACCGCCTTCACATTGCCAGAAAACCTTCGGGCGGGCAATGCCCAGCCCCAAAGGGTTATCTAAATATTCTGTTCTCAGATGAACCGCTTTCATGGGTTTTCCCCCTTACTTCACAGCAATCTCTGCCTTAACGGTTTCCTTACCGTCACTGATAGAAATCACGCAATCGGTTTCCACCCGGACGGCGGCCAGGGCCTTGCCATAATAGGTAGTGTAAGTTCCTTCGTCGAAGTTCTCCTCGGTTCTGGGATTGGCAGAACCAAAGGCCAGAAGCTCACCGCCCTCCACGGAAACGGTCAGTTTCCGGTCTGCATTGTGTTCCACCACGCCGTTTTCGCCCTGCAGGGAAACGGGAACATAGACCACTTCGCCAGCTGCGGCAACGGTCTTTTCGGGGGTAACGCAGATGGAGATCTTTCCGGTGGCAGAATTCAGTTCACTGCGCAGCAGTTCCCGTCCGCCTGCATCGTAAGCGATGGCTTCGATCTTGCCGCTCTGGTACTTGGTCTTGAAGGTTGCCTTGCAGTTCTTTACCTTGGACTTACCGACCTTCTTACCGTTGATGTACAGTTCTACAAGGGCTGCATCGGTGAAGACTTCCACGATGGCTTTGTTGCCGTCGCAGCCCTGCCATGCCCAGGAAGAGAGGGCATTGGTGCCGCGCCATGCCATCTTGGCAGGGGTCTTGCCGGGATGGTTCACAGGCTGCACGGCGATGACGGGCTTTTGCAGCAGGCCCCAGGCAGCCTGGGCCAGGAACATTTCGCCGTTGGGATCGCCCAGAATGTCCAGTGCGCCGGTGTCAGCCAGCAGCCAGGGATAGGGTTTATTGAAGCCGGTGCCGTCCTTGGTGTAGGCCCAGGCACCCAGGCCCACTTCGCCCAGGTAGTCCCATGCGGTCCACATGAAGTCGCCAATCAGATAGGGATACTGCTTTACCATTGCCCAGTTCTTGGCGATATCCTGGGGGAAGGTCTCGGAGCCGTAGATCAGACGGTCGGGATGGCACTTGCCCTCCATGGGGTAACGGCCGGAAGCATAGTTATAACCGGCCATATCCAAAGCATCCAGACAGGGAGAGGTTGCCTCGTCAGCGGCTTTACCATTGGCGGACTTGTTCATGCCGGTACCGACCATGTTGGTGATCATGTTGAACATGGTGGAGTTCATGCCTTCGGTCTTCTTGCTGTTGTCGTTGGCCATGCCGCCTTCTTCGTTGTAAATGCCCTTGCCCTTCTTGGCATTGGCAATGATCATCAGATTGAAGCCGCCGGTGACCGGGCGGGTGCCGTCCGCTTCCTTGAGGAAGGCCACCATTTCCTTGGTCTTCTCCACACCCTCTTCCTTGGCGGGCTCGGAAACCTCATTGCCGATGGAATACATCACAACGCTGGGATGGTTGTAGTCACGGCTGACCAGAGTGGCCAGGTCGGAAAGATAATTCTTGCGCCAGTGGGTGGCGTAGTCGTACTTGTTCTTGTGATGGAACCACATATCCCAGCTTTCGTCCATCATGTAAACGCCCAGTTCATCACAGGCATCCAGCATGGCACGGGAGCAGGGATTGTGGGCAGAGCGGATGGCATTGAAGCCCGCTTCCTTCATCATTTTGACACGGCGGTAATCGGCCTCATCGGGGGTTGCGGCACCCAGAATGCCGTTATCGTGGTGGACACAGCCGCCCCGGAGAAGGGTGCGAACGCCGTTGATGTAGAAGCCCTTGTTGTCCCAGCTGATGGTGCGGATACCGAACTTGACGGCAGCCTCGTCCTCTCCGACGGTCACCTTGCAGCTGTACAGATTGGGGGCAAACTCGCTCCACAGCTTGGCGTTGGGGACAGTAATTTCCGCGTCACAGCCGCTGCCGGAAGCAACCACGGTTTCGCCATCCAGAATCTGGATTTTGGCATTCTCATGGCCGGTGTGGACATGGATGACAGCGGGGTCGATGGATACGGTGTGGACTCTCACCTGCTCCGGCTCGATGCCGCCCTTGGGGCCGGTCCACAGCCAGACGGGGCGGTAAATGCCGGCGCCGGTGTACCAGCGGGAATCGGGCTGGTCGTTGTTTTCACACTCCACCCGGATGGTATTCTCACCGTTCACCAGCAGTTCGTCTGCGCAGACAAAGAAAGGAATGTATCCGTAAGGTGCGCCGCCGGCTTCCTTACCGTTGATGAAAACCTTGGCATTCTTGTAAACGCCCTCAAACTGGAATACCACATGCTCTGCGTCAGGCTTCTGGAAGGTCTTTTCATAGACATAGCTGCCGCCGGGGAAGAATGCCTGGGCGCTGCCGCTGGCATGGCCGGGTACACGGGTCTCATGAATCATGGCATCATGGGGAAGCCGTACTGCCACGCCGTTGCAAGTCCAGCCGGTATTAAAACTGATCTTTTTCATAGTACATCTCCTTATTTCTTCAGCCAAAAGTTGATTGCTTCGTTCATCCAGCCCTCTGCCACTGTTCCCGTAGCGGGGCCAGCACCATGGGCAACACCGTGATAGATTCGGCTCTCCACCGGCACGCCCGCTGCGTTCAGCGCCGCGACCATGTCCCGGGTATTGTCAGGGTTCACCACATCGTCGTCATCGCTGCACCAGATAAAGGTTCGAGGATATTGCGCCGTAATATGCTTTTCCACACTTGTCAGGTCTTCCAGGGGCTTATCAGCATCCTTACCCAACAGGTTATCGTGGGAACCCATGTGGGTTTCCTCTTTATTCATGGTGATCACGGGGTAGGCCAGAATCAGCGCGCCCGGCTTCGGCAGCTGATACTTGGCATAGCCTATATGCTCCGTACCGAAAGCCGCCGCAAGATGGCCGCCTGCGGAGGCACCCCAGATGGAGTAGTTTTCCGTGTCCAGGCCGTATTCTTCTGCCCGGGCGAATATCTCCTTCACAGCGGTGGCAAGATCATCCATCGGTGCCGGGAAAGCAGCCTTCTTCTTGATCCGGTAATACACGATAAAGGCAGAGATACCGCTCTCATTTAGCTTTTTGGCAACGGGCACACCTTCAATGAAGCTGGACACCATAAAGTATCCGCCGCCGGGCACCAGAATGGCAAAGGGGTGCTTTTTTCCGTCCCGGATCACGAACCGGTCGTCCAGTCTGTACTTGTTAGACGCAAAAAACATATCTTTGATAGATTGCTTAATATCCACATCTGCAGGTCTTTGGGGCATCGTTAACCTCCCTTTCTATTCAGTGCTCCCAGGATGGTCAAGCTTTCCTTAGGGAAGCGGATTTGTGTTTTTCTATCTACGGCGATCAGGCCGAAGGTCTTGGAGTAACCTGCCTGCCATTCAAAGTTATCCAGCAAGCTCCAATGCAGGTAGCCTGTAACGGGAACACCGTCTTCCTTTGCGGCCATGACGCCCGCAAAGGCTTCCTTAATGAACTCGCAGCGGCGCGCATCGTTGTCGGTGCCGATACCGTTTTCGGTGACCACCAGTTCGCCCGGGAATTCCTTGGCCACTTTCCGCAGCACGTTGCCGATGGCCTGGGGATAATCCTCGTAGCCCATCTGGGTCAGCGGTGCGCCGGGGGCAGGTTCTCTGCTGCCCTCGGGGCCCACCAGCTTCCGGGAGTAGTTCTGGACACCCAGGAAATCGTCGTCCCGGATAGCGGGCAGGTACATGCCGAAATCTTCCTGCCACAGCTTGGCGGCTGCTTCCTCGCCGCCCTCCACAGCCTGGTAATCAAACAGGGACAAGGTCAAGCCTACTTTGATGCCGGGATGCACGGATTTGATGGCCTTTTTCGCTGCCAGATGGGCCCCCATGACGATCTGTTCCTGCTTTTCGCTGCGAGGCTTCAGAAAAGTGTTGACCCCGAAGGGATTGCACTTGAAAGCCCAGCCCTGTTCAAACATGCCGAGGATGATCTTCTTCATATCCAGGTCCACGTTGGTACCCACCTGAACGCCGCCTTCTTCCCGCTTGCCTGCCTTCATCATATCCTGCATGATCTTGTGGAGCTGATAACCCATATTGGCTTCGTTGATGGTGCAGATGTAGGGGGTCAGATGGCCCAGCTCTTCCGCAATTTTCTTGGCATACTTACCGAAAGCGTCTACCACATATTCCTTGCACCAGCCGCCCCTGGAAATGATCCAGGCAGGAGTGGAGAAATGGTGCAGCGTCACAATGGGCGTCACGCCATTATCCATGCAGCACTGCAGAACCTGGCGGTAATGGTCGATTTCTTTGGCATCATAGTGGCCCTCTTTGGGTTCGATTCTGGCCCATTCGATGCTGAAGCGGTAGGCATTGCCGCCCGCCTGGGCAAGCAGAGCGATATCCTCTGCATAGCGGTTATAGTGATCGCAGGCATCGCCGCTGGGTTCCACAAAGTCGCTGTGCTTCACATGCTCCATAACCCAGAAATCACTGTGGGTATTGTTGCCTTCCACCTGGTGGGCAGCGGTTGCTGCACCGATCATAAATTGCTTTGCCATTTTTCATTCCTCCTGCCTTTCGTTCTCTTCTCATTATGCGAAATTACCCATTTAAATGCAATCACTAAATCAGAGCAAAACGAAAGATAGGCAACACTGCAATTACCCTTGTTGACGATTTAAATATGCGACGAGGGCGGCGGCATAAGCCGCCGCCCTTGCGCGTTGGAATAAGAGAAATAAGGAGATTAATAATTACTTATTCAGCTTCTGATCCATATCTGCACGGATCTCATCGGTAATAGGATACTTCTTCAGGAAGATCCAGGCAATGATGCCCAGGATACCGGGAACCAGGCCCATGATCACGATGAACCAGGTCAGCATGGTGGGAATGGAGGAGAGCTCACCCAGGAAGGTATCGGTAACGGAGTCAACTTCATAGCCAATTGCCAACAGGATGCCGCTGACCATAACGGTGGAAACGGCGCTCTGAGCCTTGTTCAGGAACTTGTTACAGGCATTGCACAGTGCAGAGCGGTCGCGGCCGTTCTTGTAGATCTCATAGTCCATGCATTCAATGTTAATGGTCTCACCGGGAATGAAGTCAGCACCGATCGCTACAGTGGTAATAAAAGCGCAGAGGAAGAAAGGAACGGGAGACAGCGCCAGCACACCCAGCATTTCCAGGGCAAACAGCACCAGGCAGGGAATGCTCTGGGCAAGGATCAGGAACCGATGGAACTTGATGGGAGAACCAAACTTCTTCATCAGAGGAGCAGCAATAAAGGTACCCAGGATCAGGGGGACGAACATCAGCATAGCGGCGAGCAGGCTCAGCAGTCCCAGCTTGGAGGAATCCACAGCACCGGTGGTCAGGTCTGCACAATATGCCCACTTGACATAGTAGGTCATGGTGGCAAACAGGAAGGTCCAGATGAAACCGGAGAACAGTGCATCCAGCAAACGGATCCGCAGGGCACCGTTGGTTTTCAGCATGCCGAAGATATCGGTCAGCTTAACCTTGTCTTCAGGATCCTGTTCCACATGGTACTTTTCCTTGACCAATGCCAGACCGATGATAGAGATCACAGCACCGATACCAACAAAGGCAGTGATGACGATGGTGAAGGAGGTCCGCATGTTACCAATGCCCTCGTTAACACTGCTGATGATGGCAATCAGAGAAGCGCCCACCATACCGACCATCATGCTGATCATACGGGGACCGATCAACAGCTTGCCACGCTCATCGGGATTGATGGTCATAGTACGCAGCATGGGATTCAGTGCAAAGAACGCAACGCCGATGTCGTACATCAGGTATGCAATAATCACCCACGCACCGATCAGAATGACATTGGGATTTTCACCCACGGGAATGCTGAACAGACCAATCAGACCGACGGAGATCAAAATGGTACTTAGCAGCAGGAAGGGACGGTACTTGCCGTGCTTGCCGACCTTTGCCCGGTCCATGATCCAGCCCTCCAAGGGATCGTTAACAGCGTCAAAGAAACGGGCAAACACCAGCACGGTACTGCCCAGAACGGCGCCCAGCTTGCCCAGACCAGAGTAATCGGTCAGATACAGCATAAACAGTGATGTCATGATGCAGGCGCCGATTGCTTCTGCAACAGCCATGGCAGAAGAACCAAAATAGTCCTTAAAACGCAGGCGATTGGGATCTTTCACTTTTTTCATAGTTCTCTTCCTTTCAATATTCTGAAAACCAACCGAAAAACATGGTAATATTTTCTGATCACAGTGTTGATTTTCTTATCAAATTCATTATAATGGACAATGTAGAAATCAATCAATATACAAAGATTTTTTGTTTGTATGTTTCTGAACACATTTTTACAATTTGTTCATTAAAGGTAGGAAAAGTATGGAGAACTTAGACAATCGTGTCCGCTATACCAAGGCTGTTTTACAGCAAGCCTTACTAAAAATCCTGCAAACCAAGCACATTGACAGAGTGACCATCAAAGAACTGTGTGAGGAAGCCAAGGTCAACCGGGGAACCTTTTATCTCCACTACGCCACCCCCAATGATCTGCTGATGGAAATCGAGCAGCAGTTCATCGACGAGAACATGGCCCAGTTCAACCCTTATTTCCATGAGGGGTACGAAACCAGTTACATGGCTACCCTCTTTGCCGGTGTGCTGCAAAACCGGGAACTGTGCCGGATCATCATGGGCAAAAACGGCAATCCCCGGTTTATCGAGCGGATCCAGAAAATGATCCGCCCCAGCATCATCGATGGCTGGTGCAAGGAATTCCCCAAATACCGCCGGGAAGATCTGGATTACGTATACGATTTTATTTTCACCGGCTCCATGCGGCTGATCCTCAACTGGATCGAAGACAGCCAAGGTCTCTCCACCGCGGAACTTGCCAATCGCCTGGACCGGCTGGGCCACCATTGCCACCTGGCGATTCCGGAATTCATCCGGCAAAAGTAAGCCCTTCAGCAAGAAAACCCCACAGTCCGTTCTGGGATGTCAGATGATATGCTACCCCCATAAGAGACAGTGAAAAAGAAAAACTGTTTCTTGTGGGGGTATATTATGTCTAAGCGAAGAAGGTACAAACCGGAAGAAAAGTTGGCAGCAGTTCTGGAATATGTCAACGGGAACAAAAGCTATAC
>JAZSHO010000059.1:0-5439 GCA_045533345.1 Faecousia sp. | reverse complement strand
CAGTCTGCCGTCGCGGAGGATGGTAATGTTGTTGGAAGCTGCCATAACCTCATCCAGACGGTGGGTAATGAAGATAATGGCGATGCCGCTGGCGGCAATGGCCTTCATAACATTCACCAGCTGATCTGCTTCGGATTCCGTCAAAACAGCGGTGGGCTCATCAAAGACCAGAAGCTTCACGCCGGTCTTGTCGATCTCACGGGCGATTTCCACGAACTGCATGTAACCCACAGGCAGACCGTGGACCATGGTATGCTCCTCAATGCCCATGGCCACGCTGTCCAGTGCCTTGCGGGCATCGGAAGCCATGTGCTTAGTATCCAGGGTTTCCAGATTTTTGTTCAGAATCCGGCTGAAGGCATTGGGCCGGGTAATTTCCCGGTTCAGCTTGATGTTTTCCGTGATGGTAAAGCCGGGCAGCAGCATGAACTCCTGGTGCACCATGCCGATACCCTTGTGCATGGCATCCAGGGGGGATGTAATATTCACCTTTTCGCCGTCCATGTATACTTCGCCCTCGAAGCCGCCGGTGGCGTGAATCACCGGCATGCCGAACAGGATGTTCATCAGGGTGGACTTACCGGCACCGTTTTCACCCAGCAGTGCATGAATTTCGCCGGGTTGGACAGAAAGAGATACATCACTCAGCACGGTATTGCTGCCATAGGTCTTACCGATGTGCTTCATTTCCAAAACGAATTCGTTTTGCATTCTCTCCGTTCCTCCTTATTTATTCTAATATCCAATGAAAAATATGAAACAGCCAAAGCATAGCTCTGACGGATAACACCGTGAGATCCTTTACCTTCCGGGAAGGCACAAAAGCTTTTTAATACCTTTCATCCGACATCAGGATGGATGTCCCAACGGGTAAGGCGGGTCCTCCCGCAAAGCGAGAGGACCCGTCGGGATTTATGTTGCTTTGAGATTAGTTCAGGTAGTCGTTGAAGTCAACGGGAGCCAGCAGGACAGTGTAGTAGTTGTCGAAGGTGGTGCCCTTGGCGTCGGTGTAGTTAGCCAGCTTTGCGCCGGGAACCTTGGCTTCCATCAGCTGTGCCAGAACATCGGCATCGTTGCGGGAAGTGATGGTGCCATCGAGGTAGCCCTTAGCGTACTCAACGCCCAGGTCGAGGATGGACATTGCAACGGGGGGTGCCCAGGTGGAGAAGCGGCCCACAGCGTCATGCTCAGCCAGCTTAGCAGCGATCTGCTTCAGAGCAGCTTCGTCATCGCCGCCGATTTCCAGCTCCAGACCCAGGGTAGCGGGGAATGCATGGTAGGGGCTGGGGCAGCAGGGCTGGGGATAGTAAGCGTTGGGCTCATCCAGGCAGGCAGCCTGCAGAGAGGGCTGCATACCGCAGTTGGTGGTGAAGAAAGCGACCTTCTTGCCCTCGTACTTAGCCAGCTGCTGGGGAACATCCTCCAGGATGAACTGCTGGGAAGCGGACAGGCCAGCCTCAGCGGTGGGGTCGGGAGCGGTAACGTCGACCAGCTCGATGCCCAGAGCGTCAGCGTTCTGCTGCATCAGCTCGTGACGGCCAACGATCAGCTCCATAGCCATGTGACGGGGGAAGGAGTAGTGGATCAGAACGTCGATGCCCCAGTTAGCGCAGGTTTCCATGATGGTGTCGCCCTGTGCAACTTCGTCAGCGTACATAACGATGTCAGCAGCGCCGGCGATAACAGCGGGGTCTTCCTGGGGAGTGCCGGCGATCAGCAGGATGTCGTCGCGGCCCATCTCACGGATCTTGTCGAAGCCAGCCTTTGCGCCGGGAACAGCCTGGCACATAACGATAGCCTTGACATCGGGGTCAGAAGCGAAGCCAACCAGAGTAGAAACGGTGGTCTCCATTTCGGACATGAAGTTGTCGGGATAAGTAGCGGTGATGATGTGGTCAGCACCCCAAGTGGCGATAGCCTTCTCAGCAGCGCGGAACTCTTCCTCACCCTGGGAGACGGTGCCGGTCAGAACAGCGATCTTCCAGTTGTCGTTGGATGCATTCTCAGCAACGGAATCTGCAACTTCCTCAACAGAGGGAGCCTCGGTAGCGGGAGCCTCAGTTGCGGGAGCTTCGGTAGCAGGAGCGCTGGAACCGCCGCAAGCGGCCAGAGCCAGAACCATGACCAGAGCCAGCATCATAGCAATCAGTCTTTTCATTTTATTACCTCCTATTAAGTGTCTTTGTGTTAAGAACCAACGTCTTTATCACGAGGACTTGTGGAGATTTTATCACAGGTTATCCGAAAATGCAAAGAAAATTAATATTCTTTTCACATTTTCGTATAAATAGCAAAAATTCATCATGCTTTTTCCAATTATCTTGTGTATTTCACAAAAGAAATTGCGCCTTTCCCCTGCCGCAAGGCTTCATATCCCACTTTTTTATTTGAAATCCCCCTTTGTCTGTCCGGGAAATTTCCTGTTTTATCCCAAAAAATATGCATTTTTTGCATAATTGCAATGGATACATTTATATGGTATAATAAAAATATAACAGCGATAAAGGAGGACATCCCATGATCAACATTGGCATCATCGGTGCCGGCAGAATCGGCAGGGTCCATGCGGAAACCATCACAAAGCGTGTACCCAGCGCCAATCTGGTGGCCATTGCAGACCGTTCCCCCAATGATTTCAAGCGCAGCTGGGCGGCCCAAATGGGCATCCGGGAGATTTCCGACAACTACCGGGACATTCTGGACCGCAGCGATATCGACGCCGTGTTCATCTGCACCTCCACGGATATGCACACCAAGTACTCCCTGGAGGCCATTGCCGCAGGGAAGCACGTCTTCTGCGAAAAGCCTGTGGCGCTGACCCTGGGAGAGATCTATCAGGTGGAAGAAGCCTTAAAGGGTACCAAGCTGAAATACCAGGTGGGCTTCAACCAGCGGATGGACGAAAGCTTCGGTGCCATCCGCCGTGCCATTGCCGACGGTACCGTGGGCGATCCTTATCTGGTCCGAATCACCTCCCGGGACCCTGCACCCCCTCCGGTCAGCTACATCAAAACCTCCGGCGGTCTGTTTCTGGACATGACCATCCATGATTTCGATTTGAGCCGCTTCCTCATGGGCTGCGAGCCGGTGGAGGTCATGGCAGCCGGTGCCTGCCGGATCGATCCGGAAATCGGCCGGGCCGGGGACATTGACATCGGCGTAGTAACGCTGATCATGGAAAACGGTGCCATCGTTACCATCGAAAACTCCCGCCAGTGCAGCTACGGCTACGACCAGAGGGTAGAGGTGTTTGGCAGCAAGGGCATGGC
Organism: Faecousia sp.; assembly: GCA_045533345.1. Taxonomy (GTDB): domain Bacteria; phylum Bacillota; class Clostridia; order Oscillospirales; family Oscillospiraceae; genus Faecousia. The sequence goes on along the minus strand of JAZSHO010000059.1, from coordinate 2,170 downwards.
CTATGCGGAAAACCAGACCCCCACCCGGACCACCATCGCCACCAGCAACGGCATCATCGGCCCCAAGCCCGACGGCTTCTTCCTGGAGCGGTACAAGACCGCCTACGCCGAGGAAATCATCCGCTTTGTGGATGCCATCGAACACGACACGGAAGTCACCGCAGGCATCCGGGACGGCCTCATGAACGCTGTGGTTGGCATCGCCGCTCAGAAGGCCATGAAAGAGCGCCGCACGGTGAAGATCTCCGAAATCACCCAGTCCCTGTAAACGACACAAGCCCCCGATGAAATTTCATCGGGGGCACTTTTTATTTTGCTTCCTCTACCGTTTCCCGGGTTTCCACCACCTCAACGGTTTCCTCGGGTACAGTCTCCTCCGGGCTGACGGCTTCGGCTTCTGCAACCTCCGCTGCCTCTTCCCGGGGCTTTTCCTCCAGGATCTTCTTGACGGAATCCCTGGTGAATTTGGCACCCTCTGCCAGTGCCTTCAGCGCAGCACCGCTGGCAATCAGCGCGGCACCGCCCAGCGCAAAGCAGGTCACACCTGCAATTTTTACCGTCTTCTTCAGAACGGTCTTCCCTTCCTTGTTCATGATGTGCTCCTTACTCCTGTTCCTTGGTCAGACGGGCCTTGGCCTCCTCAACGGTTTCGCCCTCCTTGGCCAGGAAGGTGTCCACGAACTTGTCGGAAATTTTGTTGAAGCCATCCACGACCTTGTCGCTGATCTTTTCAACCACCTTGCCCTCATTGTTGTTGTAGTGGTCCACGATGCGCTCGGTCATCTTGGTGAAACCGCCTACCACACCGTCTTCGATCTTCTTGTAGCCGCCGACGACGCCGTCCTCGATCTTCTTATAGCCGCCCACAACGCCATCCTCAATTTTCTGGTAGCCCTGGGTAACGCCCTCTGCGATCTTATCCATCCGGTCTGCAAACTTTGCCATGTCCTGTATCTCCTTTTGTTTTATTTGATGGCTGAATCATACACCCGGCTTGTTGCCTTTTGTTTTACGAAATGTTTGTAAAATATTAAAAACGTATTCTTTTTCAAAAAACACCGCCCAGGGACCATTGCAGTCCATGGGCGGTTGTATGTTTTATGACGGAGCCTTACTTCAGCTTCCAGGCCAGATCGTTGAGGAACAGTTCCTTCTCCAGAGCCTCCACGGTTGTGTCCTTGGTGATGTGGACACATTCAATGTCCATCATCTTGGCCCAGTCCCGCATCTGCTCTGCGGTAACGTCGTAGGACAGCACGGTGTGGTGGGCGCCGCCTGCGGTGATCCAGCATTCCACACCGTCGGTCAGATTGGGCATTGCTTTCCACATAACACGGGCAACGGGCAGGTTGGGCATGGGGAGAATCGGCTTGACGCAGACGATATCCTGGACGATGAGCCGCAGACGGCCGCCCATATCCACCAGGGAGACCACAATCGCGTCTCCTTCCTTACCCTCGAATACCAGACGGGCAGGATCCTTCTCGTTCATGCCGATACCCAGGTGGTGGGTCTCGATCTTGATCTTACCGTTGGGATCTGCCAGAGAGGGGCAGACCTCCAGCATGTGAGCGCCCAGGGAATACTCCTGGCCTTCCACCAGGTGGTAGGTATAGTCTTCCATGAATGCGGAAGCGCCGTTGCCACCTTCGCCCATGGCCTTCAGGATGGCAGTCATGGCGCTGACCTTCCAGTCGCCCTCGCCGCCGTAGCCGTAGCCCTGGGCCATCAGATGCTGAGAAGCAAGACCCGGCAGCTGCTCCATGCCGTACAGGTCCTGGAAGGTGTTGGAGAAGGCCTGACAGCCGTTTACGTCCAGCATCTTCTTCATGGCGATTTCTTCTCTTGCCTGGTAGCGGATGGCGGCAACATTGGGCGTATTGATCTCGTACTTGGATTCGTACTCCGCCATCAGAGTGTCGATCTCTTCCTCGGTTACGGCATTCATTTCCTTGACCAGATCGCCGACCGCCCAGGTGTTCACCTGCCAGCCCAGCTTGGTCTGGACTTCCACCTTGTCACCCTCGGTGACGGCGACCTCACGCATATTGTCGCCGAAGCGCATAACTTTCATGGTCTTGCTGACGGCAACACCAACGGCTACCTTCATCCAGTCGCCGATGCGCTTGAGGACCTTCTCGTCCTGCCAGTAGCCGGCGATGACCTTGCG
>JAZSHO010000080.1:0-4630 GCA_045533345.1 Faecousia sp. | reverse complement strand
TTCTTTCCGTAAAACGGAAAAAGAGGAAGGCAGAAGCCTTCCTCTTGCATTTCCGCTGTAGTCTTACTCAGCCTCAACAGCCAGGACCTGACGGTTCTTGTAGGTACCGCAAGCCTTGCAAGCTCTGTGGGGCATGACGGGCTCGCCGCACTTGGGGCAAACCGCAACGCTGGGAGCGGACAGCTTCCAGTTGGAGCCACGGCGCTTATCGCGGCGGGCCTTGGACACTTTACACTTAGGGACAGCCATGGTGACACCTCCTTGGTCAAACTGCTTTTAACAGCATAATTGGAATTACTTGTTCTCAAGAAGCTGCTTCAAAGCAGCAAATCGGGGATCGAGCTCCTTCTGGCAATTGCAGGGACCTTCATTCAAGTTTTTGCCACAGCGGTGGCAAAGACCCTTACAGTCCTCCTTGCACAGCAGCTTGGAATCCAGATTCAGGACGAAAACGGTCCGTACAATATCATCCAGATCGGCGCTGTCTCCCTCCAGAGGGAATACCCATTCATCTTCGTTTTCTTCGTTGGCCATCTCTGTCACCAGAACCACGTCCAGGGGGAAGTTGATCTCCCGGTCGAAGTCGTTGGCGCAGCGGTCGCAGGTGCCATGGATGCAGGTGGTGATTTCACCTTTCATCATCAGAACGCCTGCGGTGTTCCGCACGGTTCCCTCTGCCTTCACAGGCTCGGTCACCGGATAGCTTACACCGTAGCAAAGATCACTAAGATCCACGCTGGTGGAAAAAGGTACCGATGCGCCGGGACAATCAATGATCTTGGACAGTCCTAACAGCATAGTATCCCCCTTTCTCACAGTCGTGCCTAGATATTATATAGGGTTTTGTGTCATTTGTCAAATGTTATTTTTACAAAATCTTTGAAAATTTCAAAGAAAAAACACAGCATCTTGTGGTGAAACTCGAGATTGCGCTTTGGCGTTCTAAATCCCGCAGCGGGGACATACCTTGTTGTAAACCCATGGCAGGAGCCTTCTCCTGCCGAGAAGGAGGCTGGCTATGGATAGCATTTATCAGGACATCGCCCAGCGGACCGGCGGCAATGTCTATATTGGTGTGGTGGGACCGGTACGTACCGGAAAATCCACGTTTATCAAACGGGTCATGGAAGAACTGGTGATTCCCGGCATATCCGATCCCCACCGACGGGAACGGGCCAGGGATGAACTGCCCCAGAGCGGCAGCGGAAAAACCATCATGACCTCGGAACCCAAATTTGTCCCGGAAGAAGCGGTGGAGATTTCCCCAGACGGGAAAGCAAAACTTCGGGTACGGTTTATCGACTCCGTGGGTTATATGGTGAATGGTGCCGTGGGAGCCGAAGAAGAGGGTGTCCCCCGGATGGTCACCACCCCCTGGTTCGACCATGAAATTCCGATGACCGAAGCGGCGGAACTGGGAACAAAAAAAGTCATGGAGGGCCACTGCTCCATCGGCATCGTGGTAACCACCGACGGTACCGTCACGGATATTCCCCGGGAAGATTACATCGCGGCAGAAAAACGGGCCATTCACGATATGGGCACCACGGGAAAGCCCTACCTTGTTATTATAAATTCCCGAAATCCCCAAGGAGAGGCAGCAAACGCGGTAAAAAACCATATTTATAAGGAATACGGCGTTCAGCCCGTAATTGCTGATTGCCAGGCTTTGGATACGGAAGGCATCGGGAATTTGCTGAAGGCTTTGCTGTATACGTTCCCCATGTCGGAACTGCGGATTCACTTGCCCCGGTGGATGGATGCTCTGGAGCCGGAGCATCCGGTAAAGGCTACGCTGTATCAAGCCTTGCTGGAACGGGCAGGAGAAATCGGCAATCTGGGCCAGGCAGAGGAAATCCTTTCCCACCTGCGGGAACTGCCCCAAGTGCAGGATTACACCTTGCGCAGCGTGGATTTGTCCGATGGCACGGTAGTTTGTGCGTTGGCCTTCCCGGAAGCCTTGTTTTATGAAATCCTCAGCAGCAAAGCGGGAATGACCATTGAAAATGACGGCCAGCTGCTGTCCTTGCTGATGGAGCTTAGCGCCATGAAGCAGGAGTATGACAAAATTTCCGATGCCCTGTCCTCTGCGAAAGCCACAGGCTACGGTGTCGTGATGCCCTCGGCGGGGGAAATGAAGCTGGAATCCCCGGAAGTGTTGCGCAAAGGCGGCAGCTTTGGGGTGAAGCTGAAAGCGGGCGCACCCTCTATTCACATGGTCCGGGTAGATATCGACACGGAAATCAGCCCCATGGTAGGGGATGAGCAGCAGTCCAAGGACCTGGTCAGCCGTCTGACGGAGCAGGATCCGGAGAAGTTGTGGGAGAGCAACATCTTTGGAAAATCTGTATATGATCTGCTGCAGGAAGGACTGACAGCCAAATTGATCCGCCTTCCGGAGGATGTCCGGGAGAAATTCCGGGGCACCTTGACCCGCATCGTCAACGAAGGGGCCACGGGCTTGATCTGTCTGATTTTGTAAAAGGAAGCCGCAGAGGGAAACCTCTGCGGCAATTGTTATTCTATGGAAAGCTTCCAGATGTTCCGGATCTGGTGCTCGATTTCTTCATAGGTCCACAGCTTCCCGGAATTGACAATGCTGTTGGGGTCATTGACCCGGAAGGCCCCATCCTCCACTCCGGTGAGAACAATGTAATGGCCGGTGGTGGTAAAAGCTCCCGCACCCATGGCCAGAATCACAGGACAGCCGCTTTCCACCGCGTCCACCATTTTCTTTTTTACCAGAGGAAGCTCTGTTGCGGTCAGTCCCAATTCCTCCGCACCTTCGCTGATGAGGGTCCAGGAGGAACCGTAGCCCGGTTCATAGTAGCCGTTTTTCTCCGCAAACTGAGCGATTTGGTGGGGTGTCATATTTTCATTTCCCGTCAGATACCAGCCTGCCATGGCAAGACAGGTAGGCCCGCAGCCGGTGATCGCCAGAAAATCGCTGCCATATTTCTCATAGCCCCAGCGGGTATCCCATTGGAGAAACAGAGGAATGGTATCGGGATCCTCAAATTCCGGAATCCGAATGTTCTGGGTCTTTTGGAAGGGATACTTCAGCACAAAATCCTTTGTTTCCGGATTCCGTTCCAGAAGGGCAATCAAGCTTTTGGGATACTCGCCGATGGAGATGCCCATTTCTTCTGCGTAGGCTTTCACCATCAATTCTGTTTCGCTGCGCTCGGTCCAGTAAAAGGACAGGTCCAACCAGGCATACCAGATGCTCTTGGCACCGATCGCCAACCCCAGAAGCAGTACGGCTGCAAGAATCCAGGGAAGAATTTTTATTTTTCTCTTTGTGGTTTCCAAGGATGTTTCCTCCTTTGCTTTGGGTCATTATAGCACAGCAAAAGGCAAAAGTCTTTTGGAATCTATTAAGAATTCCTGTTGTTTTGGTAAAATATGAGAAGCCTTGAAAACTGGCATTATTTTATGTTATAATTTTGGCACTGTATTTATTACCAGATTGGCATATAATAGGCATATCAAAGGAAAGGAGGAAGCATCATGCAAAAAAACCAAACTGTTTCCACAAGGAAAATCGTCTTTGCCGCGCTGATGGCTGCGTTGGTGGCGGTGGGCTCTGCTTTGCGCATTACTCTGCCCATGGATATCGGCGGAAATACTTCCTTTCATCTGGGCAACATTTTCTGCGCCCTTTCCGGCATTCTCCTGGGACCCTGGCTGGGCGGTGCTGCGGCAGGTCTGGGTTCTGCCATTTACGATATGATGAATCCTGCCTACATCGCCGAATGCTGGCTGACCTTCCTGATGAAGGGTGCCTACGGTGTGGCTGCCGGCCTGGTGATTGGTTTTGGCAAAAAACAATGGGGCTACATGAAAGCTGCCTTGGCTACTTCCGCCGGCGCTGTGGTCTATGCCGTTTTATACCTGATCAAAAGCTACCTCAAGCCCATCATTGTCCAGGGCTTTGCACCGGAAGCAGCGCTGCTGTCTGTCATCGGAAAGCTGCCTGCCACCGTTTTCAATGCGGCTGTGGCCATCATCTGCGCCCCTATCCTGGCCGTTGCCATCCGCAAGGCATTGGAGCGAAACAGACTGACCTTGAATTGAAGCATCTGCCGTCCCATAGGGCGGCAGATTTTTTTATTTTCCTCTGGCATTTTTCGATGCGGTATGTATAATAGAGGTAGAAGTTTATTTAGGAGGAATCCACTATGAAATATGGTTTTGGCGTTGACCTTGGCGGCACCACCGTGAAGATCGCTTATTTTGATGAAATCGGCACCATGCTGGAAAAATGGGAGATCCCCACTGTTACCGCCAATGGCGGCAAGCAGATTCTGCCGGACATCGCTGCATCCATCCGGGAATTTATGGATGCCAACAAAATTGCGGATACTGCTGTGCTGGGCATTGGCATCGGTGTTCCCGGCCCTGTCAGCCATGAAGGCGTTGTCAATAAATGTATCAACTTAGGCTGGGGCGTGTTTAACATCAGCGATACCCTATCCCAGCTCACCGGTCTTCCCGTAAAGGCCGGTAACGATGCCACCGTTGCCGCCTTGGGCGAGTGCTGGATGGGCGGCGGCAAGGACTGACGGAATATGGTTTTTGCCACACTGGGTACCGGTGTGGGCGGCGGTATCATTTCAGAGGGTCAGGT
>JAZSHO010000052.1:0-4789 GCA_045533345.1 Faecousia sp. | reverse complement strand
GCTACCAAGACCAACGATGTTGCCGGTGACGGCACCACCACCGCTACCGTTCTGGCCCAGGCCATCACCCGGGAGGGTCTGAAGAACCTGTCCGCCGGCGCCAACCCCATGGTCATGCGCAAGGGCATCGACAAGGCAGTAAGCGCCGCTGTAGAGGCCATCAAGTCCCACTCCGTTCCCGTGGAAGATTCCGCTGCCATCGCCAGAGTCGGCGCTGTTTCCTCCGGTGACGAGTCCATCGGCGCACTGATCGCCGAGGCTATGGAGAAGGTCGGTACCGAAGGCGTTATCACCATCGAAGAATCCAAGACCGCCGAGACCGGCCTGGATGTGGTGGAAGGTATGCAGTTCGACCGGGGCTACATCTCCCCCTACATGGTCACCGACACCGATAAGATGGAAGCCGTTCTGGACGACTGCTATATTCTGATCACCGACAAGAAGATCGCCGCCATTCAGGAGATCCTGCCCATTCTGGAGCCCATCGTCAAGGCCGGCCGGAAGATGATGATCATCGCAGAAGATGTGGAAGGTGACGCTCTGGCCACCCTGCTGCTGAACCGTCTCCAGGGCCGCTTCAACATCGTCTGCGTCAAGGCTCCCGGCTTCGGCGACCGCCGCAAGGAAATGCTGCAGGACATCGCTGTCCTCACCGGCGGCACCGTGATCTCCAGCCAGCTGAACATGGAACTGGCTGACACCCAGCTGACCGATCTGGGCCACTGCCGTCAGATCGTGGTCAACAAGGACACCACCACCATCGTCGACGGCGACGGCGCCCCCGAGGCCATTGCCGCTCGCGCCCACATGATCCGCTCCGCCATCGCTACCACCACTTCCGACTACGATCGGGAGAAGCTGCAGGAGCGCCTGGCTAAGCTCAGCGGCGGTGTTGCCGTTATCAAGGTCGGCGCCCAGACTGAGGTTGCCATGAAGGAGCAGAAGCTGAGAGTGGAAGACGCGCTGAATGCTGCCCGTGCCGCCGTTGAGGAAGGCATCGTGGCCGGCGGCGGCACCGCCCAGGTCAACGCTGTTGCCGCTGATGAGGAGCTGATCGCTACCCTGCATGGCGACGAGAAGACCGGCGCCCGGATCATCGCCTCCGCTCTGCAGGCTCCCATCCGCCAGATCGCAGAGAACGCCGGTGTGGACGAAAGCGTGGTTTACGAGAAGATCAAGAACTCCGGTAAGATCGGCTACGGCTACAACGCCTACACCGAGGAATACTGCGACATGATCGCAAACGGCATCGTTGACCCCACCAAGGTCACCCGTTCCTCTCTGGAAAATGCCGCCTCCATCGCCGGCTGCGTTCTGACCACCGAATCTCTGGTGGTGGACAAGCCCGATCCCGCTGCTGACGCCGCCATGGCCGCAGCTGCCGCCCAGGGCGGTATGTATTGATAAAAAACCTCCCTTCGGAAACTTCCGAAGGGAGGTTTTTTATCAAATGTAAAATGCAGAATGCAAAGTAACCGAGGATTCCACAGTTGTAGCTTTCCCTGTCAAAACGCCTTATGGACTTCCTTCAGCAGCTGCCGAATCTGCAAATGCTGGGGGCATTCTGCTTCGCACTGGCCACATTCCACGCAGGCATCGGCCTTGACTTCAAATTTATCGTAATCCGCCTCGTTTCCGGCCCGCTTTTCATTGAGGCAGGCGAAGAGGGCGGGGATATCGATGCCCGCGGGGCAGCCGTCAGTGCAGTAACGGCAGGCAGTGCAGGGAATCTTGTGCTGGGCCTGGTAGAGGGTCCGGACCTTGCCGATGATCTCCTGCTCGGCCTCGGACAGGGGCTTAAAATCTGCCATGGTGCGGATATTGTCCAGGACCTGCTCCATATTGCTCATGCCGGACAGGACCATGACGATATCCTCGAAGCCCGCGGCGTACCGCAGGGCGTAGCTGGCGGGACTATTGGAAAGCAATTCCATAGCCTTGGGAGGCAGGTTCACAAGAGAACCGCCCTTGACGGGCTCCATGACCAGCACAGGCTTGCCGTGCTTGCGGCAGACCTCATAACAGGCCCGGCTCTGGACGTTGGGGTCCTCGTAGTCCACATAGTTGAACTGCAGCTGTACCACTTCGATTTCCGGCACATCTGTCAGGATCCGGTCCAGCACTTCCGCGCTGTCGTGGAAAGAGGTGCCGATGTGGCGAATCTTGCCCTGAGTTTTCAGTTCCTTGACGATTTCGTAGCTGCGGGTCTCGGTAAATTTCTGGTGCCGCACCGCGGAATTGGCATGGAACAGGTAGAAATCAAAATACTCCACGCCGCAGCGCTCCAACTGAGATTCGAAGAAAGGCAGAATCTCCTCTTCTTTCTCAAAGCAGGTGGGGGACAGCTTGTTGGTCAGCAGATATTTGTCACGGGGATAGCGGCTGGTCAGCACCTGCTTCAGCACGGATTCACTGTTGCCGCCGTGGTAAGGCCGGGCGGTGTCAAAATAGTTGAAGCCCGCGGCCAGGAAGGCATCCACCATCGCCTCGGTAGCCGCTACATCCACCTGCTCCCCATCCATCGGGAAGCGCATACAGCCGAAGCCAAAGTTCTTTTTCATTTCGGGAAAATATCGGTTCATGTTCATTCCTCCTTTTCTCCATCATAATCCATCGGGGCAGAAAAGTAAAGTCCATCGGGTGAAAACAATTTTCTTTCACAGAACTTCATACTCTTTTAATAATTTCCCGCTTTTTTTCTTCACAATTAAAAGTTAGAATAATATCAAACGATTCAATCTATCTTTTTCATTTTTTCCTCTCCTCTTTTCTTGTTGCAGAATCCGCGGCCGTTAGCCGCGGATTTTGCTTTTTCTGCGGCTTTACCAATACCACTTTTTATGGTAAGATAAATTGTAGTTTATATGAGTAGTAAAAAAGAAGTATGTCATTGCGAGCCAGTGCACACACTGGCGTGGCAATCCCCCAAACACTCCCGGAAACCATAGGGGATCGCCACACCATCCTGCGGGATGGTTCGCGATGACATGCATTTTAATTAGTGCGTATAAACAATAATTTATCACCGCAGTATCGTTACCGGGCAGAGGTAACGGGTGAAGACTTCTGCCGAAGTTCGTGCGCATTGGCCGTGGGGCCATCCCCACAAACAATAGTTTACCTCACAAAAGGAAGTGTTCCTTATGCATATTCGTTTTGCCTGTGACCGGGATATTCCCGGCATGATCGAACTGCTGAAGCAGGTGGGGGAAGTCCACCATCAGATTCGCCCGGACCTGTTCCGGGCCGGGGCCCAGAAATATGACGAGGCGGCCCTTTCCGCTCTGCTGAAAGACCCCAGCCGCCCCATTTTGATTGCGGAACTGGACGGTAAGGTGGCAGGCTATGCATTCTGCATCCTGCAGATCACAGAAAATGACCCGGTCCTCTGTGACCGGAAGGTGCTGTACATCGACGACCTGTGCGTGGAGGAAACCCTGCGGGGTCGGGGCATCGCCGGGGCGCTGTACCAAAAGGTACTGGACTATGCCCGGGAACTGCACTGCGACGCGGTGACCTTGAATGTCTGGTCCGGCAATGACGGAGCCATGCGATTCTACGAAAAGTGTGGTCTCAAGCCCCAAAAAGTGGGTATGGAAGTGATTTTATAATTTTTAATGTGTCATTGCGAGGAGGGGCAACGCCCCGACGTGGCAATCCCCCGGACATACCCGGAAACCTTAGGGGATCGCCACACCAGTCTGCGGACTGGTTCGCGATGACAGCATCGTTATCTGCACGGAGGATACTATGCTCATCAAAAATCAAATTTACGAAACCGTCATCACGGACTATACTTCCGAGGGCCAAGGCGTGGCCCACATCGAGGGCTGTGCCGTGTTTATCCCCAATGCCATCGCCGGAGAAAAAGTCCGGGTCCGCATTGAGAAAGCCCAGAAGACCTGGGCCGCCGGAAAAATCGTGGAAATTCCGGATAAATCCCCCCATCGGGTCCAGCGGGAATGTCCTATTTCCAGCAGCTGCGGCGGCTGCGATTTCTGGCACATGGACTATGACGAGGAAGCCCGGCTAAAGGCGGAGCGGGTCAAGACCTGCCTCAACCGTCTGGGCGGTGAAAATCTGGAAGAGGTCCCCATTCTCTCCGCCCCCAGCTGCTACGGTTACCGGAACAAGGCCCAGTATCCCGTGGCACAGAAAAAGGGCCGGGCCTATGCAGGCTTCTTCCGCTCAGGCACCCACGAGGTGGTAGAAAACGCCCGGTGCCTCATTCTTCCCGAGGAAACCGACGCTGTCAAGGATGCGGTTATGGATTATGTAAACCAATTCCGCGTCACCGTTTACGACGAAACTGCCCACAAGGGCCTGCTGCGGCACATCTACGTCCGACGGGGCGTGGTGTCCGGCCAGATTCTGGTGTGCCTGGTGTGCAATGGCGACAAACTGCCCCATGCCGACGAACTGCTGAAGCGGCTGCATAATATCCCCGGCTTCACTACTCTGGTGCTGTCCGTGAACACCAAAAAGGGCAACACGGTCCTGGGGGACAAGTTTATCACCCTCCACGGCCCCGGCTGCATTGAGGACACCCTCTGTGGCCTTACCTTCCGGCTGTCCCCCCGGTCCTTCTACCAGGTGAACCACCACCAGGCCCAGCGGCTGTATGAAGCCGCCATTTCCCAGGCAGAGATTACGAAAAACGATTTGGTGCTGGACCTGTACTGCGGTGTAGGCACCATCACCCTGGCCATGGCTTCTGCCGCAGGCAAGGTCATCGGAGTAGAAGTAATTCCCCAGGCGGTGAACGATGCCAAAGACAACGCCAAGCGCA
>JAZSHO010000154.1:0-5075 GCA_045533345.1 Faecousia sp. | reverse complement strand
GGATAGAATCATACCCTGCAGTTTCTGTACAAACAGGTCTTTCAAACTGGGCGCATACAGCGGTTCGAAGTTCATGGTGCTTCCTCCTGCAAATGTTTTGGTTATACCACATACCACAATTTCATTTTATCATGCAACCTGTCGAATTTCAATACGCAAATTTCCGTTAAAATATAGATTTTTCTGTAGTGAATTGACAGTTCCCCAATATAAACTTAAACTATAATCAGTAGAAACATATCATTTCACTGGTATGACCAGAAAGGAGCGATGCTTTTGGAACAGGTAAGAATTCTGGAGGTCAAGCAAAGCGTCTTTGCCAACAACGATGCCCAGGCCGACAAGCTTCGGGCAGAACTGAAGGAAAAGGGAATCTATCTACTGAACCTGATGTCCTCCCCCGGAAGCGGCAAGACCACCACCCTGACCCGGCTCATCGATTTGCTGAAAGCGGATCTGAAAATCGGGGTTATGGAGGCAGACATTGATTCGGATGTGGATGCCAAAACCATTGCCGCCACCGGTGCCAAAGCGATTCAGCTGCACACCGGCGGTATGTGCCATCTGGACGCCGCCATGACCCGTCAGGGTCTGGAGGGACTGGATGCCGGCGAAGCAGACCTGGTGGTGCTGGAAAACGTAGGCAATCTGGTTTGTCCTGCCGAGTTCGACACCGGTGCAGTCAAGAACATGGCGATCCTCTCTGTGCCGGAGGGCCACGACAAACCGCTGAAATACCCGCTGATGTTCCAGGTCTGTGATACCGTGCTGATCAATAAGATTGACGTAGCACCTTATTTTGATTTCGATTTTGAAAAATGCACCGAATACATCCATATGCGTAACCCCAAGGCAAAAATCTTCCCCATCTGCGCCAAAACCGGTGAAGGCACGGAAGCCGTGGCCAACTGGCTGAAAGAAGAAGTTCGAAACTGGAAAGGAGAATAAACGATGTCTGACTATTTAGCAGGGTTCCATCCCGACTTTGTGGAAAAGGAAGAACCCAGACAGATCATTCTTGACTTGGGCAAGATGATCACCAACCGCATCCCCGTAAAGCTGGGCTTCCAGAAGCTGAACAAGTACGATCCCGAATACTGGGGTCTTGCCATGCTGCTGACCGATGAGCAGGCAGAGGTTGCCCTGAAGATGGGCGTTCGCCAGCCCAAGACCATGGCGGACATGATAAAGCTCACCGGCAAGACCGAGGGAGAACTGGAGAAAATTCTGGGGGATATGTCCTTCATGGGCATCCTGGAATATAACTGGGAGAACCCCACCCGTACCAAGCAGTGGGTGCTGCCCATGTTCGTTCCCGGCAGCGCAGAGTTCACCAACATGAACGATACCATTTTGAAGAAGTATCCCGAAATGGGTCGCTTCTTCGAGCGGATGAGCCGCCTGCCTCTGGAAAAGGTCACCCCCATGGTGCCTCCCGGAGGTGCCGGCATCGGCATGCACGTCATCCCCGTGGAAAAGGCCATCGAAACCGAGAACCAGTCCATCTCTGTGGAGCACATCTCCCATTGGTTGGATAAGTACGAGGGCAAGTATGCCGCCTCCCCCTGTTCCTGCCGCAAATCCCGCCTGACCTTTGATGAAGGCTGTGCCGATGACCCCGAAGGCTGGTGCGTCGCCGTGGGCGATATGGCCGACTACGTTGTGGAAACCGGCAAGGGTGGCCGCTACATCACCAAGGAAGAGGCCCTGGAGATCTTCCGTAAGGGCGAGGAAAACGGCTTTGTCCACCAGATCACCAACATCGATGGCGCTGACAAGATCTTCGCCATCTGCAACTGCAACATCAACGTCTGTTACGCGCTGAGAACCTCTCAGCTGTTCAATACCCCCAACCTGTCCAGAAGTGCCTACGTTGCCAGAGTGGAAAAGGATGACTGCGTTGCATGCGGCAAGTGCGTGGAGGTTTGCCCCGCCGGTGCTGTCAAGCTGGGCCAGAAGCTGTGCACCAAGGACGGCAAGCAGGTGGAATATCCCAAGATGCCCCTGCCCTCTGAGCAGAAGTGGGGCCCCCACATGTGGGACGAGAACTACCGGGACAACAACCGTATCAACTGCTATGACACCGGTACTGCCCCCTGTAAGACCGCCTGTCCTGCCCACATTGCTGTCCAGGGCTATCTGAAGATGGCCGCCCAGGGCCGCTACACCGAGGCTCTGGCTCTTATCAAAAAAGACAATCCTCTGCCTGCTATCTGCGGCCGCATCTGTAACCGCCGCTGTGAGGATGCCTGCACCAGAGGCTCTATCGACCAGGCCATCGCCATCGACGAGGTGAAGAAATTCATCGCTCAGCAGGATCTGAACGCGGAAACCCGGTTTATCCCCAAGAAGGTCGTGCCTTCTCTGAACGGCTACTTCCCGGAGAAGGTCGCCATCATCGGCGCAGGCCCCGCGGGCTTAAGCTGCGCCTTCTATCTGGCGGAAAAGGGCTACTCCCCCGTGATCTTTGTAAAGAATGAAAAGCCCGGCGGCATGCTCCGCTACGGCATCCCCAGCTTTAAGCTGGAGAAGGACGTTATCGACGCGGAAATCGAGATCATCAAGGCCATGGGCGTGGAGATCAAGTGCGGCATCGAAGTGGGCAAGGATGTGACCCTTGACCAGCTGCGCGAGCAAGGCTACAAGGCATTCTACATCGCCATCGGCTGCCAGGGCGGCAAGAAGGCCAATATCCCCGGCGAGGATGCGGAAGGTGTTATGACCGCTGTTGATTTCCTGCGTACCGTCGGTGCGGATGAATCCTACGCTGTAACCGGCAAGGCAGTGGTGGTTGGCGGCGGCAACGTGGCCATCGACGTGGCAAGAACCGCAGGCCGCTGCGGCGCAGAATCCGTTTCCATGTTCTGCCTGGAGCCCCGGGATAAGATGCCCGCCTCCGAGGAGGAAATCGCAGAAGCTCTGGAAGAGGATGTGACCATCGACTGCGGCTGGGGCCCCAAGGAAATCCTTACCGAAAACGGCAAGGTCACCGGCATCGTCTTCAAGCGCTGCGTCAGCGTCTGGGATGCAGAAGGCCGCTTCGCTCCCACTTATGATGAAAATGATACCCAGACCGTCAAGTGTGACCGGGTGTTCCTGTCCATCGGCCAGAGCATCCTGTGGGGCGACCTGCTGAAGGGCTCCAAGGTAGAGCTGGGCCGGGGCAACGGCGCGGTTGCCGACAGTCTGACTTATCAGACCGCCGAGCCCGATGTTTTCGTGGGCGGCGACGTTTACACCGGTCCCAAGTTCGCCATCGATGCCATTGCTGCAGGCCGGGAAGGCGCCATCTCCATCCACCGTTTCGTGCAGCCCCATTCCAGCCTGACCATCGGCCGTAACCGCCGGGAGTTCATCGCTCTGGACAAGGACAATATCAAGGTCGAGCAGTACGACAATTCCTCCCGCCAGATTCCCGGCACCCGCACTGATTTGGACCGCAAGAAGTCCTTCCGGGACGCAAAACTCCCCTTCACCGAGGAGCAGGTCAAGGCAGAAACCGCCCGGTGCCTGGGCTGCGGCGCATCCTGGGTGGATCCCAACAAGTGCATCGGCTGCGGTGTCTGCACCACCAAGTGTGAATTTGGTGCCATCAAGCTCCATCGCGAGCGCCCCGAATGCTCCAACATGATCCCCAGCGAAAAGAAGCTTCCCTATGTGCTGGGCAACGGTGCCAAGCAGGCGCTGAAGATCAAGTTCTCCAAGAAGAAGGAGAAGTAATATGCACGAACTGGGTGTTGTGTTTCATATCATGGATTCTCTGGAATCCGTAGCGAAGGAAAACGACGTGACCCAGATCCAGAGTGTGACCATTGAAGTCGGTGAGGTATCCACGGTGATCCCCCACTACCTCACCGACTGCTGGGAATGGGCCATCAAAAAGAAGCCGCTGCTGATTGGTTGCGAAATGAAAGTGGAGATCCTGAGCGCCGTCACCTGGTGTGATGACTGCAAGCAGGAGTACCCTACCGTGCAGCATGGCCGCGTCTGCCCCTACTGCGGCAGCGAAAAGACCTGGCTTCTGAAAGGAAACGAACTGAATATCAAAGAAATTGAGGTAATTTAGGAGGTATTCTTATGTTGTTCCAGATTTATGGCGAAACTGCTCTGTTCCAGCTGCTGGGCTGGCTGCTGGTATTCGTGGGACTGATTTTGGCCAATGAATTCGCACGGCGCACCAAATTCGGCGGCATTGCCTGCTTTTTGATCCTGCCCGCAGTGCTGACCGTTTACTTCATCTCTATTTATGTTGGAGCCGCCATGGGCGCTCAGTGGGCGCTGAATAACCCCACCTATGTTTACATGAACGGCTGGTTCCACTACTTTAAGCTCTATGCTGCCACCGCAGGCTGCATCGGCTTCATGATGATCAAGTACAAGTGGTCCATTGGCAAGCAGGATTGGTTCAAGGTGTTCCCCTTCCTGATCGTGGCTGCCAATATTCTGATTGCTGTGGTCAGCGACTTTGAATCCGGCATCAAGGGAGCTCTGTCCCCCGACGGCTGGTGGCTCAGCAGCGAGAACGTGTGGCTTTACGGCGGCTGGTGGAACTGGCTCAATGGCATTGCGGGCATTCTGAATATTTTCTGCATGACCGGCTGGTGGGGCATCTACGTATCCAAGGACAAGAAGGATATGCTGTGGCCCGACATGATCTGGCTGTACATCCTTGCTTACGACGTTTGGAACTTCCAGTACACGTATCTGAATCTGCCCACCCACGCCTGGTACTGCGGTCTGGCACTGCTGCTGGCTCCCACCGTTGCCAATGCCCTGTGGAATAAGGGCGGCTGGATCCAGAACCGGGCCAACACCCTGGCTCTGTGGTGCATGTTCGCCCAGGTGTTCCCCCTGTTCCAGGACCGAAGCATCTTCACCACCATTCCTGCGCTGTATGCTGACGGCTTCATGGATGCCGCCATCCGCCCCGTGCTGGTAAATCCCGTACCCCAGGGTGTGATCTCCATTCTCTCCATTGGCATCAATGCCCTGGCTCTGGCGCTGATCATCAAGCGCTCCAAGGAGCAAAAGAAGAACCCCTACAAGCAGGAAATCTTCACCGACACCAAGGACTT
>JAZSHO010000172.1:0-19150 GCA_045533345.1 Faecousia sp. | reverse complement strand
GCTTAAGAAGATTCCCGGCTTTACCACCCTGGTGCTGGCGGTAAATACCCGTCCCGGCAATGCCATTTTGAGCGATGAATTTATCACCCTTTACGGCCCGGGATATATTGAAGATACTCTGTGCGGCCTGAGATTCCGCCTGTCCCCCCGGTCTTTCTACCAGGTGAATCACCACCAGGCCCAGCGGCTTTATGAAGCTGCCATCACTCAGGCAGAGATCACAAAGAATGATCTGGTGCTGGACCTGTACTGCGGTGTGGGCACCATCACCCTGGCCATGGCTTCTGCCGCAGGCAAGGTCATCGGCGTAGAAGTGATTCCCCAGGCGGTGGAGGATGCCAAAGACAACGCCAAGCGCAACGGCATCGAAAACGCGGAATTTTTCTGCGGTGACGCAGGCGCTGCGGCACTGGAACTGGAGAAGAGCGGCGTAAAGCCCGACGTGGTGGTAGTCGACCCGCCCCGGAAGGGTTTGAATGCCGATACCATTGAGGCTCTGCATCGCATGAACCCCCGGCGCATCGTCTACGTTTCCTGCGACCCCGCCACCCTGGCCCGGGATGTGGCCCTCTTGAAAGAGCGGGGCTACACCCTCAAAAACGCCATGGCCGCGGACCTCTTCCCCCGCTGCGCCCATGTAGAATCCATTGTTTGTTTAAGTAGGAAAGAGGTCAGCGACTATCTGCGCATCTCCGTGAATACAGAGGACTTGGAGACCGATGCTGGCAGGATTTACAGCAACGATGATATCAAGCAGTATATCGAGGACAAGTATGGCTTCAAGGTTCACTCTGCTTACATTGGACAGGTTCGTGAGAAACTGGGCATCCGTGAGCATGAGAACTACAATGATAGCCACACCAGCCCCCGAAAGCCTTGCGTCTGCCCCGAAGAAAAGGAAGCAGCCATCATGGATGCATTGAAGCACTTCGGTTTTACTAAATAGGATGTTTAGAAAGGAAGATAATAATGAGTGATAAGAAGAACAAAAATAAATCCCTGCTCAAAGATATTGGTATTCTGTTGTGTGTATGGGGACCGCTGCTCTTTATTATCATCGGCGGTATAATGTGGCGCAATGACAGATTCGATGGAACACTTATGGAAGTACTGTTCCCTGCGTTGTTTCTCGGCTTCATTTCTGGTTTTGCGACACTCATCTTTATCAGCAATATTTTCCAATACTCTACTGTGCTATGGATAGTATCTGCTGGATTAGTATTCATTGCAACGGCAGCACTTTATCTGCTGGGTATGACAACGGCACTCACTGTTGTGATGGGTGTTCCCATCGTGTTGGTCTTGTTAATGGTACTGGTCAAATGGATAGCAGGTTCATAATGACAAAAACAGAAAAGAGAAACCTCTACAACGAAGCAACCGCCTTTTTTGAATTAGCTGAATGCGGTAGATTGAACATTCCAGAGAAAAAGAATGTTGAAAGCTTCATCCCCTATATTGTCAATATGACATTTGCTGCGGAGCTATACCTAAAATTGCTCTTAATTGATAATGGCAGGTCTGTAGCTGATGTGGTGAAGCTAAGCCATAGACTATCTGATTTATACAAAGCACTTCATCCAGAACAACAAGATACCATATATCAATCTTTTAAGCGGCCGCTAATCTACTCAATCCCAGATGAACTAGAAAGCATAAGTACAGCTTTCGTCGAGTGGCGATATTTAGTCTTAGACAAAGCCGATGGTCGTCGCACCAAGAAGCTTCAGTTCCACCCGTACTTTATCAAGGAGTTCAATGAAGTCCTTGGTAGAATGTGCCAGTCAATCCTGTAAACACACAAAAAACCGAGCTTGTTTGTAGAAACAGGCTCGGCTTTTTTGCGTTGCGGGGAGCCATTCTGGCGGGGGGCACCCCCTCGAAGAAGCCGTCGGCAGACCTCAAAGTTCTGATGCGGAGTGTCAGAACGGGCTTTGAGCCCTTCTGCCGCTTTGCAGCAGAAATTGTAAAATCATCTATATTACCTCCAAAGCCAACCGCAAAATTACAGAACAAAACCTCCGCGCTTGCATCACAGCAGGTGCGGAGGTTTTTTATGTAGCCGAAGCAGCAAAAATAATGTTGGGTTTTCGGACGTTACAGTCCCCGGACCAGTTCTGCGGCACCAATGATGCCGAAGTCCTGTTTCAGCTGGGCGAACCGGAATTCCACCTTCTGGGGAATGTGGTTATACCGGTCGAATTCCGCCCGGACCCGGTCAAAGAGCAGGGGACCAAAGTTTGTCAAGCCGCCGCCGAAAACAAACAGATTCACGTTCAGCAGCTGATATATGTTAAATACGCACACCGCAATATAATGGGCTGTTTGCTCCAAAACCTCCAGGGCCAGAGGATCCCCTGCCTGGCAAGCCCGGTACAGCTCCACACAATCCAGGTCGGGACCCAGGTCCATACAGGTTTCCCGGCCCTGGGCCATTTTTCGAATGTGCTGGGGGATGTAGCGGCCGGAAGCCCAAGACATGAAGCAGCCGGAATTTTCGCAGCCGCAGTCCAAACCTTCATCGGGGGTGATCAGCATATGACCGCTTTCTCCGGCCCAGCCGTAACTGCCCCGGAACAGTTCCCCATTGAAGATCAAACCGCTGCCGATACCGGTACTGGCGGCCATATAGATCATGTGCTTACTTCCCCGGCCGGCACCGTAGCGGTACTCTGCCAATGCAGCCACATTGCTGTCATTATCCAGAACGATGGGCACATTCAGCCGCTGTGCCAAATAATCCCGCATGGCGAAATCCCGGATATTGACCATGGCGGAAGTCATGCAGATATACCCTTCTTCAAACAGAATGAAGGAAGGCATGCAAATGCCGATGCCCTGCAGGTCCTCCTGGCGCAGGTTGTTCCTGCGAAGCAGGTCATGGATGGTTTCGATCACGTTCCCGCAAAATTCCGGGCCGTCAGCTTCGATGGGGGTGGGATGCTGAATACGATCCACCAGCACATCATTTTCGTCAAACAAGCCGTAGGCAACTTTGGTGCCGCCAGCATCTATACCGATTCTATACCGCATGTTTTGTCCTCCATTATCCTTGCGCAGAAAAGAAAACTGCGCATTGTTTGTTTTGTAAAGAGATCCCCACATGCGTCATATTTGGGGTTGCCCCACTGGCGGTCTGGGAATCATGCTTCTGCTTTGTAAACCTGGACACCCATGTTTACAAGCACTTCTTCCTGGTCGGCAGGCATCCGCGTATCCGTGACCACTGCCTTGATCCTGCCCTCCAAGCCCATAGGAACCACGCCCTGCTGAGAGAACTTCACACTCTCCGTCACCACCACAACCTGCTCAGCATGCTCTGCCATATCCCGCACCGCATGGACCCGCAGGTGGTCGTTGTTGGTAAAGCCCAGTTTGGCAGAGAAACCGTCGGTTCCCACAAAGAGTTTATCCACATAGAACTGTGCCGCACAGAGGCGCAGGATGGGGCCAACCATCACCTGGGTATCGTTCTGGAAATCACCGCCCAGCAAAATCACACGGGCGCCTCCAAAATTGCGGATGTAGCTGGCGATGAAAGCGCTGTTGGTGATGATGGTGGCACCGGGCTTTGTTTTGACGATTTCCTCCGCAAGGAGGGCGCAGCAGCTGCCGCTTTCGATCATAACGGTCTCACCGGGAGACACCAACTGTGCCGCACGTTGGGCAATCAGCTGCTTTTCTTCATAGTGAATTGCCAGACGGTTGTTCAGATCATCGCTGCCGCCAAACACTGCATAACCATGTTCCCGGCGCAGGATACCCTTTCGCTCCAGAACGTCCAGATCCTTACGAACGGTGACCTGGGAAACCCCCAGCTTTTCCGCCAGGGTGACCACATCGATCCTGCCATACTGGGAAAGAATCTCTAAAATAACGGTTTCGCGTTTTTTCATAAAAATGCCTCCGCTTTCGTTTTCTGTTTCGATTATAACACGAAAGGCAGAGAAATGCTATTGTTTTTGCAAAAAACGAAGCAACTATCTGGTGGGAGCGCTTATTTTCAATGGAAACTGCAGTCCAGGCCTGCATCCAGAAATACCTGGCGGTATTTCTCCAGATGCTCCGGGTGCAGCTGTTTTACGGTCTCCATCTCGTAGGGGATCCCCAGCTGTGCGTATTTGTTCTGGCCGAATTGATGGAAGGGAAGCAAATGTACTTCCCGGACCCCCAGCTCTTTCAGTTTTTCCGCCATGGCTTTGGCGTTGGGGAGCCCCACATTGAATCTGGGAATCACCGGAATTCGGGCCACCACCTGCTTTCCTGCCGCCACCAGCTGCTGCAGGTTTGCAAGGATCACATCATTGTAGACCCCGGTGCCGTCATGGTGGGCCTTGCTGTCCACGTGCTTGAAGTCGAAAAGGAACAAATCCACATGCTCCATAAATTCCCGGAATCGGGCAGGGTTTGCATAACCAGTCGTCTCCACCGCAGTGTGGATGCCCTCTGCCTTGGCTGCATCCAGAAGGGCCATGGCGAAGTCCATCTGCTGCAGCACCTCGCCGCCGGAGAGGGTCATGCCGCCGCCGGACTGCTCGTAGAAGGGCTTGTCCTGGAGTACTTCCTCCAGCACCTGGGCCACCGTGTATTCCCGGCCGCAGTAGGTTTCGTCTTCCATAGAATCGGCGATGGAAGCATTCCAGTTCTGGGACTCCGGATTGGAGCACCACTTGCATTGCAGGGGACAGCCCTTGAAAAACACCGTTGTCCGAATGCCCGGACCATCATTGATGCTGAATTTTTGGATATTGAATATCTTACCCATCGGTTCCATCGGCAGGATCCTCCTTCTTTCCTTCGTTTGGTTCCATTATAGCATATCCGTTGACATTTGTAAACAAATAACTTGCGAATGAAATATAAAAATATTACGTTCCTTCTTGACAACGGCTATAAATATGATACTATATTTATGAATAAAACCGATTTATCTTACGAATATAACCTTATCGTGCAAGGAGGATACTATGGAAAACGTTGCTCATTTTGGTTCCTTGACTCCCCGGATGAAAGCGTACCGGGAGTCTGTTCTTGACAAAAAGCCCTACATTGATGCCCAGCGGGCCCTGCTGGCCACCGAAAGCTACCGTGAAAACCTCCACCAGTGTCCCGTCATGAAGCGGGCGCTGATGCTGAAAAATATCCTGGAAAAGATGTCCATCTATATCGAGGACGAAACCATTCTGGTGGGCAACCAGGCTTCCTCCAACCGGGATGCACCGGTCTTCCCCGAATACACGCTGAAGTTCATTCTGGACGAACTGGACCTGTTTGAAAAGCGGGACGGTGACGTATTCTACATCACCGAGGAAACCAAGGAGCAGATCCGCTCCATCGCTCCCTTCTGGGAGAACAACAACCTTCGCTCCCGGGGGGAAATGCTGATTCCCGAGGAGATGCAGGTCTACATGGACACCGGCTTCTTCGGCATGGAAGGCAAGTTGAATGCAGGTGATGCTCACATTGTGGTGGACTATCCCAACATTCTGAAGCTGGGCCTCAAGGATTTTGCGCGTCGCACCCGGGAATATAAGGCCAATCTGGACCTGACCCAGCCGGAATCCATTTCCAAATACCAGTTTTACAAGGCCGTCCTTATCGTCATCGAGGCAGTACGCACCTTTGCTTCCCGCTACGCCGCCCTGGCCCGGGAAAAGGCCGAACACGCGGAAGAACCCAGAAAGCGGGAACTGCTGGAAATCGCCCGAATCTGCGACAAAGTTCCTTACGAACCTGCAGAAAGCTTCCATGAAGCGGTCCAGTCCGTCTGGTTCATCCAGCTGATTCTGCAGATCGAATCCAACGGTCACTCCCTGTCCTACGGCCGTTTCGACCAGTACGCTTATCCTTATCTGGCTTCCGACCTGGAAAGGGGCGCCATCACCGAAGACCAGGCGGTGGAGTTGCTGACCAACCTGTGGATCAAGACGCTGACCGTCAATAAGATTCGGTCTCAGGCCCATACCTTCTCCAGCGCAGGCAGTCCCATGTACCAGAATGTCACCGTAGGCGGTCAGACCATTGATGGCAAGGATGCCGTCAACAAGCTGTCCTTTCTGATTTTGAAGTCCATCGGCCAGACCCGTCTGCCCCAGCCCAATCTGACGGTCCGCTACCACCGGAATCTGAACCAGGCCTTTATGGACGAGGCTCTGGAGGTGCTGAAGCTGGGTACCGGCATGCCCGCTTTCAACAGCGACGAGGTCATCATCCCCTCCTTTATGGAAAAGGGCGTAGCCAAGGAAGATGCCTACAACTACTCCGCCGTGGGCTGCGTGGAAACCGCCGTTCCCGGTAAGTGGGGCTACCGCTGTACCGGCATGAGCTACTTAAACTTCCCCCGAATCCTGCTGATGGTCATGAACAACGGCATCGATGTCACCAGTGGCAAACGCTTCGTTTCTGACCAGGGCAATTTCCGGGATATGGAATCCTTCGAGGAGCTGATGGCCGCCTGGGACAAGGCCATCCGGGAGCTGACCCGGGCCAGCGTCATTGTGGAGAATGCCATCGACCTGGCCAGTGAGAAAGAAGTCCCCGATATTCTCTGCTCCGCCCTGACCCAGGACTGCCTGGGCCGTGGCAAGACCATCAAGGAAGGCGGCGCGGTGTACGATTTCATTTCCGGACTGCAGGTGGGCATTGCGGACATGGCAGACTCCCTGGCCGCCATCAAGACCCTGGTTTTCGACAAGCAGGAAATTACCAAAGATCAGCTGATGGATGCTCTTGCTAATGACTTCGCCGGTGAGGAAGGGGAAGCCATCCGCCAGAAGCTGATTAACGGCGCGCCCAAGTACGGCAACGACAACGACGAAGTGGATCTTCTGGTGGTCAAAGCCTACGAATCCTACCTGGACGAGATGAAAAAGTATCCCAACACCCGCTATGGCCGGGGACCCATCGGCGGCATCCGCTACGGCGGCACCTCCTCCATTTCCGCCAACGTGGGCCAGGGCTACGGCACCATGGCCACCCCCAATGGCCGCCATGCCAAGGAACCTCTGGCAGAAGGCTGCTCCCCCTGCCATGCCATGGATAAGAAAGGCCCCACCGCGGTGTTCAAGACCGTTTCCAAGCTGCCCACCCACGAAATCACCGGTGGCGTGCTGCTGAACCAGAAGGTCACCCCCGCCCTGCTGTCCAAAAAGGAAAACGTGAAAAAACTGGAGCTGATGATCCGCACCTTCTTCGACCGTCTGGAGGGTTACCACGTCCAGTACAACGTGGTGGACAGGGCCACCCTGCTGGATGCACAGGCCCATCCTGAGAAGCATCGGGATCTGATCGTTCGGGTGGCAGGCTACAGTGCTTTCTTCAACGTCCTGTCCCGCCAGACCCAGGACGATATCATCGCCCGGACAGAGCAGACTTTCTGACACTGTTTTTTGAATGGATATCCGGAAACATCCCTTGGCATCGGTTATTGCACGGACCGGAGAACCCAGCCGCAAATAAAAGCAAAACGACCCCCATGATACAGTTGTGAAATCGTCCCCTTAGAGCAGACACTCGAAATAGCAAGAATTTCGAGACTGCACTAAGAGGACGATTTTTATGGCAAGTCCGGGGGGCTTTTTTGCTTGAAGACCGGATTCCTTCGGTATGGCAAAAAAGCAGGCAAGCGGGACCCCAAAAAGAAAGCCCCGCTTGCAAGAGAAAAAGAGGATTGGAATTGTTTGATGTGATTATACGGCAGCCGCATTGGCCCAGTTGGTGCCGCCGTAGACGGTGTAGGCATCGTCCAGGACCCAGCCGTTGGGGGTCCAGAACTTCAGTTCTTCGCCGGAAACCGCAATCTCCAGGGTCTTTTCTTCCCCGGGATTCAGTTCCACGCGGCGGAAGCCCTTCAGCTGCTTCACGGGCTGGTCGTCGCCATTGGCTGCGCCCTTGGAGCCCACATAGACCTGCAGCACTTCCGCACCCGCCACCTTGCCGGTATTCTTCACAGTGGCAGTCACGGTCAGACCCTTCTCATTTTCGGACACCCGGGTACCGGACACTTCGAAAGTGGTATAGCTGAGGCCAAAGCCGAAGGGGTACGCGGCAGTCTTGCCTTCCTTGTCCAGCTTGGTATAGCCATGGTAGTAGCCATAGTCAATGGTATAAGGATGCTGGCCGATGTACTTGAATTCGGGATAATCGCTGTCCGTAAAACCAAAGGCGATATGATGGATGCCCTGGTTCCGCTCCGCAATACCCAGCTGAGCGTTCTGGAAATCAGCGAAAAGCTCCAGTTCTGCTCTGCCAGCTATTTTTCCGACTCTTTCCGAAAGGTTTACGGCACAAGCCCCACCGCATTCCGGGAGGATCTGTAAAGGCGATCCTTTCGCTCTCCATTGCAATCCGCGGTTACCCATGGTATGATGGGAATATCAAAGGCCAAAGGAGGCAGCTGCCATGCAGAATTTGTATCGAAACATCCCCTATGTGGAAAAACCGGTGTCCCGGATCCTTTTCGGCAGCGCCTTTGCCCCCTTCGACAGCGGCGACGGCAACGATGAGCTGCTGGATGCCATGCTGGAGCTGGGCATCAATGCCATCGACCTGGCACGGGTCTACGGCAATGCCGAACGGAACATCGGCCGCTGGATGGCCAAGCGGGGAAACCGGGACAAGCTGGTCCTGCTGACCAAGGGCGCCCACCCCAGCCCTGCCTGGGAAAAGCGGGTGACGGAAAAAGATATCCTCGGGGATTTCCAACGGTCCTGCGAAGAACTCCAGACGGACTACATCGATATTTACATCCTTCACCGGGACGACCCGGAGGTAGAGGTGGCCGTGGCGGTGGAAACCTTGAACGCCCTCCACGCAGATGGAAAAATCGGCGCCTTCGGCGGCTCCAACTGGAGCCATCAGCGTATCGCAAAAGCCAATGCCTACGCCAAAAGCCACGGTCTGGTGCCTTTCACGGTGTCCAGCCCCCACTATAGTCTTGCCGAGCAGGTGGCCGACATCTGGGGCGACGGTCTTACCATCACCGGCTGCGCCAACGAAGAGGCAAGGCAATGGTATCAGCAGAATCAGATGAGCGTGGTGGCCCATTCCTCCATGGCCCGGGGCTTTCTTTCCGGTAAGCTGAAAAGCGCGGAACGGGAACGGGCTGCGGAAATTCTGGACCATTTTGCGGTGAGAGGCTTCTGCAGCGATGACAACTTCCGGCGCCTGGAGCGCTGTGAGCAGCTGGCTTCCGAGAAAAACTGCACCGTGGCCCAGATTGCCATGTCCTGGCTCTTCGGCCAGAAGATCAATACCTTCGCTGTGGTCAGCACCTCCAGCCCGGCACGGATGCAGCAGAATATGGATGCCCTCCAGCTGAATCTGAGCCAAACCCAGCTGGACTGGCTGGATCTGCGTCTGTGATTTTTCTTCGCAAAAATACCCCGCGCTTATCAATGGGTAAACGCGGGGTTTCTCTATGTCGGTTAATCGTACAGTTCCCGGCGGCGCTTGGCGGGATAATAGTGGACAGACCGTTTGGTGCCGGGGGTGCGATACCGGGCCAGGGCCTCCCGGTCAATGTGGCAAACCAGCAAATGGGGTTCCTCCCCATAGTAAGCCGCCGTTTCCTCTCCCCGGGGATCCGTCACCAGGCAGCCGCCTCCAAAGCGGTCCGGGTCCCACAGATTGCAGCAGGCCATATAGACCCGGTTGTCATAGCTTCGGGCAAAGATGTATTTTCCCCAGATTTTCTTCCGCTCACCGGATACCCGGGGCACCGCGTGGGGAGCAAAAACCACCTCCGCACCCCGGAGGGCATAGGTCTGGGTGATTTCCGGGTAATGGGTCTCCACGCAAAGCTGGATGCCGACTCTCAGTCCATTGGAGAGGACGAATACCTCCAGCGCTTCTCCGGGCAGGAAATACAGCCGTTCCCGGCTGCCCAGATGGGATTTGCGGTAATGGGCCCGGGTGCCGTCTTTGCGGAAAATGCCATGGGTGATGAAGCAGCCTGCTTTTTCCTTTTCCATGAAGCCTGCCAGAATGTCCACACCGCTGCTGACCGCCAGGTCCGACACCTGCTGCAGCACCGGGCTGTCCGCCGGGATTGCCAAGGCTTCCGCCTTCTTGGGCAGGTAACCCGTGAGGAAGCATTCCGGGAAGCAAACTGCCTCGCAGCCAGCCTCCGCCGCCTCCCGGACAAATTTCGCCAGGGTTTGGACGTTTTCCGCAGCATTCTCACAGGCCGTGGCCTGCACCAGTCCGATTTTCGTCATCCCTTGACCCTCCATTCTTGAGAACTTAATCTTTCTATCAGTTGATTTTACCACAGCCCACATGGTATAATCAAGCCAAAGAGCCATACCTGGCAAAAAAGGAGTTTCGGTTATGAACGATACTGTTATGGAAAATGTTCTCTCCCCCGAGGAGATCAAGCGGGTCAAGGGTCTGGGCTGTCTGCGGGACAAGCGCTATCCCGACGTATTCAACGTCCGGGTCATCACCCGCAACGGCAGACTCACCACAGACGAGCATCGGGCGGTGGCAGAAGCTGCTGACCGGTTCGGTTCCGGTGCCGTGGCCATGACCACCCGTCTGACCCTGGAGATCCAGGGTGTGAAGCATGAAAACATCCAGCCTCTGATCGATTTTCTGGCAGAGCATGGCCTGTCCACCGGCGGCACCGGCACCCTGGTGCGGCCTGTGGTATCCTGCAAGGGTACCACCTGCCAGTACGGTCTGGCGGACACCTACAGCCTCAGCGAAAAGATCCACGAGAAATTCTATGTGGGCTACCACGGTGTCACCCTGCCCCACAAGTTCAAGATCTGCGTAGGCGGTTGCCCCAACAACTGCGCCAAACCCAGCCTCAACGACCTGGGCATCGTGGGCCAGAAGATTCCCGTCATCGACTACGACAAGTGCCGGGGCTGCAAGAAGTGCCAGGTGGCAGAAAGCTGCCCCATCCGGGTTGCCCAGGTTGTGGACGGCAAGATCCATGTGGATCCCGATGCCTGCAACCACTGCGGCCGCTGCGACGGCAAGTGTCCCTTCGGTGCCTTCCGGGAGTATCAGCAGGGCTTCAAGATCTTCATCGGCGGCCGCTGGGGCAAGAAGGTGGCCCACGGCATTCCTCTAACCAGGATCTTCACCAGCGAAGAAGAGGTCATGGAGGTTGTGGAAAAGGCGATCCTGCTGTTCCGGGACGAGGGCATCGCCGGTGAGCGCTTTGCGGACACGATCAGCCGCCTGGGCTTCGACTATGTAAACGGGAAGCTGATCTGACGGTTAATTACATAACATCCCCCTGTTTGGAATCTGCCGAACCGCATTGGCGAGTGAAAGGCCTTAAAAGGAATTCCCCTCAGGAACTTTTTCTGAGGGGAATTTTGCGCCTTTTTCGCTGCGGTTCGGTTTTTATTTATCCAATTTTGAGGTTTTCTATGAAACGTATTCTGATTCTGATTCTTTCCATGGCGCTGCTGCTTTCCGCCTGCGGCGGCCAGACAGCGGCCGTTTCCGAAACTGCCGTCACCTTTACCGATGATCTGGGCAGAACCGTCACCGTGGACAATCCAAAGCGGGTAGCCGCCCTTTTGGGCAGCTTTGCCCAGATCTGGATGCTGGCAGGAGGCGAAGTCGTCGCCACCGCCGACGATGCCTGGGAGGACCTGCAGCTGGACCTGCCGGAGGATACGGTGAATCTGGGCAACACCAAGTCCCTAAGCCTGGAGCTGCTGTTTTCCAGCCGTCCGGATTTCATCCTGGCCAGCACCAACACCCGGCAGAACCTTCAGTGGCAGGAGACCCTGGAATCTGCCGGGATCCCCGTAGCCTATTTCGACGTGGGAGATTTTGCAGATTACCTGCGTCTGCTGCGCATCTGCACGGGCATCACCGGCCAGCCGGACCGGTATGAGCAGTACGGTCTGGCCGTGCAGTCCCAAATCGATGGGGTCATCGAAAAAAGCGCCGCACGGGTAAAGGCCAATGGGGCGGCGAAGGTGCTGTGCATGGTGGCCTCCGCCTCCAACATCCACGTGAAAAACAGCAAAAACAACGTACTGGGAGAAATGCTCCTGTCCCTGGGCTGCGTCAATATCGCCGATTCTGAAGGCTCGCTGCTGGAAAATCTCAGCCTGGAATATATCCTCCGGGAGGACCCGGACTATATCTTTTTCGTTCAGCGGGGAGACGACACTCCCGGCATGCTGGAAAAAATCTCCCGGGAACTGGAAAGCAATCCCCTCTGGCAGCAGCTGACCGCCGTCCGGGAAGGGCGGGTCTACATCATGGAGAAAAATCTGTACAATCTGAAGCCCAACCACCGTTGGGCGGAAGCCTATGAAAGATTAGAGGCGATTTTGGCAAATGAAGCATAAAACATATCTGCCCGGTGCTGCCGCCTTGTTCGGGGCCGCGGCTCTGCTGAGCATCTGCCTGGGATCCGTGAATCTGACCCTGCCCCAGCTGTGGCAGGCTCTGCGGACCGGGCCGGAATCTGCTGAGGGCTATATTTTCTGGTATTCCCGGCTGCCCAGAACTGCCGCCTGCCTGCTCTCCGGAGCCGCCTTGGCAACAGCTGGTGCCGTGATCCAAAGCGTTCTGCACAATAAGCTGGCCTCCCCCGGCATCATCGGTGTCAATGCCGGTGCAGGCCTGGGGGTGACGGTATGCTGCGCCCTGGGCTTTCTTTCCGGCTGGGCCATGGCCGGGGCGGCCTTTTTCGGGGCCGTTACGGCCATGCTGCTGGTGGTGACGGTCAGCCGGAAAACCGGCGCTTCCCGAACCACGGTGATTCTGGCCGGTGTGGCCATCAACGCCATCCTCAACGCCCTTCGCGATGCTCTGGCGGCGGTGGTGCCGGAGGTGGCCATGATGAGTGCCGACTTTCGGGTGGGGGGCTTTGCCGCCGTCTCCCATGCCCGGATCCTCCCGGCGGGGGTACTGATTCTGCTGTCCCTTGGGACAGTGCTTGCCATGGGCAACGAATTGGAAATCGTCTCCCTGGGTGATGACACCGCAAAAAGCTTAGGGCTGAGCGTGGCGCGGATGCGCACGGTGTTTCTGGTGCTGGCAGCGCTGCTGGCCGGAGCGGCGGTAAGCTTTTCCGGACTGCTGGGCTTTGTGGGACTGATCGTTCCCCACGGAGTCCGGAAGCTATCCGGCAGCGGGAACCGGGCCTTGCTGCCCCTGTGCGCTCTGGTGGGCGGGGCCTTCGTGACCCTGTGCGATGTGGCAGGACGGGTGCTGTTCGCCCCCTACGAACTGCCTGTGGGAATTTTGATGTCGCTCATCGGCGGCCCCTGCTTCCTGGGACTGCTGCTGAAGCACAGAGGAGGGCATCGCCGTGGTTGAGATCAAACACATTTCCGCCGGTTATTCCGGCCGGCAGGTGCTGCAGGATGTGAGCCTGTCCCTTCCCGCCGGGCAGGTGACGGTGCTGCTGGGCCCTAACGGCTGCGGAAAATCCACACTTTTAAAGGTGCTGTGCGGCCTTATCCCGGCAGAGCAGGGTGAAATCCGGCGAAACGGAGAAAATCTTCTGGCCCTGGCTCCCCGGAAGCTGGCCCAGACCGTAGCGTATCTTTCCCAGTCCCGGCAAGTTCCCGATATCACCGCCCAGCGACTGGTGCTCCACGGGCGGTTCCCCTACCTGGGCTTCCCTCGGCGATACCGACCGGAGGACATGGCCTGCGCCCGGGCCGCCATGGAAAAAATGGGCATTTCGGACCTGGCCGCTTCCCCGGTGGAGGCCCTCTCCGGCGGCCAGCGGCAGAAGGTTTACCTGGCCATGATCCTGGCCCAGGATACTCCGGTGGTGGTGCTGGATGAACCTACCACCTATCTGGACATTTCCCACCAGCTGCAGCTGATGCAGATGGCCAGAGAACTGGCCAACCAGGGACGGACGGTGCTGATGGTCATCCACGACCTGCCCCATGCCTTCCAGACCGCGGACCGATTGGTTTTGATGGACCAGGGCCAAATTGTGGCCGCAGGCACCCCGGAAGAACTCTACCATTCCGGCCACATTGACCGGGTGTTTGGCATCACCCTCCACCGGGCCGAGACCCCCTCCGGCTGGCGGTACTACTGCCGGGAGGCCCACCCCAACACTCCCTTTGGGGATTGACCGATATACAAAAGCTAAGCGCCAAGGCAGAAGCCTTGGCGTTTCCCTATGCCACGTTGGGTACATTTTACACTTTGCATTTTCCATATACTGTATTATAATAGCAGCAGAAAACACGGAAAGGATCGACTCTATGCAGAAGAAATGCCGCGCCCTGGCTTTGTGGTGCTTTTTGATTGCGGTTTTGATTTTTGTTATCAGCTATCTGCTCTACCATTTCACCCTCCCCGGGGGCGCCATTGCCTTGGTCTGGCAAGCAACTCCCGGCAAGCCCTTTGTAACAGAGCTGCTGGCCAATTTGGGAGTACTGTTTCTGTTCGGCAGCATCATGAGCCTGCTGGTGGGGAAGATTTTCTTCCCGAAAGCGTAAAAGGAGGGACTGACCATGCTGGATATTCTCGCCCGGGCGGCGTGCTATATCGCCATCATCGTTCTGGGCTACATACTGCGCCGCAAAGGCTTCTTCGGAGAGGAAACCTTCGGTGTTCTTTCGAAAATCGTCATCAAAATCACACTGCCTGCAGCCCTCATTGCCAGCTCTGCCGGTAAGCCCATCGACGCTTCCATGCTGACCATTTCGCTGCTGGGCTTCGGCGGCGGCGTGCTGTACATGATTTTCGGCTGGCTTGCCAACCGGAAAGCAGACACCGAGCAGAAGGCTTTTGCGGTGCTGAACACCCCCGGTTACAACATCGGCACTTTCGCCCTGCCCTTTACCTCCAGTTTCTTAGGCCCCATGGGTGTCATCACCACCAGTCTGTTTGACGTGGGCAACTCCTTCATCTGTCTGGGCGGCTCCTTCGGCGTGGCCCGGGCCATCAAAGAGGGGGGCAAGGTCAATATCGGTCGGATTCTGAAGGCGCCTCTGTCCTCCATTCCTTTCCTTACCCATATCATTATGGTAACGCTGAACTTAAACGGCTGGAACCTCCCCGGCCCCGTGGTGGAGCTGGCAGGCATCATCGGCAATGCCAACGCATTTCTTGCCATGCTGATGATCGGCGTAGGCTACAAGCTGTCGGGAGAAAAGTCCCAGCTGGGCAGCATTGTGAAAATTCTCTCTGTCCGCTATTCCATCGCCGCGGTGCTGGCGCTGATCTTCTATTTCGTGCTGCCCTTCGGATTGGAGATCCGGCAGGCGTTGGTGATCCTGGCCTTCTCTCCCATCGGTTCGGCGGTGCCGGTATTCACGGCGGAGCTGAAAAGCGATGTGGGCCTCAGCAGCGCCATCAATTCCATCGCCATCGTCATCAGCATCGTCATCATCGTGACACTGTTGGTTGTGATGCTGTAAGCATACAAAAACGGCACCGGGAAATCCCGGTGCCGTAATTTTTTTGCAGATTACATCACGAAGCCGAAGACCACATACAGCAGGAAGCTAAGTACGGCCATGCCCAGGCAGTAAGGCATCTGGGTTTTCACATGGTCGATGATGTCACAGCCGGTGGTGGCGCAGGTCATGATGGTGGTGTCGGAAATGGGGGAAGCATGGTCGCCGAAGATGGAGCCGCCGAACATGGCGCCGGCCACCAGGGGGATGGAAATGCCCATATCAAAGGCCATGGGCAGGGCGATAACCGCCATGATGGCCATGGTACCCATGGAGGTGCCGGTGGCGAAGCTCAGCAGAACGGCAATGAGGAAAGTCAGAGCAGGCAGCAGAGCGGGGGTCAGGAACTGCTGGAACAGGTGGCTTAAGTACGTGCCGGTATCCAGCTGCTTGACAACACCGCCCATGGTGAATCCGAAGAGCAGGATGAAAGCAATGGGCAGCATATGGCTCATGCCGGTGAACATCTCGCTGATGACCTGGTCCACGGTGAAGACCTTCTGGACAACGGTCATGACCATGATGGTCAGCAGAGCGGCCACAACGGCCCAGATCAGAGCCTGCAGGCCGGCGCCGTTCATGATGTTGCCGCCGCCGGTGATCAGCAGAGCAGCGAACATGGTAACGATCAGCACGCCGATGGGAGCCAGCAGGTTGCAGGCCCGGGGCTTGGCACCGGAAACCTTGGCTTCCACCTCTTCCTTGGCGCTGTGACGGGCATCGTCCAGCAGACCGGTCTCAGCGGCCCGCTTCTCAGCGGCAGCCATGGGGCCGAAGTCCTTCTGGGTCAGAGAAACGATCAGGCACATGGCAATGGCCAGGATGGCATAGAAGTTGAAGGGAATGGACTTGAACAGCATGGAAACGGACTCAGCTTCGCTGACACCGCCGGAGACCAGATAGCCTGCCATAGAGGCCAGCCAGCCGCTGAAGGGGAACAGCACACACCAGGGGGTGGAAGTGGCGTGGACCAGGAAGGCGGCCTTTTCGTGGGGAACCTTCAGCGCGTCGTTGACGGGACGGGAAACCGCACCGGTGACCATGCAGCTGAGGGAGCCGGAAGTGAAGACAGCCAGGCCCAGGATCCAGGTGAACAGGTTTGCGCCCCGCTTGGACTTGATAAGGCCCTTGTTCTTGACCACCACATTGACAAAGCCCTCGATGCCGCCGGACTTCTCCATCAGGTGGATGACGGCACCCACGATGAGGCAGGAGCCGATGATCAGGGTGTTGCCCTGGCTCATGTTGTCAATGATGCTGTAAATGCCGGCATTGAAGGACACCAGGGGGCTGAAGGCGTTCAGCACGAAGGAGCCGGTCATGATGCCGATGAACAGGGAAACAAAGACGTTTTTGGTGACCAGTGCCAGGATAATGGTCAGCAGCGGGGGAATGAGGGATAAGAATCCGTATTCCATAATTTTTTACCTCCTAATATCTAATTGAAAATTGAAAATGAAAAACCACGGTGTCATCGCGAACCAGTCCTCAGACTGGTGTGGCGATCCCCCGGACATTCCGGAAACCTTCGGGGATTGCCACGCCACACGGCCCGCAGGCCGCGTGCAGAGCGCAACCGCCGCAGGCGGCTCTTAGCGCGTCGCTGTGGCGCACTGGCTCGCAATGACATGCTGTTTTTTTACTTTCAATTTTAAATTTACTTTCTAACCGATTTGCCGCAGTTGTCTTTCAGGATTTCTCCGTGGTCCAGAGCCAGCTGGCCGCCGATAAAGACGTACTCGATGCCCTGGGGGTGCAGAGCGGGCTGGGCAAAGGTGGCACCGTCTTTCACGGTATCGAAATCGAAAATGGTGATGTCCGCGTCAGCGCCTGCGTTCAATCGGCCCTTGCTTTCCAGGTGCAGCCGTGCGGCAGGCTGGGCGGTCATTTTCTCGATGGCCTGGTACAGGGTAATGGTGCCGGGCCGGGCAAACTCTGCCAGGAATCGGGGGAAGGAGCCTGCGGCTCTGGGATGGCCCTGGCCGTTGTTCATAAGGCCGTCGCTTCCCAGCATCACCGCCGGATGCCGGAAGGCCATGCGCACATCCTCTTCCTTCATGACGTAGCAGACGGTGATGCACTCCGGGAAGTCCCGCCGCATTTCGTCGAAGGTTTCCTTGGTGGCCCGCTGGCCCTTGTACTTGCCCTCGCAGAACTCCAGCACATCGTAATCGCAATGGTACCGGTCCAGCCAGCCCGGGTCGTAGGTGGGGGTGCCCAGCCGGGTGGAGAAGGCGAAGTAGGGGTAGCAGTCCATGGCGATGTCCAGGCCGTTCAGCTTATAGCTGTCGATTTGCTCCAGCACCGCTTCCATCTGGCCGAAGCCGCCCATGGAGCCGATGTGGGAAATCTGGACGGGAACACCGTATTCCACACCGGCGGCGCAGAATTCGTCGATGGCATCGAAAATACCGTCGGCATCGTCCCGGACGTGGGAGGAGATGATCTTCTTATTCTCCTTGCAGCACTGGGCCGCCCGGAAGAACTCTTCCTTGTCCGCACCGGGGACGTAACGCAGACCAAAGGATACGCCCACGCAGCCGTCATCCAGAGCCTTGCGGATGTTCTCCGCCATGGTATTCTTCTGCTCTTCTGTGGAACCGGCGTAGATGTCCCGGGCTCCTGCGGCCTTGCGGAAATATTCATGACCTGCGAACATGGCAACGTTCACCGCTGCGCCGTCCCGGTCCACGGTGTTTAAGTACTCGGAGGGGTCCGCCACATTGATGCCGCAGTTGCCGCCTACAGCGGTGGTGACACCCTGGCGGAGCATCATGGGGAAGATGCACTGCCGGATCTCGCCGTCCACCATGGGGTCCTCGTGCATGTGGATGTCGATGAAGCCGGGGGTGACGATTTTTCCGGTGGCATCGACGGTGCAGTCCGCCGGGGGCATTTCCTTGCCCGCCCAGGCGATTTTGCCGTCCTCGATGAGGATATTCAGTTTTCCGTTTACACGGTTGGCCGGGTCAATGACATGGCCGCCAAAGATGAGTGTTTTCATAGTTTTCACCATTTTATCTTGTGTAAAATACCGTGTCATCGCGAGGAGAGCAAAGCTCGACGTGGCGATCTCCTGGTACCATCCATAGAAATGCACAGCAGTACCAATGTTTTACCGGGAGATTGCCACGGGCCCAAAGGCCCTCGCAATGACAGACTGTTCTTTACGCAAAGCGTCGATTTACAGTGCTTCAACGAATTTTTCCAGCCGGTTCAGGCCTTCTGCCAGCTCGGCATCGGAATAGCAGTAGGAAATGCGGATAAACCCTTCCGTGCCGAAGCAGCTGCCGGGGACTGCCGCAACCCCTGCTTCCCGAATCATCCGGGTACAGAATTCCGCCGAATCCAGGCCGAATTTACGGATATCCACGAAGACATAGAAAGCGCCCTCCGGCTCCGGGAAATTGAGTCCCATCTTCCGTAGCCGATTACAGACATAGTCCCGGCGCTTTTGATAGGTTTCTTTCATATCCTCCACCGGGGTTTCCAGAGCGGTGATGGCTGCCTCCTGCAAGAAGGTGGGGACTGCCGTGATAGTAGCGGCGCTTAAGAGCAGCAGCCGCTCCATGACGTATTCGGGGCAAATGAGGTAGCCGATGCCCCAGCCGGGCATGGCCCAGGGCTTCGAAAAGCTCTGGCCCAGAATCAGCTGGTCCCGGAGGTCTGCATCCTTGCTCAAATCGGGACAGGGGCCGTAGCTGAGGCCCTGGTACACATTGTCGCAGATTACGAAAATG
>JAZSHO010000027.1:0-13143 GCA_045533345.1 Faecousia sp. | reverse complement strand
GGCAGCTT
Source organism: Faecousia sp. (assembly GCA_045533345.1). Classification (GTDB taxonomy): domain Bacteria; phylum Bacillota; class Clostridia; order Oscillospirales; family Oscillospiraceae; genus Faecousia. Next base: position 13,135 of record JAZSHO010000027.1, on the reverse strand, counting down.
CCGTGGAATGGGCGATGCCCAGAGCCAGAACCATCTGGTTCTTCCACCGCGGCAAAACGTTCATCAACGTGGTCTGGATCTTTTCCACCATCACGTTGTCATTGTTCTGGATCATACGGATCTGGGGTGCCGTCTGGATGGAGATGGCCCGGGTCAGTTCCAGATCGTGGATCTTCTTTTCGAAGCGGCTGCACTTATCCGCCAAGTCCTTGGCAGCCTGGGCATCTTCGGCAAGACCGGAAAGCTGCGCCTTGGCTTCCAGTTCCTTCAGCTTGCCTGTACGAACCTCCTGGAGCTTCTGCTTGCCTGCCAAAATGTACATGGACAGTTCCTTGAAGTAAGCCAGGTTCTGCTCGTACATCTTATCCAGCACGGCGCTGTCCTTCAGCAGCCGCACCTGGTGTTCCTGGAGGGCATCGCTGATTTTTTCCACGTTTACTTCCGCCTTGGCGAACTTGTTCTTCATGTTCTCCAGCTGGCCGACTTTTTTGCGGAACAGGCCCAGCAGGCCCTTCTTCTCCTCGGTGTCAAAGCCTTTCAGTTCGCCTACCACACCCACAATGAGGTCGCCCACCTCGCCCAGATCCTGGGTACGGACATTGGCCAGGGCCGTATCGGAGAAGTCGGCCATTTTCTTCTGGGTACCGGCACCGTACTGGAGGATCTGGGCGGTATTTTCCACGTCGATCCTGGCGGCAAACTCCGCCACCATCTGCTGCTCCTGGGGGGATAATACAGGCTCGGCAATGGGAGGCTGGGCTGCGGGCTCTTCCACCACAGCGGGAACCGCCTGGGTTTCCAGTTCCGGCTCCAGGGTCAGGCTGGGGGTGTATTCTTCAAATGCCATAGTCATTCTCCTTTACATATTCTTTTTCATCTTACTCAGACCGTCCTCTGTCAGTCCCTCCTGGGCCAGGAGGGTTTGCAGCACGGAAATGTCACTGGAAACATCCAGTGCCGTATCCGCGAACAGGTCATCCAGCAGCTTTTCAAAGGCCTGGTTCAAGGTGTCCAGGGTCCCTTCAATTTCTTTTTTGGAATTCAAGATGGTCTCTCCCTGGACCGGCTGGGCATCCATGTCCGCATAGGCATTCAAGAGCTTGACGGTCATGGGCAGGTAGTAGTCCATCATCTTTTTCAAATCGGGAATGATCTCCGGGTGCTCCTCTGCCCGGTCAAAGATCCGCTGGACCAGCAGTTCGATCCGGGAGATTTTCTCGGAAATCACTGCCCCGGGGATGGCATCGTTGCAGCGGCGGATCTCGGCGATGTAGGCATCCCCCCGGTCCAGCACCTCCTGCACCTGGGCGGAGTGGCCGGTTTTGGACTTCGCTGTCTGTTCGATGGCAGCTTGTTGCTGCCGCTGGGCCAGCTGCAAACGGCTCTGCTCAAACTGCCGGTAGGTTTCGTCGCTGGTGATGAAGTTCTTCTGCTCATGGTCCAGATGACCTTCCAGGAAGAGGCCCTGTTCGGTCATTTTCAGCAGTTCCTTCCGGACGAATTTTTCCGGCTTGCCCACATTCCGGGCCAGTTTTTCCAGGGTGCAGTAGGTTTTCTGCCCCAGAACCTTACAGTATTTCTTAAAGCGGCCGATACGCTGTACAGTGCCGATACCGCTTCCCAGCAGTCCGGCACCGGTCGCCATGCCAGCCAGGGACAGAACCACAGGGGTCATCAGCATGATTTCCACTCCCACAGCCTCCACCACCAATGCGGCGATGAGCCCAAGGAAAGTAAAGAAGGTCAGCAAACTGCCGCCGACAATTTTCACGATCCCCTTGGCGGTTTTGCTGTTGGTATTGCCGTAGAGGGCTTCCACCTGCTTTTGGGTCAGCACCTGACCCTGCTTGGCTTCGCCGGGATGGGGCTTTCGCTCCGCACTTCTAGCCGTATCCACAGCCTTGCGGATAGCATCGGCCCCCACATCCACCGCCTGGCGGATGGTTTGATTCAGTTTTTGATAATCCTGGGCATTCACCGCCCGGTCCACAATATCCTGGATATTCCGGCCCAGGGCTTCCCAGTCCTGCTTTGTCTGTGCCATAGGAACCACTCCTAGTGATAGATGGTACTATTATAACGGTATCCGCGAAAAATTACAAGCGTTTGAAAAAATCCCCGGGGAATTATTCCTTCTTGGCGATCACAAACCAGGTGGTACCGTGGCCACCGTCGTCCAGGAGGCTGTCGGCACAGCGAAGGACCTGGAAGCCGCACTTTTTCAGCAAATCGCAGATTGCCGCCGGGTCGTGGATGGTTTCCCGGATGTTCTCCTCGAAATCCAGTTTGCCATTTTCGTATACCCGGATTTTCAGATTCACTTCCCGGTCAGCGGGACGGGTCATCTGGAACCAGACCCGAATGGTGTCGGAAAAGTCCATCTCAAAAGGCTCGCTGGTGGACACCTCATTTTCGTTGAGAATGTCAAAAACAAAGTAGCCGCCCTTTCGGGTGTAGGCGTAAACATTTTGAAAAATTCGCTCCACATTCGCCAGGTCAGCTATGTGGTTTACCGCATCGCCGGTGCAGGTCACCAGGTCGAACTGCTTCTCCGGCCGATAGGTGATCATATCCGCCACATCGTAGTGGATTTCGGGGGTTCTTTCCCGGGCAATGTCGATCATTCCGGCGGAAAAGTCCATGCCGGAAGCCTCAATGCCCCGGTTATGGAGGATTTCGCAGAGAATGCCCGTACCGCAGGCCAGGTCCATACTGGTCTTCACCGAAAACCCATTCCGGTCCAGCCATTTCAGCAGCTGCTCACCGAAAATTTCCGGGTAGTAATTCCAGCCGAATTCGTTGTATACTTTGCAAAATACATCGCTGTACATGGTCATTTTCCTTTCTGCGGAAGTAAATTATTATTTGCCGGGGCGGCCCGGCAAACTACAATTTATCTGCGCACCATCGGTCGAGCGCAATCAGGATGCGTTCGTTTCCTGCCTGGGTCCGTAACGAATTGGCCGCGGGCCCTTGCCCGCTAAACTAAAATTTATCTGCGCAATAATTCTGTCCCGTGGTCTTTCAGCCACTGTTTATGGATGCGGTAGTCCGGCATGACCCGCTCCACCTCCGCCCAGAATTGGGGAGAATGGTTCATTTCCTTCCGGTGGCACAGTTCGTGAACCACCACATAGTCCAGCACCTCCGGGGGTGAGAGCATCAGCAGGCAGTTAAAATTCAGATTACCTTTACCGCTGCAGCTGCCCCACCGGGAGCGCTGACTGCGGATGGTGATGCGGCCAACAGCGACCCCCACCAACGGTGCAAAATGGGCAACACGTTGAGCAATGACTGCTTTCGCTTCCTCTGCCAAAGCCTTTCGTTCCGCTTCCGTCAGCATGGGCAGTTGGGGGATCGCCCTTTGCCTTTCCAGATGTTTTTCGATCCAGGGCAGCTTGCTTGCCACAAATTCCCGAATTGCCGCTTCCGGCATTCTCTTGGGCGCCCGAACCAGCACTTCCCCATTGGGGGTGATCTGAATGGCAATGGTCTTTCGTTGGCTGCGAGTGATCTGATATGTAACTTTTTTCATCATTTCTTCTTTTTCTCCGGCAATTCCGGGTACATGGTATTAAAAAGCGTCTTCAAAAATTCCCGGTCATCCACATCTTCCACCAGCAGCATCGGCTTCGCCCCCTCATAGGGCGGCTCCTGCCGGGCCTCCGGCAGCAGTGCCAGGGTACTGGGCAGAATTTTCACCAGCAGCCGATTATCGCAGAGGTAGGCCGCGATTTTCCCATGATGGTAGAGGATGTATTCTCCCATCATCTTCCGGTGGCTGATACCCTCTACCAGGGACAGCTGCTCCAAAATGTAATCCAGATAGTCCTTACCGGTTGCCATCTTCCTCCACCCTTTCCAGTTCATAGATCCTGCCGAAGGGAATCTCCACATCCTCCAGCACCAGCATTTCCCGGTATGCATCCACCTTTTTCACCCGCCCCCTGGTCCGTACATAAGCGCCGCCGGATTTCCGCTCATCGGGCAGAAACCACAGGACGGAAACGGCGGGCCGCTGCCGCACCGATTCCGCGATCTGCCGCAGAATGTCATTCAGTGCCGCCTTGGCTCCCTCGGTCAATTCCAGCTGAAAATCCGTCAGCCGGGCGGTTTCGGCGATGGCCGCGTCATAGCCCACCAAAGCCGCGAAGGGAGAAAACTGCGCCCCCCGGTCCAGCATGGACATCCGGGCCCGCTTTTCCGACACCGGCCGGGGCAGGTGGATAATATCGTCATATTTCCCCTGGTCGTCCATGGGAGTCCTCCTTCTTTCTGCATTTTTCATGCCTTATGTCCGCCGATTTGGGCATTGCGGTCCTTGGCGGTGGCACCCTCTTCCAGATTCATGCCTTTCAAAATGGCGTTCTTACCGAATTTCTTCCGAATACTGATTACCGCCTGCTGGCGGCGTTTTTCCCGCTTCAATTCTGCCTCATCCTCTTCCTGTTTGGCTGGCTCCGAGAACAGATCCAGCTGGCAGAAGGCCTGCTCCTGGGCCACGGCGCTTTCCGGCAGGATATTGCAGGCCACAATGTTGATCCGCCGCACCAGCAGGTTCGGGTCCACGATCCGGTCATACAGCCCCATCACCGCCTCGGTGATCCGCCGGGTGGAGGAGGTTTTCTTCTCCAAATGGACGGTGCCGTGGGCGTGCTTCGGCACTTTCCGCCCGTAAAAATCGGTGGTCACTTCCCCCCGGTAGCCCTTCAGCCGCTTGGGGTCCGTCAGATTTTCAATGTCATAGCCCACGGTCAGCACCATCTGGTCCGTCACCAGCCCCTTTTCCACCAGGTCCAGCACCAGCAGGTCCGTCATCTCCCGGGTGATCAGCTTGCCTTTCTCTGCCGTATAGGGGCAGTGAAGCACCTGGCCGGAGCCAAGGCTGTTGCTCTGGGGCTTGTAGGCCTTGATATCGGCGATGGTGCAGGGTTCATAGCCCCAGGCGTGGTCAATGAGCAGTTCCGCATTGACACCGAAAAGCTTATAGAGCAAATCCTCACAGTGGAATTCCCCCGGTTTTCCCAGAGAACACCGGGCTACGTCCCCCATGGTATAAAGGCCCACTTTTTCCAGCTTTTTCGCATAGCCCCGGCCCACCCGCCAAAAGTCTGTCAAAGGCCGGTGGTCCCACAGCTGGCGGCGGTATTCCATCTCGTCCAGTTCCGCGATTCTGACACCGAATTCATCCGGCGCCACTTTTTTCGCCACGATGTCCATGGCCACCTTGCACAGGTAGAGGTTGGTGCCGATGCCCGCCGTGGCCGTAATGCCGCTGGTTTCCAGCACATCTTTGATAATCTTCCGGGCGAATTCCCGGGGTGTCAAGCCGCTGGATTTGAGGTACGGGGTGGCATCGATGAAGACCTCGTCGATGGAGTAAACGTGGACATCCTCCGGGGCCACGTATTTGAGGTACACATTGTAAATCCGGGTACTGCACTCCATGTAATGGGCCATCCGGGGCGGGGCGGTAATGTAGCCCACCTCCAGAGAGGGGTTTTTCTTCAGTTCCCGGTCATCGTAAGAGGAGCCGGTGAAGGTTTTGCCCGGAGCTTTTTCCCGGCGGAGAGCGTTGACCTCCTGCATTTTCTGGACCACTTCAAACAGCCTTGCCCGGCCGGAAACACCGTAGGCTTTCAGGGACGGGGTCACCGCCAGGCAGATGGTTTTTTCCGTGCGGCTGGCGTCCGCCACCACCAGATTGGTGGTCAGCGGGTCCAGGCCCCGTTCGATGCACTCCTGGGAGGCGTAAAAGGACTTCAGGTCAATGGCGATATAGGTTCTGTTCTTGATCACAAAGCGCACCTCCCGAATATTTGTTCGTTTATATCATACCACAGCGGGCCGCGGATTGCAACAAAAAAAGCAGGCCACTGCGGCCCGCCAACAGATTCATTGTAGCAGATTTCCGTTCCGCTTGTCAATATAATTTTTGTTCATTTTGCACGAATCTCCCTTTTGCAAAAAGAGAATTCTGTGAGTTCGTACAATTTTCCATATTGCAATCTTTCCTTGCCGGTGCTATATTATAGACAGAAAGGGTGATACCAATGTACAGGTAAACCTTAGCCCCTAATATAAACTGGGCAGAAAACTGGCGGAAACTTTCCAGATCAATTCCCACACAAAAGAGCATCCTGCTGAAAGGATATGTGACAAAAGAGAACGTGGAAGCGGAATGGACAGAGCAAAGAGATCCGTCAAATCCGTAGAAAGAGAGGTTAACCAATAGATGTTAGATACCAAGAATGCAGCGAAATGACCCTTGACTACATCAAATGTGCTGATCACAAGGTGCAGTAGTCAAGGGTCATTTCATGTGTCGGTGAAGACCGACAGCTAATTCGCACGGACTGCGGAAAGAGTCTTCACCCGTCCGCTCGGCCCGGTGTGGGGATGGCCCCACGGCCAATTCGCACGGCGTTCGGTGGTGGTCGTTACCCGTCCCCTCTGCCCGGTGACGTTTTTTCCTCAATACTCTATAGAAGATTTTATGCGTCCCATTGGGGGCGTTTTTTTGCGCCCTTTTTCATTGCATTTTCCTTTCGTTTATCGTATGATAAACTTATCTTATTATGGGGAGAAATGATTATGGGCAAGATGAATAAGTGGGTCAGCGTTTGGGGCAACGCGGTGTCCGTTGCTGCCAACCGACCGGAGCGGTATGCCAAGGATATCACCATCCGCTATCCCATTCACATTCCCTTCGGCGGTGAGGCCATCCGCCTCACCTTTGACAATTACTGCGGCACCGAGCCCATTACCCTGACCAAAACCACGGTCTTTTACGGCGGCAAGTTCTATCCTGTCCTGTTTGACGGACAGCGGAGCGTTACCATCGGTGCCGGAGAAACCACCGTTTCCGATGCCCTGCCCATCCACCTCATCGACGGCGAAATCGTCCAGGTCAGCTTCTATCTGGCGGACTTCACCCTGATGCGCAGTGTGGTCTTCGCCTGCGGTCCTCTGTCCGAGGGAATGTACGCCAACGGCGATGAAACAGAAAATGCCCGCATTGACCGGGAGACCTCCAAAAAGACAAATCTATTCTACTTCCTCAGTAATGTTTCCGTGCTGACGGAGGAGGAAAACCGGGCCATCGTCTGCTACGGCGACTCCATCACCGCCCAGGACTGGCCCGATGAACTGGCCCTGCGGTGCTTCACCGAAGGCTATCCCCACACCGCCATCATCCGCCGGGCCACATCCGGCTCCCGGATCCTGCGGGAATACACCTGTCTGACCTACGAATCCTACGGTCTCATGGGCATTCACCGGTTCCACCACGAGGTTCCCACCGACGGTGCCGACGTGGTCATCATCCAGCAAGGCATCAACGACATCATCCACCCTGTGGGTGAAAGCGTCAACGTGTTCCGGCCCATGAGCGACCTGCCCACGGTGGAAGAACTGATCGAAGGCTTGAAAACCTACATTGCCCAGGCCCGTTCCTTTGGCTACAAGGTCTATGTCGGCACCTTGCTCCCCATGGGCGGTTTCCGCACCGATGCCCCCTTCCGGCAGAAAATGCGCCACGCCTACAACGCTTTCATCCGCAGTACGGACCTTATCGACGGCTACATCGACTTCGACAAGGCCCTCCAGGACCCCAATAACCCCAACCACTTCCTGCCGGAATACGACTCCGGCGACCATCTCCATCCCAGCCCCGCCGGCTATCGCCGGATGGCCATGGAGATTCCCGCAGAATTACTGAAATAATTTTGGGAGGTTCCTCCATGAATCTGAAAGAAAAAATCGTTACCACCGGCGCCCAGCTGTTTGGCATTCTGGCCCAGCAGCAGGCCCATCACAACCCGGAAAAATCCGTTTTCCCCGGTATGCCGGAACTGCTTCGCTCTGCCGCCGCAGAGGGCGCTGTGCTGCTGGAAAACCGGGCACTGCCCCTTGCCAAAGGCACCAAGGTTTCCGTCTTCGGTCGGGTCCAGTGCAACTGGTTCTACACCGGCTACGGCTCCGGCGGCGATGTGAACGCCCCTTACAAGGTCAGCCTTCTGGAGGCACTGCGAAACTGTGACCGCATCAAGGTAAACGAAGGCCTGGCCAAGACCTATGAAAAATGGTGCGAAGAGAATCCCATTGCAGACGGTGTCTGGGGTATGTGGCCCCGGTTTTATCCGGAGATGCCTGTGACCCCCCAGATGGTACTGGGGGCCCGGAAGGTTTCCGACCAGGCCATTGTGGTCATTGGCCGTTCTTCCGGTGAGGACCGGGAAAATGTGCTGGAGCCGGGCAGCTACTATCTGACCGACGAGGAAAAAACGCTGCTGAAAATGGTCAGCCGGGCCTTTCCCGATGCTATTTTACTGCTGAATATCGGGTCTGTCATAGACCTCAGCTTCCTCAAGGACTACAATTTTGGCGCCGTGATGATTCTCTGGCAAGGGGGCATGGAAAGCGGCAACGCCGCGGCAGACCTGCTCTGCGGCAAAACCACCCCCAGCGGCCGTCTGACGGACACCATTGCGGTAAAATACGAAGATTATCCCTCTTCCGCCCACTTCGGCAAGAAAGAGGCCAACGAATATTTTGAAGACATCTATGTGGGCTATCGGTATTTTGAGACCTTCGCCCCGGACAAAGTCCTGTACCCCTTCGGTTACGGCCTCAGCTATACCACCTTTGACGGCCAGGTGGAGAGCGAGGATGGCGGCCTTCGTTACCGCATCACCTTGACCAACACCGGCACCTACTCCGGTAAACAGACGGTGATGCTCTTTGCGGAAAAGCCCTGCGGACCCCTGGGCAATCCCGCCCGGGAGCTGGTGGCCTTCGCCAAAACCGGAGAATTGTATCCCGGGGAATCAGAGGCACTGGTGCTGGAAGCAACGGAAGAGCAGCTGGCCTCCTTCCGGGAGGGTCCGGAACCCTGCTGGCTGCTGCAAGAGGGTTCCTACCGGCTGTATCTGGGCGAAAATGTACGGGATGCCATGCCGGCAGGAGAATTTGTCGTAGAAGAAACCAAAATTCTGCGCAAGGCCCGGGAAGCCTGCGCCCCGGCTTCCCCCTTCTCCATCCTGGCGGCCCAGGAGCAGGAGGGCAAGCGGATTCCCGTGACCCGCACCGCCCCCAAGCGCACTGCCGATTTGAAGCAGCGTATCCTCAGCAACCTTCCCAAGGATCTTTTCATGACCGGGGATAAGGGTTACAAGCTCCGGGATGTGAAATACGGCAAGATTTCCCTGGATGCCTTCGTGGCCCAGCTGAGTCTGGAGGAGCTGGAGGCTCTGTCCCGGGGTGGCTATATCATGGACCATCCCCTAGGCCCCAAGGGCAACGCCGGCATTTTCGGCGGCACTACGGAGGATCTGCGGCAGAAGGGAGTACCCCCGGTCATCACCACCGACGGCCCCTCCGGCATCCGTCTGTACGATTCTTGTTCCCTTTTGCCCATCGGCACATTGTTGGCCTGCTCCTTTGACACGGAGCTGGTCCGGGAGCTTTACGCACATGTAGGCCGGGAAATGAAGGCCAGGGGCACCGATGTTCTGCTGGCCCCCGGCATGAACATCCACCGGAATCCTCTCTGCGGACGGAATTTCGAGTATTTCTCCGAAGATCCCCTCCTCACAGGCAAAATGGCCGCAGCCATGGTCCGGGGCATCCAATCCGTTGGTCTTTCCGCCTGCCCCAAGCATTTCGCCTGCAACAACCAGGAGACCAACCGGAACAAAACCGATTCCATTGTGTCCCAGCGGGCTCTGCGGGAAATCTACCTCAAGGGTTTTGAAATTTGCGTCAAAGAAGCCGCTCCCAAGAACCTCATGACCAGCTATAACAAAATCAACGGTGTCTGGGGTCACTACCACTACGATCTGGTCCAGACCATCCTCCGGGAGGACTGGGACTACCGGGGCAATATCCTCACCGACTGGTGGATGCAGTACGCCCCCAGTCCGGAATTCCCCAAGCTGAAGAGCAACGGTTACCGGGTCCGGTCCCGGGTGAATGTGCTGATGCCCGGCTCCCGGAATTTCCCGGACAAGCGCAGGAAGCCCGACGGCACATTGCTTGCCACCCTCAAGAAAGAGGACGGCATCACCCTGGGAGAACTGCAGGAAAATGCCAAAACGGTTCTGCGATGCGTGATGGATCTGAAGGAACTGTAAAGCAAAAGAAAAGGCGCACCTTTCGCAAGGTGCGCCTTATATGTTTTCCAAGTTACTCAGCAGCGGAAACAGCGGTGATGTGGGGGTTTGCACCGTCGTACCAGTACAGGAAGCCCTCTGCATTGATGACATCGCCGATCTGCAGGGCCTCAACAGCCTTGTAAACCTCGGTGTCAGCGCCGCACAGATAGGACTCCACGCAGAAGTTGTAAACCTGGTCGTTGACCTTCACATTGAAGTACAGGTCATTGCCCTGCTCGCCGGAGCCGTCCCAGTTGTACAGGAAAGCAGCCTCGTTGCCGTTGGCATCGGTGGAAGCAACCACTTCCAGACCGGTGAAGGCAACCTTCTCGTTCTGGTGTGCGATCAGCTCATCGGTACCCAGCAGAGCAGTGACGTCCAGAGCCTCAGCGATGAAGGCTTCGCCGTCCACAAACTCGAAGGTGCCGTCCATGATCTCCACTTCGCCGGACCATTCGCCCTTGTAGCCGGTGACGCGAATCTTGGTGCCGGGCAGCAGCTTGGCAGCATCTTCCTCAGAGCAAGCCAGCTCGTACAGGAAGTAAGCGCCGTCGGGGCTCTGGCAGTAAACGGTGACCTTGTTTTCCCACCAGGACTGGTGAGCCTGGACATAGGTCTCGATGCAAACTTCAGTCTGCAGTTCAGCAGCTGCATACTCCTCGTGGCTCATGACGGTCAGAGCGGGAGCTTCCGTCTCGGGGGCCTCGGTAGCGGGAGCCTCGGTGGCAGGTGCTTCGGTGGCAGGAGCCTCGGTAGCGGGAGTTTCGGTGGAAGCGCAGCCGGCAAAGGCCAGAACCATAGCCATGGCCAGCAGCATTGCGATAAACTTTTTCATTTTTCATTCTCCTTTTGTGAGATTGGTTTTGTGTCATTGCACACGGATAATTATAACGCTGGATTTCCAGAAATCAATGGGAATCCGCAATTTTTGTAGCAATTACTAGGATTTTCGGGTCAACGGTGCTGTGCTTTTTTCTTTTTGACGGCCTCTGCCGATGCATAGATACCAATGCCCACCCACACAATCACAAGGCCTGCCAGCAGAGCAACGGAGGTATCCGGCAAAGGACCCAGGTCTGCTTTGCCTTCCGAGGCGCTGATCTGATCCAACCGGTAGAGGGAGGTCATTTCGCTGTACAGCTTCTCCATGTAGGCTTCGTCCACAGTCTGTTTCCGGCGAATGGACTTGGTCACCTCTTCGATCATCTGCCCGGCGGCATTGCGCAAGGAAGCGGAACCGTTGAACACGGGGGTGACAAAGGTATTTTCCACATTGGCCATCAGAAGCTTGGTGGCATCGATCTTCACGGAGTAGTAAAGGTCATTGTCCTCACCGCTTCTGGACAGGTAGTCCCGGTATTCCGGGCTTTCCTGGGCCTTAGAGGTGACGGGGGCGTAGCCTTCCGTCTGGGCATAGCCGATCTGGACGGAATTGGTCAGCATAAACTGGGCAAAGAGCCAGCTGGCCAGCACCTCCTGGGGATCCTCCTTATTAAAGACGCACATGGAAGGTCCCTGGGAGATCATCTGAAGGTTCCCGGTGTCGAACTGAGGAATGGGCTTGACCACCGTTTCGAAGCGCACCAGCTTATCCTCAGCAATGTCGATCAGCGGTGCATCGCTGCCCATCCAGGTGGCACCGGCGGTGGAGTCGATGGCGAACACGCACTGTCCCGCATTTAAGAAGTTGGCCGGGTAGCTGGAGATTTTGAAAGTGGAGAAAGCACCGGTAGCCGCATGCTCCGCCACTTCATAGAGCAGTTCCTTGGTGGTGTCGTTAAAGATTTGAATCTCACCCAGGGCCGTAGAATAGCCTGCGTCCAACTGCCGAAGCATCTGGATCATCATATTGTCCGTGGACTTATAGATGAAGGGAATCATGACCTTCTGGCCGTTGAGCAGGTAGTTGCCGTCGCCGTCCTGGGCAGTGGCCGCTTCGCTGACCTCCCAGATGAAGTCCCAGGTCAGCACCTCGGGAATCTCATACCCCAGCTGTTCCACGAAGGTCTTGTTGATGTAGCAGGCTTCCGTGGAGCGCATGTAGGGAATGGCATAGTAATGGCCGCCGAAGGCGCACTCTCCCAGAAATTTCGGGATGATTTCCTTCTGGGTAGGGCCGTCGAACCGCAGTTCGCTTCCTCCCAGGCCATATTTGCTGTCAACGAACAGGTCATCCAGAGGCACCACCGTATCCGCACCGGTGAGGTACGTGGCGATGTGGTCGGGATAGGTAATGCAGACATTGGGGGTGGTGTCCGTTGCGATGTTGGTGATCACATCGTTGTAGATCCGGCCGTAGTCCGTATACAGCCGCAGATTCACGGTGATATTGGGATACAGGGCCTGGAAATCGGCAATGGCCTGCTTGTACACATTCACCTGACCCATGTTGGTATCATTCTTGGCCCAGAAGGTGATCTCGTAATTCCGGGAGGTGTCGAATTCCTCCGGGATCTCAAAGACCTTGGCTTCCTTGGAGCCGTGGCAGGCGGTGAAGAGGGTAAGGATCAAGCAGAGGCACAGTGCCACTGCTGTAATTCTATTTCTGCGTGTCATCGCGAACCAGTTCTCAAACTGGTGTGGCGATCCCCCGGATACTTCTGGAAGCCATAGGGGATTGCCACGCCAGTGTGCGCACTGGCTCGCAATGACAGAATTTCTTTTCTGATTTTTCATCCTTTGGTACCTCCCTGGGCGACACCGGCCATGATCTTCTTCCGGAAGATCAGAAACAGCACGATCAGCGGCGCGGAGATCACGCACACCGCTGCCATCATAGCAGGGATGTTTTCTCTGCCGAAGCCGCTTTCCCGGATCGCCTGGATGCCCCCGGAGACCAGATAGTAGCTTTCCTCATCGGTAATGAGCCGGGGCCAGACATAGCTGTTCCAGCACTCAATGACCTTCAAAATGGTAATGGTCACCACAGTGGGCTTGCACATAGGCACCATCACCTTCAGCAGGTATTTCAGATCGGAGGT
>JAZSHO010000039.1:0-18178 GCA_045533345.1 Faecousia sp. | reverse complement strand
CCCAATGATTATAATTAGCATCTCGATATATAAAGGAAATACCAACTTAATTCACGATTACCATCAAACTAACGTTACCGATAAAGTGGCCTATGGAAAAGCTTTCGGAAAGGGTATGTTTGTTGTATCAGCCGCTGTAGTGCCCAGCGGTATAATCGGTCTATTCGATGATACAGAAATAATGGCAACGATTGCTCTGGCAGTACTTTTTGTCGGATTATTTATCGGAATTGCCTGGATTGTTGCGGTGCAGAAGAAATACAACAAAGGTATTTTTTGATTAGTCAAATTCCAATTTATCGAACAGCTTCTAAGGATGCACCGCACCAAGGCTTAACAAGCAGAACAACAATTAGTTGTCATTCCGAGGAGCCCCCTTGTGGGGCGACGTGGGAATCCCAATTCAATTCCCGCCGTAAGGCAATCCTGTGGGGCGAGAGAAAATGAGATCGCCACGTCGCTTCGCTTCCTCTCGATGACAGTTGTTGTCGTAAGCGAATCAACTCTTTCAAACAACGATTTCATATAGTTTAAGGGCACCGGAAGTCCGGTGCCCCTTTTCTCAGTTGTTTTGCATTTGGCAGGAACCGCAGCTGCCTGCCATGGCGCAGCCGCTGCAGCCACTACAGCCGCAGCTTTTGCCCTTTTTCTTATCCCGGATCATGCCCCGGACAACCAGTCCAACGACCAGCGCCAGGACAGCCAGTACAACAATATCACCGAAGGTCATTCGGGTCACTCCTTTCTATGGGGGTCACACGCCGATCTTCACATGGGTATCGGCATACTTATTTTTACGAACTACCAAATAAATCAGGCCAACCAGCACCGCAACCGCAATGACAGTGAAAATGCTGAATACCGCCTCACCGGTGATCAGACCACCAAGCTGGTAAACGATCATGGAAATGGCATAAGCAAAGGCGCACATGTACACAATGGTAGCCACGGTCCACTTCATGTCCCGCATTTCCCGCTTGATCGCGCCGATGGCGGCGAAGCAGGGGGCGCACAGCAGCTGGAAGATCATGAAGCTGTAAGCCCGGACGGGGCCAAAGTCGGCTGCAACCAGCGCCCAGATCTCGTCACCGGCTTCGCTGAGCTCACCGGCAAAGTTATACAGGGTACCGAAGGTCATGACCACTTCTTCCTTGGCGATGAGGCCGGTAACGGTGGCAACGGTGGCCTTCCAGGCCATGTCGCCCATCCAGCCCAGAGGATAGAAGATCCAGGCAATGGCCTTGCCCATAGCCGCCAGCATGGAGTAGTTGTTGTCTTCCACCGCACCAAACACACCGTCCACGAAGCCATAGCTCTGGAGGAACCACAGGACAATGGAGCTCAGCAGCACGATAGTTGCTGCACGCTTCACGAAGTCCCAGCCACGCTCCAGGGTGGACCGCAGGACGTTCCGGGGAGAGGGCAGATGATAGGTGGGCAGCTCCATGACGAAGGGAGCGGGCTTACCTGCCAGAGACTTGAACTTCTTCAGAATCACACCGGAAATCACCACCGCACCGACACCGATGAAAAAAGCAGAAGTAGCAACCAGGGGAGAATTACCGAATACCGCACCGGCAAAAAGGCCGATGATGGGCATCTTTGCACCGCAGGGAATGAAGCCGGTGGTCATAACGGTGATTTTCCGGTCCCGCTCCTGCTCGATGGTACGGGAAGCCAGGATGCCGGGAACGCCGCAGCCGGTAGCCACCAGCATAGGGATGATGGACTTGCCGGAGAGGCCGAATTTCCGCAGGATCTTATCCATAATGAAGGCAACACGGGCCATATAACCCACGTCTTCCAAAATAGACAGCAGCAGGGAAAGCACCAGAATTTGAGGTACAAAGCCAAGCACCGCGCCCACACCGGCCACGATGCCATCCATGATCAGACCGTACAGCCAGCCGCTGACGACCAAAGTCGTCAGAATGGAATCATACAGAGTGGGAGCCCACTCACCGAACAGCACATCGTTGGCCCAGTCGGTACCCATGGTACCAATGGAGAAGGAATAACCGCCCATAGCAATGGCATACATGAGGAACATAATACAGGCAAAAATGGGCAGAGCCAGAATCCGGTTGGTGACGATGCTGTCGATCTTGTCGGACAGGGTCATGGAATGCTTGGGGGCCTTCTTCACCACCGCCCGCTGCATAACGGTTTCGATGTACTTATACCGCTGGTCGGCAATGATAGATTCCGCATCGTCGTCCATTTCCGCTTCGCAGTCAGTAATGTGCTTTTCCAGATGCTTCAGCATCTCGTCCCCAAGGGCCACTTCTTCTTGAACTCGCTCATCACGCTCGAACAGCTTGATGGCATACCAACGCAGATAGTTGCTGTTGACTTTACTCTCGATGGATTCCTCGATATGGGCCAGAGCGTGCTCCACACCTCCGCCGAACACATGGGGTCGCTCTCCATGTGTATGGTGCTTTGCCAATTCCACAGCCTTGGCTGCGGCTTCCAGGCAGCCCTCACCTTTCAGTGCGGAAATTTCCACACAGACGCAGCCCAGAGCCTTGCCCAGCTTTTCCAGGTCGATGGTATCGCCGTTCTTGCGAACCAGGTCGATCATGTTCACCGCAATGACCACAGGATGGCCCAGGTCCATCAGCTGGGTGGTTAAGTACAGATTTCGCTCGATGTTGGTGCCATCCACGATGTTCAAAATGGCATCGGGATGGTCATTGACCAGGTAAGTACGGGTGACCAGTTCCTCCGGGGAATAGGGGGACAGGGAGTAGATACCGGGCAGATCCTGTATAATTACATCGTCATAGCCCTTCAGCGCGCCCTCTTTCTTCTCAACAGTAACGCCGGGCCAGTTGCCCACATACTGATTGGAACCGGTCAGAATATTAAAAAGTGTTGTCTTACCGGAGTTAGGATTGCCGGCAAGGGCAATTCGGATACTCATATTGCATTTCCTCTCTTTCAGAAATTAGCCTTCGCTAACTGTAAGGCAAAAAATAATAATCAGCAAATTTCGATCATTTCTGCGTCTGCCTTGCGCAGGCTCAGTTCATAGCCACGAACGTTGATTTCAATGGGATCTCCCAGAGGTGCAACCTTACGGACATAGATTTCAACATGCTTGGTAATGCCCATATCCATGATTCTCCGACGGACAGCACCCTCACCATGGAGCTTTACCACCTGGACAGTATCACCGATCTTGGCATCTCTCAAGGTCTTCATTCTTTCTCCTCCTTACCAACTATGGGACGAAGCTATCTGTTTTCACAGTTAGCTTCCGCTAACTACTTAATAATAATATCGCCTGCCCAATTTGTCAAGTGTTTTTTATCCAAAATATTCCTCAATTTCTCCGTTGATCAGCTTGATCTTCTGTTCTCTGGTCAGTGCTTTGATTTCCCACTCCCGCTTCAGCGCGTCGGAATGGTTGCCGCATTCCTCCCGGTAGACCAGTTCCAGGGGCCCTCTGCCCCGGGTGTACTTGGCGCCTTTGCCGCAGTTGTGGGCCTCAAAGCGTTTTTCCACATCGGTGGTAATGCCGGTATACAGAGAGCCGTCTTTACAGCGAAGGATATATAAATACCAGATTTGTTCCATCTTCTCACCATAGGTTAAGGGGACGGGTAACCCGTCCCCTCCTGTCATCATTTGAATTTTGTGCCAAGGACTCGGTCCAGCAGGAAAAAGGTCACATTTCCCAGAATCAGCAGAACAACGGTCATGCCAATCCCCATGCCCCGGAATTCCTCGATGATTTGGTTCATACCAAACAGGTGCATCAGCAGCCAGTACATCAGCAACGTCGCCCCATTGAAGAGTAAGCCTTTCCAGAGCCATTTGGCCTTTCTGCGGTCCAGCCAGGGCTTCACAATGGGATAATAGCCCAGGAACACAAAGACCGCCGCCGCTTCCTTGTCCGCAGACATGAGCAGTCCCAGAATCGCCACCGCCCCGTACCAGGCCCAGGCAATACGGTTACCGCAGATTTTTCGCACAAACTGCAGCAGCACCGCGCAGAGCATAGGACAAACGTAGGTTGCCACGGGGATCAATCCGCCCAGGTTCATGATCACCAACGCCAGGGCCGCCAGGACGCCGCCCAGGGCCATATTGGAGGCCGGAGTCCGCTTACTTTGCATTCTTCTTAAGCAAGCCGTACTTGATGTCCCACAGCTTCTGGCTCAGGTCCACATAGTAGGTCTGGGGATTGTCAAAACGCTTGATCTCGTCCCACAGGGTATCCACCTGCTGGGCGCAGTAGGTGCGGATTTCCTCCAGAGAAGGCAGTTCGTAAACCAGCTTACCGTTCTGGAAAATGGGTACCTGCAGTTCCTTGGCGGTGAAATTATACACATTCTTGGTCTTCCAGGTGGCTTCGGGATCGAAAATCACCATATCCTGGGAATCATCCACCGTTTCGTCATAGACACACAGGTAGTCGGCGATGGCCTTGCCGGTGTCATTGCCAATGAAGCGGTACAGCTTCTTATAGTGGGGGTTGGTGATCTTGGCCACGTTTTCGGAAATCTTGATCTTGGGATTCACAGTGCCGTCGGCACCCTCCACCGCCACCAGCTTGTATACGCCGCCGAAGACAGGTTCGCTTCTGGCAGTGATCAGCCGCTCGCCAACACCGAACAGGTCGATCTGAGCTCCCTGGCGCAGAATATCCCGGATGATATACTCGTCCAGGGAGTTGGAAACAGAAATCTGGCACTCGGTCCAACCGGCTTCGTCCAGCATCTTTCTGGCCTGGCGGGTCAGGTAGGCCATATCACCGGAATCCAGACGGATGCCGCACTTGGTGATGCCCTTGGGCTTCAGCACCTCATTGAACACCCGGATGGCATTGGGAACACCGGATTTCAGCGTATTGTAGGTGTCCACCAGCAGCGTTGCGTTGTTGGGGTACATTTCCACGTAAGCCTTGAAGGCTTCATACTCGGTGTCAAACATCTGCACCCAGGCATGGGCCATGGTGCCGCCGGCCTTCACGCCGAAGAGCTGGTCGGAAATGGTGCAGGCAGTGCCATGGCAACCGCCAATGTAGGCAGCGCGGGCGCCCAGAATGGCAGCGTCAGCGCCCTGGGCACGGCGGGAGCCGAACTCCAGAACGGTCTTACCTTCCGCAGCCCGGACCACACGGTTGGCCTTGGTGGCAATGAGGCTCTGGTGGTTGACACACAGCAGCATATAGGTTTCGATCATCTGGGCTTCAATGGCAGGGGCCCGGACAGTCAGAATGGGCTCATTGGGGAAAATGGGTGTCCCTTCGGGAACAGCCCAAATGTCGCCGGTGAACTTGAAATCTGCCAGATAGGCCAGGAATTCCTCAGAGAACAGCTTCCGGCTCCGAAGATATTCGATATCCTCTGGACCAAAATGCAGATCCTGGATATACTGCACGATCTGTTCCAGACCTGCCGCAATGGCAAAGCCGCCTCCATCGGGACAGCGGCGGAAAAATAAGTCAAAATAGGTAATACGGTCCCGGTAGCCATTGACAAAATAGCCCTGGCTCATGGTCAGTTCATAAAAATCGCAAAGCATGGTTAAATTCAGCTTTTCATTGACAACCATATCGGTCACCTCTTTCTTAATATTGCTTTTATTATATCGGATAGGTTGCCGTTATGCAACGCTTTTTTCGTTGACACTCCCCCGGATTTAAGGTATATTTTAAGTAGAAAGGTTGTGATATCCTATGGAAATAACTGTTGGCCGCAAGGGTGAAGCCTGCACCCTGGTAGAGCGGGAAGATACCGCCAAAGAAGTGGGTTCCGGAGATCTGCTGGTTTACGCCACTCCCTGCATGGTGGCGCTGATGGAAGGTGCCGCTTGCGAAGCCATTGCTGACTGCTTAAAGGACACGGAAACCACCGTGGGAACCATGCTCAACATCGAGCATATCGCCGCTACCCCCGTGGGTCTGGAAGTTCGTGCGGAAGCAGAAGTGACTGCCGTGGAGGGCAAGGTCATCACCTTCCAGGTCTGCGCCTACGACGAAGCCGGGCAGATCGGCAAGGGTACCCACAAGCGTGTGATCGTCAATTCTCAGAAGTTTTTGGATAAGACCTACGACAAGCTGTAAGGAGGTACATAATGGAAGATTACGGTGCAATGATCCGCAATACCTTTGACTATGGCAGTGTTCGGGATGCAGAAGCCCTGTTTGAGATCTGCATCAAAAACGCCTTCCCCACCAACACCTTCCGCCGGCTGGAGCTGATCCGCTTCATCCGGGAGGAGCAATATATGGAAGGCCGCAGCTGGAACCATGTTTTTGAAATCAAACGTTCCGAGCTTCAGGGCAATCCCGTTTGGGAAGTGCTGTGCCGCCGGGTCACCATGGGCAAAGCCCCCGACAAGAATGTATATCTGGACTACCTCAGCCTGGGCTTCGTGGGGTACATGGAGTGACTTTGACCTTCCTTCCGGCGGTGGAAGAAGATATCGAACCGGTCTTCCAGCTCAATAAGGAGCTGATGCACCGCTACGAAGATCTTACCGCAATCCATTATGAAAAGGTCCTTGCCTGGGTCCGGGATAATATCCGCCAGCAGCTGCCCTATTTTCGCCGTGTGCTGGTAAACGGTCAAACCGCCGGTTATTTCTGCTTGTTCCCCTCCGAGGGCAGGTGGGAACTGGACAGCTTTTTCATCCTGCCGGAATTCCAAAACCGGGGCATCGGTACGGAGGTTCTCCGTCATTGTCTGACGCAGTCGGAAGGGAATCTGTTCCTGTATGTCTTTAAAGCCAATGCCGGTGCGCTGAGGCTGTACCGACGGATGGGGTTTCGTATCTGCAATGAAGTCCGAAAAACCGCATATATTCTGGAATATGAAAAACAGGGCTGCTGAGCAGCCCTGTTTTTGTCTTTACTTCTTTGCCAGGTCGGCAGCAATGATTTTCTTCATGGCTTCGATGCCCACCTTGATGGCGCCGGAAGTGTCCTCCGTCATTTTCATAAAGAGGCCGGCCTTTTCCCGCTCCTGATTCCAGACTGCATGGAAGCAGCTGCCGCAGCGAACACCCAGTGCCGCTGCCACCACGAACAGCGCAGCAGACTCCATCTCACTGGCCTTGACACCAAGGCGCTTCCAGCTTTTCCATTTCTGCAGCAGGTCATAGTACATGGGGGACTTCTCGGGGCTATGCTGGCCGTAGAAGGAGTCCTTGCACTGGACCACACCCACATGGGTCTGGTAGCCCAGTTCCTCGGAGGCGGCTTTCAGCGCCGCAGTAATATCAAAGTCGGGTACCGCCGGGAATTCCATAGGGGCATATTCCAGAGAGGTATGCTCAAAGCGGATGGCGCCGGTGGCTACCACCACATCACCGGGGCATACATTCATATCGATGCCGCCGCAGGTGCCAACCCGAATGAAGGTATCCGCGCCGATGGCAGCCAGTTCTTCCATGGCAATGGAGGCGGAAGGACCGCCGATGCCGGTAGAGCAGACAGACACCTTCTCTCCCAGCAGCGTGCCGGTGTAGATATTGTACTCCCGGTTCATGCCAATGTGGACAGGATTGTCAAAATGTGCCGCAATGGACTCACAGCGGCCGGGATCGCCAGGAAGAAACACATAACGGCCCACGTCCCCTTCCTTGCAGCGGATATGGAACTGCATACCGATGTCTTGCATAACGATACCTCCTCTTGTATTTGTAAAATCAGTATATCATAGAAAAAAAGGGATGGCAAGC
This sequence comes from Faecousia sp., assembly GCA_045533345.1. GTDB lineage: Bacteria > Bacillota > Clostridia > Oscillospirales > Oscillospiraceae > Faecousia. The sequence continues at coordinate 10,483 of JAZSHO010000039.1, read as the reverse complement.
CATCCCTTTCTCTTTTATTTTTTCAAAGCTTCCGCGCTGAAGTATTCCTTCGTCAGCTTGACCACCACGCCGGAAAGGCCCAGCAGAGCAACCAGGTTGGGAACTGCCATGAAACCGTTGAGGGTATCGGCAATGTTCCACACCAGCTCCAGATCCAGGGTCGCACCAACGATGATAATGCAGACAAACAGGATTTGGTAAACCAGCGTCGCCTTCTGACCCAGCAGGAACTCGCAGCAGCGGGTGCCATACAGGGACCAACTGAGGATGGTGGACAGGGCAAAGAGGCTGATACCCACAGCCACGATGGTGGAACCAAACTGAGCGCCAAAAACATTGGAGAAGGAAGCAATGATCACTTCCGTGCCGGCACTCTGGCCCCAGGCGATCTCTACACCGCTTTCCACACCGCACAGAACGGTGAAGGCAGTGAGGGTACAGATGACGATGGTATCCATGAAGACCTCGAAAATACCGTACAGGCCCTGCTTGACAGGGTTGGTTTCGGAGGATGCGGCATGGGCCATGGGAGCAGAGCCAAGGCCGGCCTCGTTGGAGAAGACACCCCGGCCAACGCCCTTCTGGATGGTCTGCATAATGTTGATGCCGAAGGCACCGCCCAGAGCTGCTTCCGCACTGAAAGCGCCCTTGAAAATCATACCAAGAATCTTACCAACGGAGCCCAGATTGCAGAACACCACAACCAGAGAACAGACGATGTAAACCGCTGCCATGAAGGGAACCATCTTCTCGGTAACGGCACCGATACGCTTGATGCCACCAAAGAGGGTCAGAGCAACAATGACAGCCACAACCGCGCCAATGACAATGCTGGAAACAGGAACGATCTGGCCAAACATGGTAATGGCAGCAGCTCCGGTATTGCCACCGAAGGCATCCACTGCAGAGTTGATGGAACTGGCAATGGTATTGACCTGAGTCATATTACCGATACCAAAAGCAGCCAGAGCGCCCAGCAGGGCAAACACAATGGCCAGCCAATTCCACTTTTTGCCCAGACCATTGCGGATATAGTACATAGGGCCGCCGACCCAGTCACCCTTGGCATTGCGCTCTCGGTACTTAATGGCCAGAACCACTTCCGCATACTTGGTAACCATGCCGAACAGGGCAGACAGCCACATCCAGAACACAGCGCCGGGACCGCCTACTGCGATGGCGCCGGTAACGCCGGCAATGTTGCCGGTACCGACGGTGGCCGCCAGGGCTGTGGTCATAGCCTGGAAGGGGGTCATTTCACCGCCGGCAGCAGTCTGCTTCTGGAAGATCTTACCGATGGTGTTTTTCATCGCATGGCCGAACTTGGTGAACTGAATGAAGCCCACCTTCACACTGAGGAAGACACCGGTGCCCACCAGGAGCAGCAGCATCCAGGGTCCCCAGGCAATTCCGTTCAGAAATCCTACGAATTCGCTAAAGGTCATAATTTTTACCTCTCTTTCCTGAGATTATACAAGTATACAGGAAAACAATTAAAAATGCAAGCATTTGTTTTCGCATAACGCACATTTGTCCGCGAAAAAACGCAAAATTTTAGGGCGGAGCAAGGCTCCGCCCTTATGAATCACGTTTAGAAGAAGCTGACCTGGCTGGTATCCGGCAGGTCACCGAAGGCACCTGCGTCCTTCAGCATCTGCATATGGGTCTTGGAAACCTTGGGACAGGCCAAAGCTACTTCCTCAATGGACAGGAACTGCTTGCCCTTTCGGCCCTCCATCAAGTCCCAGGCGGCACTTTCGCCCAGGCCGGAAATGGCCACAAAGGGAGGCAGGATTTTGCCGTCCTTGATCAAGAACTTGGTGGCATGGCTTTCGTAAATACTGATGGGAGCAAATTCGAAGCCCCGGAGGTAGAATTCGTAAACCACCTCCAGCGTGGTCAGCAGGTCCTCGTCCTTGGCAGTGGCATCCTCGTTGCCGTCAATGGCATTGATGTTGGTGAGCACCGCATCCATACCGCCGGTCATCAGGCCTGCATCAAAGCCGCCCTTCTGGCTCCGGCGATAGAAATAGGCTGAGTAAAAAGCAAGGGGATGGTAGACCTTGAACCAGGCGATTCGGAAAGCCATCATGCAGTAAGCCACCGCGTGGGCCTTGGGGAACAGGTACTTGATCTTCTTGCAGGAGCCGATATACCAATCCGGTACGCCTGCGGCCACCTTTTCCTCCTCCACCCCGGGAGGCAGTCCCCTGCCCTTACGGACGGATTCCATGATCTTAAAGGCTCGCTTGTCCGGCATGCCGCAGGAAATCAGATAGATCATGATATCGTCACGGGCGCCGATGGTCTGGTCCACGGTGGCTGTCTTGGAGTTGATCAGATCCTTGGCGTTGCCCAGCCACACGTCTGTGCCGTGGGTGTAGCCACAGATTCGCACCAGGAAGTCAAACTTGGTGGGCAGGGTATCCAGCAAAACGCCACGGGTGAACCGGGTGTTGAACTCGGGAACGCCAACGGCTCCGGTGGGACCCAGAAGCTTGTCATTCTCGTAGCCCAGAATTTTGGAGGTGGTGAAGATGGACATGGTACCCTTGTCGTCCAGAGGAATGGTCTTGGCATCCACGCCGGTCATATCCTCCATCATGCGGATCATGGTGGGGTCATCATGGCCCAGCATATCCAGCTTCAGCAGATTCTCCTCCATGGAGTGGTATTCGAAATGGGTGGTGATCTGGTCAGAATTGGGGTCGTCTGCCGGATGTTGAACCGGGCAGAAGTCCCAGATTTCATTTTCCTGGGGAATAACCACCAGACCGCCGGGATGCTGACCGGTGGTACGGCGAACGCCGACACAGCCGCTGGCAAGTCGGGCTTCCTCGGCACGGGAGGCTGTCTTGTTCCGCTCGGACAGATACTTCTTCACGTAACCGAAGGCAGTCTTCTCCGCAACGGTTCCGATTGTGCCGGCACGGAACACGTGGGAAGAACCGAACATGGAGATACAGTACTTGTGGGCCTCTGCCTGGTATTCACCGGAGAAGTTCAGGTCGATATCGGGAACCTTGTCGCCGCCGAAGCCCAGGAAGGTTTCGAAGGGGATGTTGAAGCCGTCCTTCTCCAGCCGGGTTCCGCAGATGGAGCACTCCGCATCAGGCAGGTCCGCACCGCAGTTAAATTCCTTGGGCACATCCAGAATGGTGTGCTTGCATTCCGGATTGGGACAGCGGTAATGGGGCGGGAAGGAATTAACCTCCGTGATGCCCGACATAAAGGCCACGATGGAAGAACCGACGGAGCCACGGGAACCAACCAGGTAGCCGTTTTCCAGAGAATTCTGCACCAGCCGCTGGGCGGACATGTAAATCACGTCATAGTGACAGGAGATGATGTCGTGAAGCTCCGTTTCCACACGCTTGACGAACAGTTCCGGAGGATTGTCGCCATACAGACGGTGGAGTTTGCCGTAAACCAGACTCTTCAGATCCTCCACAGAGTTCTCGATCTTGGGTGCAAACAGGTTGTGAGGCACGGGCCGGAGGGTTTCACACATATCCGCAATGAGGTTGGGATTCGTGACCACGATCTCGTAGGCCTTTTCCTCCCCCAGGTAACTGAATTCCGCCAGCATATCATCGGTGGTACGGAAGTACAGAGGGTTGGGCTTGTCCGCATCGTCGAAGCCCTTAGTGGCCAGGAGGATGTGTCGGAAAATCTCGTCCTCAGGGTTCAGGAAATGGACGTCGCCGGTGGCAACCACCATTTTACCCAGTTCCTGGCCCAGCCGCACGATGGTGCGGTTGTAGTCCTTCAGTTCCTCCACGTCCTTGGCCATGCCCTTGGCCAGCATGAACATATTGTTAGCCAGAGGCTGAACCTCCAGGAAGTCATAGAAGGAGGCGATCCGCTTCAGTTCATCGTCGCTCTTACGGTCCAAAATAGCCTGGAACAGCTCACCGGCTTCACAGGCGGTGCCGATGATGAGGCCCTCCCGAAGGGCCATCAGCCGGGATTTGGGGATTCTGGGCACCCGGCGGAAGTATTTCAGATTGGATTCGGAAATCAGCTGGTAGAGATTCCGCAGGCCGATCTGGTTCTTGGCAAAGAGAATGATGTGCCGTGCCTGCCGGTCGGTGATGTGGCCGCCGGCACGGATGTGCATCATGGCAGGGTTGATTGCCTGCAGGGTGTGGATATCGTGTTCCTCTTCCATCTTCTGCATCAGCTTGGCCATAATGAGGCCGCAGGTCATGGCGTCGTCCGCCGCCCGGTGATGGTTGAAGTCCGGCAGGCTCAGGGCGTTGGACACGATATTCAGTTTGAATTTATTCAAATGGGACAGCAGATTCTGAGAAAGGATCAGCGTATCTGCCGCGGTATAGTTATATTCATAGCCCAGCCGGGCGCACTCGGCACGGATAAAGCCCGTATCGAAATCGGAATTGTGGGCAACCAGCACCCGGCCGCCGATGAAGTCCAGGAATTTGGGCAGGACTTCCTCGATTTTGGGAGCGCCCTTGATCATTTCGTCGGTGATACCGGTAAGCTCCACGATTTTCCGCTCCAGAGGCCGCTCCGGATCCACAAAGGTCTGGAACCGGTCCACCTCCTGGCCGTTTTTCAGAATCACCGCGCCAATCTCAATGATCCGGTCAGTACGGGAACTGAGACCGGTGGTTTCCAGGTCGAAGGCCACGAATTCCTGGTCAAAGGCCATTTCCTGGCTGCCGTGGACCACGATCCGGTCATCCACATCGTTGACGTAGTAACCCTCGCAGCCGTAAAGGATCTTGATGGTATCGTCGGTACCGGCCACTTTGGGAGGACCCTTCCAGTCTTCCACCACGTGCAAAGCATCCGTAAAGGACTGGACACAGCCATGGTCGGTGATGGCAATGGCCCGGTGGCCCCAGGCCGCAGCCTGCTTGATGGCCGCCTTGGTGCTGGTCAGCGCATCCATATTGGACATGGAGGTATGCAGGTGCAGTTCCACACGCTTCATGCCTTCCGCAGTATCCTTCCGCTTGGGCTTTCCGGTGCCGGGACACATAGCGTAAGGCTTCAGAACCATTTCGTTCTCGAAACGGTCCTCAATCAGCTTACCCTGGACCCGAAGGATGCTGCCTGCCTTCACATTTTCTAAGATAGGCTTGGCTTCCGAAGCTTCCATGAACCGGCTGATGCGGATGGAGTTGGTTTCGTCGGTCATATCGAACTTGACCACCCAGGCATTGCGCTTTTTCAGTTCCTTGTGGTCCACATTGAAGACCCGGCCCTCCACAATAATGGTGCCCATGTTCATGTCCAGCTGTTCCATAGGCGTTGCCGCACCCTTGAAAGGTTTACCGTAGAAGGTATCGCTCTGAGGGGCAGCCTTGGCTTCCGGCTTCTGCTTTTGGGCAAAGGAGGCAGCGGGAATGGATTCCATCATGGAGCCCCGCATGGATTCCATGGCATCAAAGAGGGCCTGACCCTCCAAGGTTTTTCCTGCTTCGATGGAAATGGTCACCGGGACCGCAAACCGCTCCCGCAGTACCGTTTGCACCTGGGGGACCAGTTCCTCCAGGGCATTTTTACCGTTGGCCAGAAGTTTGACGCAAAGGGTCTCCCCTTCCCATTCCCACTTGGCCCCGGCCAGAGAACCCCGGGCCATGGAGTCCCGGCTGACGAACAGGTTCATCAGTTCCTCCGGCTCGACTTTATGTAATTCCGATGCAGGGTGGGAGGCAGTCAGCGACAGCCCATTCAGCCCGTAAAGTTCCCGAATCTCCTTCGCCGCCTGGTCCAGCAGCCGCTGGGGGATATAGCGCTCTGCATGGACAGCTACGTCCACAGACCGCCGTTCCGGATCGATATCCGCAGCAACAATAGCCGCCTGAGAGAGTGCTTCAAAAAGCACCTCAGGCGGCTCATAGTCCGGGAACATATTTAAGAAAAAGACTTGTTCATTCATAAGTTCCTCATTGTCCATGTCATTCCGAGCCAGTGCTCACACTGGCTCGGAAATCCCCTATTCGTCGGTACTCTCCCAGTATTCCAGGAGATTGCCACACCAGTCTGCGGACTGGTTCGCAATGACACACGTTTTTTACATTTTTTCGATTCTTGTCAGCAGAGCAGGCAGCAACTCCTCGTAAGGCAGCTTTTCCACCTGCTCACCCTTTTCGAAGATCATGCCCCAGCCGTCGCCGCCGGCAATACCGATGTCGGCCTCCCGGGCTTCACCTGGGCCATTGACCACGCAGCCCATAACGGCTACGGTAATGGGTTTCCGGCAGTCCTTCAGCGCCTCATCCACCTGGTTTACCAGGCCAATGAGGTCGATCCGGGTCCGTCCGCAGGTGGGACAGGAAACGATGTTTACGCCCTCTTTCCGCAGGCCCGCGGCCTTCAGAATGTCCTTGGCGGCGTAGACCTCTTCCACGGGGTCGTCAGTCAAGCTGACCCGGATGGTATCGCCAATGCCGTCTAAGAGCAGTGCGCCGATGCCCATGGCGGACTTGATAAGGCCCTGCTTCACGGGGCCGGTTTCGGTAACGCCAATGTGGATGGGGTAATCGCAGCGACTGCGGAACAGCCGGGCAGCAGCCACCATGGTGGGCACCGTGGAGGACTTCATGGACACGCAGGTATCGTAAAACCCTTGCTTTTCCAGCAGTTCCAGATGCTCAAAGGCGCTTTCCACCAGAGCGTCCGCCGTGGGATGGCCGTACTTTTCCAGCAATCTCTTGTCCAAAGAGCCGCCGTTGACACCGATACGGATGGGAATATGTTTATCCTTGCACACATCCACAACGGCCTTCACCCGTTCTTCCCCGCCGATGTTGCCGGGGTTGATGCGGATTTTGGCTGCACCACCTTCCGCAGCAGCGATAGCCAGCTTGTAATCAAAATGGATGTCTGCCACCAGGGGCAGAGGACTTTCTTTACAGATTTCGGCAAAGCCACAGGCTGCTTCCATATTGGGAACTGCCAGCCGGGCAATTTGACAGCCGGCGGAGGCCAGCTGACGAATCTGCTGCAAAGAGCCTTCCACATCGGTGGTTTTGGTATTGAGCATAGACTGGATCACCACCGGGGCGCCGCCGCCGATGGGAATTCCGCCTACCATAATCTGTCTTGTCATATTTTTCACCTTTTATTTAAACAGCCAGATAATATCCTTGAACATAATAACGGCCATCAGAATCAGAAGTAGGATCATGCCTGCGCCGTGAAGATAGCCCTCGTACTTGGGATCAATTTTTTTCTTTGTGATGGCTTCCACGGGCGTGGTCAACAGCACACCCACGATCCGTCCGCCATCCAGGGCCGGAATAGGCAGCAGATTCATCACTGCCAGGTTAATGGCAATGAAGCCGCCAAAATACAGCAGATTCAGCAGCGCATCCACAAAGCCATCCGATTCGCTGGCCACCATGGACATCTGCTGCACGATACCAACAGGACCGGACATGTCGGCAATGCCCGCCTTTCCGGTCAGCAGCATCTGCAGGCTCAACCGCACAAGCCGCACCGTATCCCGGCACTGCGCCCAACTGTAGCCCAGTCTTCCGGCCAGATCCAGATCCGCAATGCTGAAATTCATACCGAAGAGATGGCTGGTGGTGCCATCGGCGTTGATCACCTCATGGCGTTCCATAAGGAAGTCATCCAGAACGACCTTTTGACCATTTCGCTCCACCACCAGGTCGTGGACATCGCCCTCATTCAGACTCAGCATCATGGAAAAATCGGAGTAGACAAAAATCTTCTCTCCGTCCACTTCCAGGATCCGGTCCCCAACCTGCAGACCGTTTTCCCCGTCCACGGTGGCGAAATCTTCAAAGCTGTCAATCACGGGTACAGCAACCTGCTGCACGGGAAGATAAACGATCACCATCAGCGCCACGCCGATGATGAAATTCATGGCAGAGCCGGCCACCAGAATAATCAGCCGCTTCCACCAGGCAGCCTTGTCAAAGGCCCGGGGATTTTCGCTGCCGCCGTCTTCGCCCTCCATGGCACAGTAACCGCCGATGGGGATGCAGCGGATGGCATACAGGGTCTCCCCCACCTGCTTTTTCCAGAGGGCAGGACCCATAAAAACGGAAAATTCATTGACCTGGACATTGAAAGCCTTCGCAGCCACAAAATGGCCAAGCTCATGAACCAGGATCAAAATACTAAACAGTAGAATTGCAAAGAGAACGCTCATAAAATGCCTCGCTAAGAATAATAGGATTCGCAAACGTAGGGGCCGGTGTCCGCATCGACCTCCATGGGTTTACCGCAGATTTCGGACAGCCTGCCGGGCCAGCCGATCAGCTTCCAGAACCTGCTCCAGATCGGGATTCTGAATGAAGGGAACCGCATCCACCGCCTGGCTCACCAGCCGGTAAATATCATAGAAGCCGATTTCGTCATTCAAAAACATGGCTACCGCTTCCTCATTGGCACCGTTCATGGCAGGACAGGCGGTACCGCCGGTCTTGGCGCAGGCCCGGGCCAGGGCCAGACAGGGGAAATTCTCCATATCCGGTGCGGAGAAGGTCAGCGGGCCGCAGGTCAGCAGGTCCAGAGTATCCACAGGGCAGTCCAGACGTTCCGGGTAACTCAGTGCCAGCTGGATGGGCAGACGCATATCCGGGGCGCCCATCTGGGCCATCACCGCACCGTCCACGAATTCCACCATGGAATGGACGATGCTCTGGCGGTGGATCACCACATCCACCTGCTCCAGGGGCATCCGGTACAAGCGCATAGCTTCAATAACTTCCAGGCCCTTGTTCATCAAAGTGGCGCAGTCGATGGTGATCTTGGCACCCATTTTCCAGTTGGGATGCTTCAGCGCGTCGGCCTTGGTAACCTTCTGCAGCTGCTCCCGGGTCATACCGAAGAAGGGGCCGCCGGAGCAGGTCAGAATCAGCCGCTTGATTTCCCGCTTGTGGTCGGAACCCATGAGGCACTGGTAGATGGCGGAATGCCCGGAGTCCACAGGGATAATCTCCGCGCCGTATTTTTCCGCCTCCGCCATGACGATCTCACCGGCGCAGACCAAGGTTTCCTTGTTGGCAAGACCGATACGCTTTTTCTCCCGAATGGCTGCCAGCGTAGGCTTCAAGCCCACCATTCCCACCACCGCAGTGATGACGCAGTCGGCATCTGCCATGGTAGCGGCCTCGATAAGGCCCTCTTCTCCCCAGCCAATGCGGGTGGGAAGATCAGCAATTTCCTTTGCCAATGCATCCGCGGCCTGCTCTGTGGCCATAACGGCCAGCTGGGGCCGGAACCGGCGGCACTGCTGGGCCATCCGTTCCACACTGGTACCAGCTGTCAAAGCCGCCACCCGAATTTCCGGGAGACGGCTGATAATGTCCAGGCTCTGCCGGCCAATGGAGCCGGTAGAGCCGAGAATGCTAACACATTTTACCATATCAAATCACCATAGGTGCCAGAAGCAGCAGCGCTTCCATCAGCGGAGCAACAGTCATCATAGAGTCGAAACGGTCCAGAACACCACCATGGCCGGGAATCAGATTGCCATAGTCCTTAATACCGGTCTGACGCTTGATCACGGAGAAGCACAGGTCGCCGAACATACCGGCCAGAGAACCGGCAAGGCCGTACAGCAGTGCCAGAGGATAGCTGACAATAAAGCCGATGGGCAGCAGATCCAGAATCAGTGCATACAGCAGCATGCCGATCATTGCGGCAACGATACCGCCCAGAGCGCCTTCAATGGTCTTGTTGGGGCTGACCACGGGAGCCAGCTTGTGCTTGCCGAATTTCAGTCCCACAAAATAGGCACCGGCATCGGAAATAAAGGCCACCGCAAAGGGAATCAGCACCACATACCGGCCAATTCCCATGGTCAGAATCCGCACCAGAGAGCTGAGCAGGAAGGGAACCACGAAGCCGCCTACGAAGCAAGAACCCAGCATTTCGAAGCGGACCTTCACATGGTCATGCATCATTTCCGCAAACATGGCAACGCAGAAAACCAGCAGAAGCAGCATCAGATAGGCATGAACCGCATCCAGATAGCTCCACATAGTCACAGCAAAGGCCATAGCCATGGAGTAAAGCACCAGACGGGTATGTCGGACAATTCCGGTCCGGAACAGCATCTCATAGGTGCCAATGCTCAGCAGAATACTCAGCACCAAAGCACCCATCCATTCCGGAGCCACCAGTGCCAGCAACAGCAGCGCGGGAATCAGAACCACTGCCGCGATCACACGTTTTTTCATTTCTCTTTATGTCCCTCCAAACCGACGGTTCCGCCGGTGATATTCTGCAATGGCCTCATCCAGGTGCTCAGGTGCAAAATCGGGCCACAAAACATTCATAAACACATATTCCGAGTAAGCGGACTGCCACAGCAGGAAATTGCTGGTGCGCTTCTCGCCGGAGGGCCGGATGATCAGCTCCGGGTCCGGTACATTTGCCGAGTACAGGTAAGTATTGAACAGCTCCTCGGTCAGATCTTCGCTTTGGTACTTGCCGGCTGCCACATCCGCGGCAAACCGTCTGGCAGCCTGGG
>JAZSHO010000183.1:0-2658 GCA_045533345.1 Faecousia sp. | reverse complement strand
GCATTGGCACCGGCAACTTTACCCTGGGAGGAAGCCTCCTGCCAAAGCTGGTAATTCACCCCATCAAACTGGGCACAGTCGCCGCAGGCAAACACATCCGAAACGCTCGTTTCCATTCTTTGATTGACCTCGATGGCACGTTCCACAGCAATTCCTGCATCCTTTGCAATCTGCACGTTGGCCCGGTTGCCGCAGGAGACTACCACAAAGTCAGCCGGGAAAAACCGCCCATCTGCAAGGCCCACGCCGATGACCCGTTCTTCACCTTCGATTGCGGTAATGCTGACACCTTCATAGCAAGCCGCGCCCATAGATTCAATTGTCTGCCGCAAAGCAGCCGCAGAATCCGCGTCCACCTGACGGCCAATGATTTGCGGTGCTGCTTCCAAAATCGTAACCTTGATTCCAGCTCTCATCAGTTCGCTGGCAGCTTCCAGGCCCAAAACACCGCCGCCAATAACCACCGCCGTCTTTGCCCCCGGGAGCAGCTGCTCCAGTTTGACAATATCGGACAGATGGCGGATGGTGATCACACCTTCCTTATCCCTGCCGGGGATGGGAGGCACGAAGCATTCCGCCCCCAAAGCATAAATCAGCTTGTCATAAGGGATCTTTTCGCCATCTGCGGTTATCACTGTTTTCTCTCGAGTATTGAGACCATTCACCGTACATCCAAAACGCAGAGAGATTTTCTGCTCATCAAACCATTCACGGTCATGGACATACAGGCTTTCCGGCGCAGTCAGAACCATCTTCATATCTTTTGTGAGCATGGGACGGTTAATGGGCAGATGGGGTTCCGCGGAAATCATTAAGATCGCACCAGTTTTGTCCCGGCTGCGGATTGCTTCCGCTGCGGAGAGGGCTGCGATGCCGCCGCCCAGAATCACATAGCGGTTGTTTGTATCCTTTCGGAACAGCACAAGTTCCTCATCCACCGGCACGCACTGCTCCAGTCCCACACCGCACACCGGGCAAATCCCCAGGCTGGCATCGAAGATTTCACCGCAAACAAGGCATTTCACATACTTCGGCTTGTGGGTATTGGGGATCTTCTGCAAACTGCAACCCACGGCATAGCCGTACTCATAGGCATTTTCCATGATTTGCTTATCCGGCTTTCCCTGAATAATGAGATCAGAGGTATTCAGGTCGAAGCCCATGGCTTTTAGATAGGCCCGCAGGGGCGCAGGGTCATAGTCCTTTGACTGAACAGAGTACATACCGGCCGCAATTCTCCCCTCACATTCTCCAGTGCGCAGAGATGTTACAATATCCCAGATCGGCTTTGCTGCGGCCTCCGTATCCGTGGTGCCAAGCAGCACCGCATCTGCCCGGGCTGCCTTGCGGATTGCCAGTTCCCGGTCGGTAGCACTGAGATCAATCTTTTCTGCCGCAATATTGCCGGAATCTGAAATGCCGGAAGCGATGCAACTCATCAGTTCCTCCACATAGCCACCTGCGGTATATAGAAGTGCAATGACAGGCTGTTTCTTCTCTTCGTGTTCTTTTCTTCCGTAGATCTCCAGAAGATCATCCAGATACGCATCCACAATGGGGCCAACGGCGGGGCAAATCATGGTGACTTGATTATCCCGCACCAGAGAAACCGCGTTTTCCATGGTTTGCCTGCGAGCATCTCCGCTGATACTGGAGTAATACTGCGCCGCACCATGCAGATAGTCGGCTTTATCCGAAATCGCATCGGTCATCAGCCCGTCGTAGGCAAAAAATGCGCCAAACGCATCCCCTGTGAACAGCACATCCGATTCCAGAATGTAGACATTCGAGGTTCCGGTCTTACCGGGCAGGGCCTGAAATACCAGATTTCTGCCGCCCAGATTTAGCTTCCGTTTTCCCCGGATGGAAATGGTTTTCACTTTCTGCTTCAGGAACCCCTCCAGTTGAAACAGTGCTGTCTGTCCGCCGATCAGCGTGATATAGGGATATTCTTCCTGGACCGCGTTTACTGCAGTGCGGTCATTGGCGCTGCCAAAGAGGACAAACCAGCGGATTTCATACCCGCCTGTAAATTCCTTTGCACAAGCCAGCCATTCAGTTACATACCGCGCAGGCGGTGCACCCAGCAGGAGGAATCCTTCCCCGGTTTCCATCAGGTAGGAATGGTACATCATCCCATGCTCTGTGTAAGCATCGCCGCAGAGTACACGAAGTCCTTCCTCCACAACGCAGATGGTCCACAGTCCCGGTTTGATTTGTTTTACGTTCATCGAACCCCTTCTTTCGAGTTCCAATTCTATTTCACATCATTAGATGTTGTTTTCAACTTCATTTCCGGGGTGCGGTGTGTCGCACCCCGGTTTGCGCTTAGGCTTTCATTGTTTTCAGTTCCTGCACCACACGCTGCACAAATTCCTCCGCAGCGCCCTCCCGCAGGATCGCACTCTGGCTTTCAAAGGTGTTGCGCGGATAAGCGGACTTGTCCGGCATATACTTCATGTCACCGTTAACCATACACATCAGAAGTGTTCTGCCATAAGGCGATCCGTCCTTCAGTTCCAGCTCGGTCTGACAGTTCACTTCGGGCTTTTCTGCCACAAAGACCGTATCACCCAATGCAAACAGCTCTGCCGTCACGGTTCTGGAATCCTCCGGGCGAATGGGCTTAGGCGTTAAAGATGGGCCGCTGGGTCTGCC
>JAZSHO010000046.1:0-3431 GCA_045533345.1 Faecousia sp. | reverse complement strand
ATAGCTCAGCTGGTTGTAGACGTTATCAGAGATAATAAAAATGGGCTTTCCCAGTACCGCTGCTTTCACATTGGCAAGGCTTTCTTCGCTGAACACCACGCCGGTGGGATTGCAGGGGGAATTGATGACGATGGCCTTGGTTCTGGGGGTGATGGCAACTTCCAGAGCCTCTTTGGTGATCTGGAAATTGGTTTTGGTCACGTCCAGAGGAACGGTTTTGGCACCGGAAATGGTGGCGATGGTCTCGTACAGGCCAAAGCCGGGGGTAGGCACGATGACCTCTTCCCCGGGATTCAGAATGCCGAAAAGGGCGGTAAACAGGGCCTGGCAGGCACCGATGGTGACAAGCACCTGTTCCGGCTCCACGCCCTCCCGCCGGGCAATGGCTTCCCGCAGGTCGACAGTGCCTTGATTGGGGGCATAGTGGGTCCGGTTTTCCTGCACAGCGGCCATGGCCGCGGCCTTAATGGCCTCGGGGGTATCGAAATCCGGTTCCCCGATGGTCAAATTCACACAGCCGGGGGTGGCTTTCGCCAGATTGGTAAAGACCCGGATGGGACTGCGCTTCAGTCCCGCCAGGTTTTGGTTCAAGGGGATCATTGGAAATTCTCCGCCAATTCTTCAAAGAAATCGGCGCCTTTCAGAAGGATTTCTTCGTCAAAGTCAAAATCGTCGGCATGGAGGGCGGGGGTATCCCCCAATCCTAAGAAGAAGAACATGCCGGGCATCTTCTTTTGATACCAGGAGAAGTCCTCGGTGACCATGTAGGGGGCATCCAGTTCGAAGAAGCCCACAGCTTTGCGGACTCGCTTGTGCAGGTCGGCGGGGTTCATGATGGCGGGATAACCGTCGTTCATGTAAATATTCACGGTGCAGCCGGAGGCGCGCTCCACTTCCTTGCCGATGGACACCAGTCCTGCCCGCAGGGAATAGAAAATATCATCCTGGAAAGCCCGGAGAGAGCCTTCCATGTGGGTATGGTCGGAGATGGCATTCCGGACGGAGCCGCTTTCCAGCTTGCCGAATTTCAACAGGCGGAAGACCTTTTTGGGCAAAGCCTTTTCCATCGTCGCTGCCCGGCGGTAGAATTCCACCGCGGCGGCCATGGCATCCACGCCCTCTTCGGCCTTGGCGATGTGGGCGGATTTGCCGTAGATGTCCACGGTGACCTCGCAGGACCGGGCCATCAGTTCATTTTTCCGGCTGAAAATCAAGCCCGCTTCCAGACCGGGCCACAAGTGCAGGCCGAAGATGGCTTCCACCTTATATTTCTTGAAAACGCCGGTTTTGCACAGATCTCTTGCGCCGCCGGTGGTCTCTTCCGCAGGCTGGAACACCAGCAGGACATTATACCTGAGTTTTTCCTTTTTACTCAGTCGGCGGGCCAGCTCCAGCAAAATGGCCATGTGGCCGTCATGGCCGCAGGCGTGCATCTGGCCCAAATGAGTGGAGGCGTAGTCGGCTTTGCTCCGCTCGGCGATGGGCAGAGCATCGGCATCGGAGCGGAAAGCGATGGCTTCCTTGGCACCAAAATCAAAGAAGGCACACAGGGCGCTTTCCATAGGGGAGAACACGTTGCAGTTCAGACCCTCCAGGGCAGCGCGGAGATATTCCATGGTTTTGGGCAGCGTCCGGTCCAGTTCGGGGATCCGGTGCAGGGCCCGGCGGTCAGTGATGATTTGCATGCGCCTCGCCTCCAAAAGGATATAGTTAAAGCAATTATATCGTATTTCGCCCGATGTGTCAATTTCCCACTTGTGCGAAAGGGAAAAAGATGATACCATGGGATACAAATTATTGTTTGTGGGGATGGCCCCACGGCCAATGCGCACGTAATGCGGTGGTATTCGTTACCCGATAACCCTGCCCGGTAACGTTTTTGCAAAGCTAAATTATTGTTTAGCGGGCCAGGGCCCGCCGCCAATTCGCACCAACTGCCGCGGTAACTGTCACCCGTTCACTCCGCCCGGTAACGTTTTTGCAAAGCTAAATTATTGTTTATACGCACTAATTAAAATGCATGTCATCGCGAACCATCCCGCAGGATGGTGTGGCGATCCCCTATGGTTTCCGGGAGTGTTTGGGGGATTGCCACGCCAGTGTGCGCTACTTATCGCAATGACATACTTCTTTATTTACTACTCATATAAACTACAATTTATCTCAGCAATAACGTTACCGGGCCGAGCGGACGGATTACGATCACCGCCGCAGGTCATGCGAATTGGCCGCGGGCCCTTGCCCGCCAAACTACAATTTATCTCTCTAACTTAAGTACAACATTGACAATTGATGTGCAATCGTTTATATTATATTTGGTTGAATTGCGTAAAAACGCAAATTTTATGAAAGATAAGGTGATTTCCTATGTACATGGATGATTACAAGCGTTGGCTGGAAGCCTCTCTGGAAGATCCCGCTCTGACTGAAGAGCTGAAGCAGATTGAAGGTCAGGATAATGAGATCAAGGAGCGCTTCGCTGTCGCTCTTAAGTTCGGCACCGCCGGTCTGCGCGGCATTCTGGGTGCCGGCTCCAACCGGATGAACATCTACGTCGTCCGTCAGGCTACTCAGGGTCTGGCAAACTGGGTCAAGACCCAGGGCGGCAACCAGCTGGTTGCTGTTTCCTACGACAGCCGTATCAACTCCGACGTTTTCGCTAAGGAAACCGCTCGGGTTCTGGCTGCCAACGGCATCAAGGTCCGCATTTACGACGCACTGATGCCTGTTCCCGCTCTGTCCTTCGCTACCCGTTACTACGGCGCCAACGCAGGCGTTATGATCACCGCTTCCCATAACCCCGCCAAGTACAACGGCTACAAGGCCTACGGCCCCGACGGCTGCCAGATGACTGACGATGCCGCTGCTGTTGTCTATGCTGAGATCCAGAACACCGACATTCTGACCGGTGCCAAGCTGATCTCCTTCGAGGAAGGCATGGCTCAGGGTCTGATCGAGTATGTTGGCGATGACTGCAAGGAAGGCCTGTACGATGCCATTAAGGCTTGCCAGGTTCGTCCCGGTCTGTGCAAGACTGCCGGCCTGAAGCTGGTCTACTCTCCCCTGAACGGCTCCGGTCTGGTTCCCGTTACCCGAATCCTGGCTGACATCGGCATCGACGATATCACCATCGTTCCCGAGCAGAAGTATCCCGACGGCAACTTCCCCACCTGCCCCTACCCCAACCCCGAAATCTTCCAGGCTCTGGAGCTGGGCCTGAAGCTGGCTACCGAGACCGGCGCTGATCTGATGCTGGCCACCGACCCCGAAGCAGACCGCTTTGGTCTCGCTATGAAGTGTCCCGACGGCTCCTACGAGCTGGTCTCCGGCAACGAAGTGGGCGTCCTGCTGCTGGACTACATCTGCGAGGGCCGCATTGAGAATGGCACCATGCCCAAGAACGCTGTGGCCGTCAACTCGCTCGTATTGAG
>JAZSHO010000062.1:0-4297 GCA_045533345.1 Faecousia sp. | reverse complement strand
CGAATTGGCCGCCGGGCCATCCCGGCAAACTACAATTTATCTGCGCACCATCGGTCGAGCGCAATCAGGATGCGTTGGTTTCCTGCCTGGGTTCGTAACGAATTGGCTGCCGGGCCATCCCGGCAAACTACAATTTATCTTACCATCTCCACAATGTGAAACCCGCCCGGATTGCTCCGGGCGGGTTCTATCCATATTACGGCTCAAAGCCCTCGAAAATGGGCAGCCAGCCTTCCTGCACAGCAGTATCGTATTCTTCCTTGGTCTTCAGCGTCCAGCTGACACCCTGGGCTTTCCAAAGATTGCGGCAGAGCCAGGGGCTGATACCCTTCCGGTCCGCATACTTGTAGGCCACGAAATCCGGCACGCCGCCGAAATTCATCAGCTGATGGGTCAGCGCCAGCCGCAGATACCAGGGCATGTGGGGAGCGGTCTTCATGAAATTCTCCGCCAGCTGACCCCGGATGATGTCCGGGCGGTTCTTTTTCAGCCACTTGATGCACCGGGGGTCGAAGGATTCCATGCAGAAAATACCCTCATAATAGTCCAGCATGTCGCAGGCAGCCTGGCACAATTCTGCGTGGTTGCCATCCACGGGCTTCAGTTCCACGATCAACGGTGCCTTTCCGGCGTACAGGTCCAGCAGTTCCCGGAAGGTGGGGATGGTTTCCTCGGTACCCTCCAGGTGATAGTTTTTCAGTTCCTCGGTGGTCAGATCCTCGATCCGGCCCTCAGCACCTGTGGTGCGCTTCAGTAGGGAATCGTGCATCACCGCCAGGTTGCCATCCTTCAGCAGGTGCAGGTCGAATTCGATGCCATAGCCTGCGTCCCGGGCGGCCCGGAAGGCAGCCAGAGAATTTTCGGGACGGCCCGGTCCGTGAAGACCCCGGTGGGCATAGCTCCAGCCCTGGAGGGATTTCATCCCCGGATGGTTGCTGCGGCACCGATTGGCCAGAATATACAGCAAAACAAGAATAATCAGAATTTCAATCATGGTTTCCTACTCAATCGTCAATATCAAAGGCTTCCAGGCCCTTCTTTGCTTCCACCTTGTTGTCACCGTGGCGTACAAAGCCCATGGTGATGAAGGATGCGAACACAAAAATGGCCGCATAGGGGAACAGGGTCTTGTAGTTGATGTTTTCCAGCAGCCAGCCAGCCACGATGGGGGTCATGATCTGGGCAGTCATGGAGAAGGTATAGTAAAGGCCGGTGAACTTGCCCACCTCGCTGCCCTTGCACATTTCCACAACCATGGGAAGGGAATTGACATTGATGGATGCCCAGGCCAGGCCCACCAGGATGAACAGGGCATACAGCACGGGGCTGAAAGTACCCACCAGCATGGTGTAGGCGAAGGCAACGGCGAAGCTGCCACTGAGCAGCAGCGTGCCGAAACGGATAGTCTTCCGGCGGCCGATCTTACTTGCCACATTGCCCACGGGGATGTAGCTGACGATGGCACCGGCGGTGGCGATGGTCAGACAAGTGTTGGCCTGGCCCAGGCTCATACCCCACATATTGGAGGCATAGACAGAGAACCAGGTGGTAACGCCGTTGTAGCCGATGAACCACAGGGCGATGGATGCCAACAGGAAGGACAGGCTCTTCTTTACGTCGGCAGGCAGAGCCTCGCCGGACTCGGTAACTTCCGTCAGATTGTCCTCGGGGTGGGCATCCTCGTACTTTTTCTGCTCCGCCACCAGCTTGGGCTCATTGACAAAGAACATGACAATGGCCAGAGCCAGAAGCATGATGCCGCCCACGATGGCAAACAGGGGCAGGTAGGAAACGTACACATCCCCGGAGGTCTTGTACAGGAAAGTGGTGATGATCAGATACAGAATGCCGCCGATGGCGCCCATCAGATTGATGATGGCATTGGCCTTGGAGCGCAGAGGCTTGGGGGTCACATCGGGCATCAGTGCCACAGCGGGGCTGCGGTAAGTACCCATGGCAATGAGCAGCAGGCCCAGGCCAATGATGAAGCAGATCACCTTCCAGGTTGCGGGAGCGGCATGGAAGCTGTCGGTGAGGATGGGCAGCGCCATCATCAGCACCACGGCAGCCAGAGTGCCCCACAGGATATAAGGACGGCGGCGGCCCAACTTGGAATTGCACTTATCGGACAAGCCACCGAAGAGGGGCAGCAGGAACAGTGCC
This sequence comes from Faecousia sp., assembly GCA_045533345.1. GTDB lineage: Bacteria > Bacillota > Clostridia > Oscillospirales > Oscillospiraceae > Faecousia. The sequence goes on along the minus strand of JAZSHO010000062.1, from coordinate 2,134 downwards.
AGCACATTGTCGGATGCCATGATGACACCGGAGATGCTTTCGCCGATGCCGAAAGTTTCGGTCAGAATCTTGGGAACGAGGTTGTCGTACATCTGCCAGAATGCGCAGATGGACAGGAACGCAAAGCCAACCAGGACCGTGCGCTTGGTGTTCAGCTTCATAAAGGAGCCTCCATTCGTTTTTCTATTGCAAATACCCGTCTATTATATCGGGTTTTGGGTCTGTTGTCCAGTATGCGGATATAAATTATAATTTACAGCAGCAAGAAAGAGGTGTCATTGCGAGGAGGGGCGAAGCTCCGACGTGGCAATCTCCTGGTACAATCTAATCTTCTGCATAGCATTACAAAGGTTTTACCGGGAGATCGCCACGGCCCGAAAGGGCCTCGCGATGACATTCTTAATTTAACATTGTACCGCTAAACTACAATTTATCTGCGCACCATCGGTCGAGCGCAATCAGGATGCGTTGGAGAACGTATTGCGTTCGTGCCGCATTGGCCACCGGCCGCCCGGCAAACTAGAATTTACCTCTCCAATTCCGCATCCATGTGGGATTCCAAATGCAGCTTTTCCCCGGTCATGGGGTGCGTGAACGTCAGCGATTTGGCGCAGAGCATCTGGTGGCTCAGTCCCAGAGATGCGGAAAAAGCCTGGGATTTCTCACTGCCGTACTGGGGGTCACCCAGGATAGGAAAGCCCCCGTGTGCGCAATGGACCCGCAGCTGGTGGGTCCGGCCTGTGATGGGTTCCAGAGCCAGCTTGGCATACTCCGCCCGCCGTTCCAGCACACGGTATGCTGTCAGACAGGGTTTCCCCGACCGGGAAACGTAGCGCAGCAGACTGGGCGGTTCCCGCCGGGCGATGGGGGCATCGATGGTCCCCGCCTCCCCCTCCGGGCCACCGAAAGTAAGGGCATGGTAGGTCTTTTTCACATCGCCGCTTTGCAGCAGGCTGTGGACATGGGCATTTTTCGCCAGCAGAACGATGCCGAAGGTGTCCCGGTCCAGCCGGGTCATGGGATGAAAGGCGCACTTTTGCCCGGTTCTCTGATAGTACCCGGCCACGAAATTGGCCAGAGTCCCGTCATTTTTCGACCGGGAGGGGTGAATCAGCATCCCGGCGGGCTTGTCCACCACCAGAAGGTGGTCATCTTCATAAATCACGTCCAGAGCCCCGTCCTCCGCCGGGTATTCCGGAGTTTCCTCCTCCAGCCGAACGGTGATCACATCCCCGGGCTTTACGGGAAAATTGGTCCGCTGGGGGCAGCCGTTGACCCGGATACCGTCGCCCCATTTCAGCTTGTTCATCAGTCCGTAGGACATCTTCAGTTCCCCCAGCAAAAAGGAGGACAGCTTCCCCTCCCGCCGGGCAATGCACTTGAGCTCCATATGTTCACCTCCGGTAAATTATTGTTTAGTGGTGTAAGAAAGAAGTATGTCATTGCGAGCCAGTGCGCACACTGGCGTGGCAATCCCCCGGAGATTCCAGCAAACCATAGGGGATCGCCACACCAGCTTGCGAGCTGGTTCGCGATGACATGCGTTTTATTTCGTGCGCTAAACTACAATTTATCTGCCCATCACTTCTTACAAAAAAGACCCTGTTGATTTCTCAACAGGGTCTTACTTTTGCTTCTTACAGAGCAGCCTTAGCCTTCTCGACAACAGCAGCGAAAGCAGCGGTGTCGTTGATAGCCATCTCGGACAGGCTCTTGCGGTTCAGCTCGATGCCAGCCTTCTTGATGCCGTTCATGAACTTGGAGTAGTTCAGACCGTAGGGAGCGACAGCAGCGCTGATACGGGTGATCCACAGGCGGCGGAAGTCACGCTTCTTCAGCTTACGGCCTGCGAAAGCGTAGTTACCGGACTTCATGACCTGCTGCTTGGCCATCTTGAAGTGCTTGGACTTGGAACCCCAGTAGCCCTTGGCCAGCTTCAGGGTTGCATTTCTTCTCTTGCGCGTCATCATTGCGCCTTTAACTCTTGCCATTTTTCAGTATCCTCCTTCTGCTCTTACTTGTAAGGAATCATTTCCTTGATGGCGCTGACGTTGGTCTGGTCAGCGTAAGCGGTAGCGCGCAGATGGCGGGTACGCTTGGTGGTCTTCTTGGTCAGGATGTGGCTCTTGTAAGC
>JAZSHO010000164.1:0-14192 GCA_045533345.1 Faecousia sp. | reverse complement strand
GCATGTCATCGCGAACCATCCCGCAGGATGGTGTGGCGATCCCCTATGGTTTCCGGGAGTGTTTGGGGGATTGCCACGCCAGTGTGCGCTACTTATCGCAATGACATACTTCTTTTTTACTACTCATATAAACTACAATTTGTCACACTAACGATCGAGCGAATTCAGGATGCGTTGGTTTCCTGCCTGGGTCCGTAACGAATTGGCCGCGGGGCCTTCCCCGCTAAACTACAATTTACCGAAGTAGCAGCGGTCGAGCGCAATCAGGATGCGTTCGTCCAGCACCTGCGTTCGTGACGAATTGTCCGCGGCGACTCGCCGACCGACAAAAGGAACCTCCCGCAGGAGGTTCCTTTTTGTCTTTAATTTCTGCGCAGGGCTTCGATGGGGTTCAGATTGGCCGCCTGGGTGGCAGGAAGTAATCCGAAAATCACGCCGATCAAGGTAGAGAACACTACGGAGATCACAATAGCCGTCACATCGATGGCCACCGGGATATCCATCATGGCCGAGATCAGCTGGGCCAAACCGATGCCGCTGATAACGCCCACGATACCGCCCAGACTGGTCAGCACCGCCGCCTCCGTCAAAAACTGCAGCAGGATGCGCTTCTTTTTCGCACCGATGGCCTTTTTTAAACCGATCTCCTGGGTACGCTCCGTAACGGACACCAGCATGATGTTCATAACACCGATACCGCCAACCAGCAGGGAAATGCCCGCGATCCAAATCAACTGGGTGTTGGTGGATTCCGACATGCTCTGCAGCTGCTGGGCCTGCTCCAGCATATCCTGGCTCCGGTAGTCAAAGTCGCTGTTGTCCGGATCCACGATCTGCTTTTCCGTCAGCAGGTCTGCGGCGGCCTTACCGGCGGTGGTCATCACGTCGGTATTTGCCACCTTGATGGCCACATTCTGGGGCTCATCGAACTGGTAAGCCGTGGGCCACACCGCCGAGGGCAGATAAATGGCACCGGCGGAGGTATTGGCATACATGTAGTAGTCGTTCAGGGAATTGATGGTGGGGGTAAAGTCCTCACTTAGGGTCACCACGCCAACCACCGTGAACACATCCTCCTGGATCTCGACGGATTTGCCCACAGGATTCTCGCCGCCGAAGAGGGTGGTCACGGTGGTGGTATCCACCAGCGCCACCTTGCGGAAATCTTGATAATCCTTCTCGGTAAAGCCCCGTCCGGATTTCACCTGGTAACCGTAAACGCTCAAATAGTTTTCATCGATGCCAAACAGCTGGCCTTCGTACTGGGTGTTCAGGTAGAACACCATATTGGCGTAGTTCCGGTAGTTATACAGGGATGCCTTTTCCACGCCGTTGATGGCTTCCAGCTCCTTTCGGGTCTCGGGCGTAATGACCCGGACCCCGGAGGGAATCCCCTCCCAGCTCATATCGTAGGAATACCCGTCCCGGTTCAGCTGGACGGTAACCACATTGTTGCCGGCGCCGATGAGGTTCTTTTTGATCTGCTCGTTGGTACCCTTGATGGTGGATACAATGGTAATAATGGCCGCAATGCCGATGATGATACCCAGCATGGTCAGCACGGAGCGGAGCTTGTGGCTCCAGATGCCCTGGAAGGCAAGTCGGATATTTTCAATCATAGCCTTGCCTCCTTACCCATAAAGATTGCTCATATCGCCCTCGACTGCAGGAACGCCGTCTTTCACGTTCTTGCCATAGGGGAAGGCGATCAGGTCCTCGGCGGTCAGTCCGCTGAGGATCTCCGTGTAGCTGCCCCACAGGGCCTTGCCGGTGGTAACGAACCGCTTCTCCAGCTTGCCGCCCTCACCCAGCACATACACGTAGCTCTTGCCGTTTTCCGTACGCAGGAAGGGATTCTGCAGGTAAATGCCGTTTTCCGCCGTGGCAGTGGAATACATCACACTGACATACCGGCCCTGCTGCAGGTCAGCACTGCCGTCAATGAACACCCGGAAGGGGAAGAAGGAGGCAACAGGGTTGCCCATGCCGTTCCAATAGCCCTCAGGGGTGGGAAAATCGCCGATGGATTCGATGGTACCCACGTGGGTCATACCCGTATTCCAGTCGTTGACGGTGACCTCCTGGCCCAATTGCAAATTGTCCTTTTCCAGTTCGCTGACGAAGCCTTCCACATAGAAGCCGCCGCCACCGGAAACCTTCATGAAGGGCTGCATCTGCATTTTTGCCTCTTCCTCCGTCAGCAGGGAAACCACTTCGCCATCGATGGTGGCATAGACCTTACCGTCGCTGGCTTCGGTCTGGGCGATTTTGTAGTCCGCCTCTGCCATCTTGATCTGGAATTCCAGATCCTTGATCTTCTTCTCCTGCTCGGAGCGCATCTGGGCGATCTGGGCGGCGGTGAAGCCGCTGCCAAAGTCGATCTCCGGCACGCTGCTGTCGCCACCCTCCTCGGTGACGGTGTAGTCAGAAATCACCGGACTGTGGAGTTGGAAGGAGAAGCTGCTGCCGGAGCCTTTGACCTTCATTCCCTGCCAGACAACCCGGCCTCCCAGGGACATGTTGCCCTCGGTGACCTTGATGACCACATAGTAGCCGTTCACCGGGAAAGGCTCGTAGGGCACATCCTCCACTTCACCGGAATTCTCTTCCTCTTCTTCGGGAGTATCTTCCATTTCCGCAGCAGGTGCCGCTTCTTCGGAAGGTTCTTCCTCCACTTCAGGAGGTTTGTGTTCGGCGTTGTAATTCTGGAATTCCTCCGCTCTGACACGGACAGCTTCCAGCAGCGCATCGTCGATGGAAGCGTCGCTGCTGAGCCAGACGACCAAAGCCTTTTCCTTGGTGCTGCCGTCATAGTCTTTCTGCTCGGAGATTCGGTAGGCAGAACCCAGGGCGGTGCCCAGGTTTTCGTCCTCCTCCGGTTCCTCGTCATAGGTGGGGATGACCATGGGTTTCATGCAATTGATCTCCCACAGCTCCTTCTGGGCATCCTGCAGCTGCAGCTTCAGCTTTTCCACGTCCAGCCGCTTCCGCTCCAGGGCCAGGTCGCTCAAGGTAGTATCAAAGGTCATCAGCACGTCGCCCTTTTCCACCTTGTCACCCACCTGGACCAGAACTTCGGTAACAGTCTGGGTGTCGGAAAGGAAAATGGTCTGGATCTTGTCCGTGGACACAGGGCCGTAGCTTTCCTGGGAGTCGCCCCAGTATTCGGTCATGCCCAGGTATTCAAAGGGATACACATACACCGGCTCGCTGCTGTTGTGGCCCAGGTAATACCAGACCCCGCAGCCCGCTGCGATCAGTACTGCGATAATGATGAGGATGATCCAAAATTTTTTACTTTTCTTAGCTTTCATGGTCATCCTCCTCTCCCGTGCGCAGCTCGCCGTCCAGAATGTGGTAGGTCTTATCAGCGCAGGCAGCGATGCTGGGCTCGTGGGTGATCATGAGAATGGTCATGCCCTCATTGCTCAGCTGCCGGAAAATCTCCATGATCTGGGTGCCGGACTTGGTGTCCAATGCACCGGTGGGCTCGTCCGCCAGCAGAATATCCGGCTTTCCCACCATGGCCCGGGCGATTGCCACACGCTGGCACTGACCGCCGGACAGCTGGTTGGGCAGAAAATGCATCCGCTCCTCCAGGCCCACGGCCTTCAAGGCCTCCTCGGCCCGCTCCCGGCGCTCCTTCAGGGGTACGCCGGCGTACAGCAGGGGCAGCGCCACATTTTCCACCGCGTCCATTTTGGGCATCAAGTGGAAGTGCTGAAACACGAAGCCGATGTGCTTGTTGCGGATATCCGCCATTTCATCATCGGTCAAGTCCTTCAAATCCCGGCCGTCCAGCTCATAGCTGCCGGAGGTAGGCACGTCCAGACATCCGATCAGGTTCATCAGCGTAGTCTTACCGGAGCCGGAGGGACCCATGATGGCCAGGTACTCGCCCTTTTCCACCGTCAGATTGATATTCTTCAGAACCCGCACCGGTTCCTTACCCTGCTGATAGTCCTTGCAGATGTCGGTAAGTTTCAGAATGGTCACTTACCCCACCTCGCCTTCCGCAGCCGCTTCCTCCACCAGTTCATGGGTGGTGGGAGCGCCTGCAACGCAAAGCTCGGGATCCGGGAAGGCGATATAGTCGCTTTCCGTCAAGCCCTCCAGAATCTCCATGGTATCGTTCATCATATTGTATTCGCCCAAGGTCACGGTGCGCTTTTCCAGCTTGCCCCGGTTCTCGGCCCAGACGTAAGTGGAGCCGTCTTCCTCGTAGCAGATAAAGGCACTGCTGATGGCAGGACCTGCAGGTTCTCCCTCTTCCACTTCCAGCTGCAGATACACGTGCTGGCCCAGAACCAGGCCCTCGGTGCTGTCCAGCTCCACATAGAAGGGGTACTTGCTGGACATGGTCATTTCGTCCGTATTGCCCATGTAATAGTAGTCATTGTTATTACCCTGGACAGGATTTTCATAGTCCACCAGGGATACGGTACCGCTCCAGGTGACAGATGCATCGGTGCGGGACAGAATGGTGATGCGGCTGCCCTCCATGATGCCGCCCCGCTGCAGTTCCCCCAGGATACCCTTGACCCGGTAGGAACCGGCCTGCTGGATGGTGATGTAAGGCAGCGAATTGCCATAGTTGTCCATGCCGTTTTCGCTGATGGACTGGACCCGGCCCGTAACAGGAGATACCACCGTGGCATTTTCCAGAATGTTCTCGGACTTGGCCACTTCCGTTTCCTTGGCCTTCAGATTCAGTTCTGCTTCCTTTAAGTCCACCTGCAGGGACTGGATCTGCACGGTATACTGCAGTTTGTCTCCTGCGCCCACATAGAGGCTGTCCCGCTCCAGGTCAGCAATCTGGTCCTTATAATTTTCAATGGTGGCATTCAGCTGCTCCAGTTCCAGACGCTGCTTGTCCAGGGTCAGCTGCAGTTCCTCGGTGTCATAGGAGAATAGCTCCTGGCCCTCGGTCACATCGTCGCCTTCCCGAACCAGCAGTTCGGCCACAGACTTATCGCTGTCCTTGTTGATTTCGGCCACATTTTCCGAAACCACAAGGCCTGCGAACCGGTCACCGGGGGCAATGCCGCCCAGGGCAGAAAGGTCTGCCACAGACTGGACATACACTGCGCCCTCCTTGGCGCCGCAGGCAGTCAGCAGAAGCAGCATCAACGCTGCCAGCAGAAAAGATACGGTCTTTTTTCCTCTCATGATTCCTACCTCCATATGGGAAAGTTGCAGTTTTTCTTTGATACCATCATAGCGTGTTCTATGCAGAAAATCAACATAACGCCTATTAAGCTTTTTTTAATTTTTGCAGGCGGCGAGCCGACGCCCGCGGGGCCTTCCCCGCTAAACCGCAATTAATCTTCACAGGAACGAATCGGGCTGCCCACCCAATGGCCTTGGTCTACAGACCAACCGAAGACCCGAACTGGCCGCGGGGCCTTCCCCGCTAAACCGCAATTAATCTTCACAGGAACGAATCGGGCTACCCACCCAATGGCCTTGGTCTACAGACCAGCCGAAGACCCGAACTGGCCGCGGGGCCTTCCCCGCACTGCAAAAATCCCGGAGTCATTGCTGACTCCGGGATTTTTCTTGGGTTTTACTTTTTGTAAGGAAGTTCTTCGTAGCCGATCCAGTTGGCAAGGTGGCGGGTTAGAATGATTCTGTCCTTGGTATTCACGATGCCGTCCTGGTTCACATCGGCTGCCAGCAGGTCCACATCCTCTTCGTCATAGCCTTCCCAGTTGGCAAGGTAGCGGGTAAGGATGATCCGGTCACGGGTGTTGACCGTTCCGTTGCCGTCCACGTCGCCCAGGAGGATGTCCAGCCTCTCCAGCTCCACCGTAATCGTGATGGTGCCGTAGTCCGTATTCTTCCAGGTATAGATGGCCGTACCGGTTTCCGTACGGGTAGGCTCCTTGGTCACCGCGTAATCGTAGGCCACGTCGTCCAGCTTCGGCAGCACCACGGTGGTCTCCCCGCCGCAAGCCTCGCAGGTACCCGTCAGAACACCTTCTTCATGGGCAGAAGGCTCCCGGGTAACCGCATATTCATAGCTGTGACCTGTTTCCTCCGTTTCGCCATCCACGTAGCTGTCGCCGCAGATGGTGCAGGTGTGGGTGGTATAACCGCTTTCCGTGCAGGTAGGCTTGGTGACTACAGATTCGTAAGCATGCTCCGCGCTGAGGAGGTAAACTGCATAGTGGTCCTGGTTGCCCGTCATGGGTACATTCAGCGCCACGGCACCCTCCGGAGCGGTGATATAGCCATTGGCAGCAAATTCCTTATAAACCGTGTTCCGGTCCAGGGTTGCCAGCACACCGTTTTCGTCGAACCAGGTGACCCGAACACCGTTGGCACTGCTGCCGTTTTCGGGATAGGCACCCAGGGAGGTGCCCCAGATACGGTCTCCCTCCTTCACAGGGAAGGTGATGGACCAGGTGGTTCCGGCAGTGGTATTGCCCCAGCCATCCACGGTGTAATAGATATTCTCCGGTTCCAGAGCCGTCCACAGGTTGGTGCCGCAACAGACATTCTCGGGCAGCTGCTGCAGGTGACCGTCAGCATTGAAAGCACCCTTGGCAGTGATGACGATATCGCCTGTGACATTTTCGATTCGCAGCTTGCCGTCGGCATAGACAGCGTCCGTAATATCCACGCCGCCCATGGTGACGGTAACGGTCAGATCCTCCCCGGACAGGGTCTCCTCAAAGGGTCTTCCTGCGGAAACGCCCTTGTAATAGTGCCTGCTTGCCTGGGCATTGGTCAGCTCATGCTTGACAGAATAAACCACGTTCTCACCGGGTTCCATGGGGTCCTGCTCCAGCAGGTAATCCAGCACCGCCTGGGTGATGTGGTCCATACCCTCGGCATTGGGATGGATGTTATCCGGGAGCATGTCAAAGGTGATGCCGCAATCCCGGAGGGACACCCGCTCAATGCCGTAATGGTCGCAGATAGCCTGGATCACCGGGCCGTACTTGTCCAGCTTTGCCTCCGTGACATAGCTGGGCATGGCGTAGGTGGTCATGACCACGATCCGGGCATCGGGGTAGAAGTGCTTCAACCGCAGGATGGCCGCGGTATAGGCTTCGGCCAGATTGTCCCACTTGTAGGCCGTCAAGTCTGCTTCTGTGGGGGCTGTGGCGGGGTCAAAGCTGCCCAGAGGAACGCTCCGGCCCATATCGTTGCCCGCGCCGAAGAACAGGATGATATCGGGCGTGCCGTTGGCACCCAGGTTCTGGATTCTGGTCAGGGATGCCATAGCGGCATCGGGCCCCAGGTCGCCGGAATTGGTATCCTGGGTGTTCAGCACCTGGGAACCGGCCCAGCTGTCGTTGATGCCCAGCTTGGCATCCAGCTGCGTGATCAGCTGATGCCACCAGGTATGCTCCACTTCCGTGAACAGGTTGTCCTGGGGATACCGGGCCCGGTGGGCCAGATTGAAGCCGTCCGCCTCGGGGATCCATCCGGCAAAAGTGGAGGTGCTGGCGGAGAGGATGGAGATGACTTTGCCTTCCAGATTTTTGCTTTCTGCACCGTGGTAAATTCTTGCTTCCGAATTGGCGTGACCGCCTTCCGACGCCTGCCATGCCGTAAAGCGGACGAAGGCAATCTTTTTACCGGTTGCCGCTTCTACTTCTGCGATGGATATGCGATTGGTTGACTCAGGCGTGCGGAACGCGGTGACACCTCCCGTATTTCCGTCAAGGGAGAAGCCGAACTGCTGATAGTACAGCGGTGCAACCAGATTGCCATCGGCATCATAGAAGCCGCCCACAGCATGGGCCTCGCTTTTAATAAACACATACTGGAGCCACACACTGTCTGTGGATTTCACAGGAATCAAGTCGGTGGAACGGGCAGAGGCCGAACTGCTTTGCACCCATTCTCCCTGCGGTTTGGACACCGTGATTTGATTACAGAAAGCCTGCGTGCCGATATAAGAGGTGTACGGAGTACCATCCTCCTCAGGTTGGTCGCCGTCATCCTCGGTAGTCATTCCTTGAATGTTTTCTTCTTCCAGGATCGGTTCCAGTCCTTGGTACAAAATGCGGTGAATGTTTTCTGCGGACCGTTCCGCGAACAGCTCCATTGCTTTTTCGTTGAAATGGTGATTGCCCGAGCCTTCCACTACATAGCTGTCCCGGCAATCCGCATATTCCCCAGAGGGTTCGCTGATCCACCAATTATCCGTTGTTGCATCAGGATGCGGGATCAGACTGGGCGCACGGGTGACAATGTAGCAGTTTTCATTTTCGGCACAGAATTCTTCCTGTGCTTTGATTACATTGCGAACACCTGTACTTCCCCAGAAGCCTACTCTCAGCACAAAGAAATACGTAAAGCCAAGTTCCTGCAAGTGCTCCCAAAGAACCTGCATCTTCAGTTTATACTCAATGCTGGAGCCGCCCTCGCTCTCTCCCTGCAGCCATACAAAACACTTGTTGGTAATGCTTCCATCGGAAGTGGCGGTCACATAGTCCTCAACCATAGCGGTATACTTGGCATCAAACGCATCGCCTGCTCCCGACAGATTGGCAGAGGAAAGGCTTGCATACGATGTGCCGTTTTCTGCGTTGTATGCAGAAATCAGCGTATTGTACGCATTTATCATCTCTTCTGTAAAATAATGCGTGATCTTTACAGCGCCTTTTGCCATGTGTGCATAGATACTGGAATGACCGTAGCTTGCATACTCCGCAGCAAAGTAGGGAGGAAGAGATGCCGAAGGATACATATCGGCTTCGCTCTGGGCCGAGAATCCTTTGGTTCCATTGCTCATAGCAGGGCAAAAATATGTATTTGCACTGTAATTGCTTAACGTAGATTGATACGTCAGATCGTTCCAGTGTTCTCCGTAGGCAGCATCCAGGTCTTGATAATGCCATTCTCCCGCAGAATTCTGCGCCGGCACAAAGGAGCCTGTTTCCTGTCCCCTTAGCTTTGGCATATACTTGTATTCCCAGGCGTTGTCCGTAAATGTGTCCACTTCCGGCTCCAATACTGCAGCACCCATCATATTGCTTTGTCCGGCAAAGACAAATAAGTCAACAGAGGATACGGCTGCCCAGGGAGCCTTTTCTCCGCAGCCAAGGCAGCTGCCGTTTTCGTAGCTGTGGCTGCAAGACATTTTGTATCCCACACAGCTGAAGGGCACGGCGGCATAATAGTCAGTGCTTTCCACCCAATAGCTGACCCGGATGTACTTGGCATCCTCGGGGATTTCGATGGTATGGACCACGGTACCCTCGGCGGCGGCACCGTTGCCGTTGCGGGAAGAGGCACCCTCGGAGATGAAGTATTCCACACCCTTGTCCGTATAGAAGGCATAGCCGCCGGTGGGGGTATTTCCCTTTCTGGCACAGATCGTCAGTTCCAGGGTGTCCATACCCTCTACGGAAATATAGTCGCTGTATTTCAGATTCGGATTCGCCCCGTCGGGGTAGCCCTCTTCTCCGTAGCCATAGCCGTTTCGGTACAACACCGGGCCGCCCTCGGTCCAGTCCGTGAACTGACCCGTCATGTCGATGCGGAGGAGGCCGCAGTTGGCACAGCGGTTGTTTTTAAAGCTGTGGCCCAGGGCCGCAATTTGATTTCCCCAATACACGTGACCGCAGAGGTCGCAGGTATATCTGGTGCCGCCGCTTTCCGTACAGGTGGCTTCCACAGTCTCGGAAAGGTAACTGTGCCTGCATACATCCGGCACTTCGATGGAGAACTGATTCTTCTGCCGGTACAGGGCATCATAACGGGTGGAATACCAGTTGATGTCCACGGTTTCGCTGTCCTCGTGGAAAGTCAGCAAGGCCACCATGGCATAGCGGTTGGAAATATCGTCATTCTGGCGGTCAAAGAGTAGCGATGTCACATCCCGGCCCGCGCCATTCTTGTCCACATAGGTAACCACATCCGCACTGTGGATATGGCCGCCCATGGCCAGCACCACATTGCCGTAATCCTTGAAGGCATTCCACACATCGTCGCCGTTGGGATAGCCTGCATGGTAGGAAGACACGCAATGGGCATCTCCCTGGCTGAGGAGGGTGCCGTCGCTGTTCATGTAGGCGTGGTCCACCAGGATCACGCTCTTGTCGCTGTGGTCGTCCACAACGGCCTTGGCCCAGTCCAGAACCTCCCAACTGGGCGCCCAGCCCAGGGACAAGATCAGATATTCCTTCTGGCCCACGGTGACGAACCAGTAGGTATGGTCCAGCTTGTCGGCATGGTAGGAGCCGCCGAACCAGCTCTTGTTCGTACCGTAGGTGGCGTAATCGTAATACTTATTGAACCAGGCGGAATCGTCATGGTTGCCCCGCATGGGCATCCAGGGGATCCCGGCGGCTTCCAGCTTGTCCGTACCGGCTTCACAGAGGGTCCATTCGGTATCGTTGTTGTTATTGACCATGTCTCCCATGTGCAGAACCGCCTGGATGTTCAGTGTCTGCTTGTTGTCGGCGATCCACTGCATCTGGTTCTGGTAAATCTCCGGCCAATACTGCACCAGGATCTGGGTATCGGGGACCACCACCATGGTGTAATCGCCCTGGGCGAAGTTGGGTGCCAGCCAGTCGCCGCCCAAAATACTGGTACTGCAAACGGTGCACACACCGTTATCATAGCTGTGTTCCAGCCGCTTGAGGGTTTCCGTGTAGCTGTCGCCGCAAGCGGTGCAGGTGTACACTTCGGCACCCTGGGAGGTGCAGGTGGGGACGGTGCTGTCGGTCAAAGCATAGCTGTGACCCAGGGGAGGAATGCCGGAGCCGCTTCCTTTACAATAGAAGGTATGCAAGGTAGCACCGGCATAGGATCCGTGATTGACGGAATACCAGGTGCTTCGCAGATACACCGCATTTTCCGGAACGGTCAGATTATGCACCAGGATGCCGTACTCCGTACCGGTTTTGTCCGTATGCACAACGCCGCTGATATATTGTTTGTTGGCATTGTAGAACGCAATACCCAGAGTGGTATTGGCATTGACGGTGTCGCCGGTGACGATTTCGATGGTTTCGAAGGCAGAGATGTCCACATAATCGCTGGCTACCCAGTTTTTGTCCGCAGACATTCCACCGCCGGTGGCAGAAATCACATAGCCTTCCTTCCATTGGAACCGGTCCGTAATATCGGTGGTCTGGGTTGTGGGCTGAGAATCTCCGCAGACGGTGCAGACATTGGTAACATAACCCGCTTCCGTACAGGTGGGGGCGGTAACAACTTCCTTATAGTCATGGCTGTGGCCGTCCTCCCAGACAGCAAGGAATTGGAAGGCGCAGTTATCGAGGAGGGTGCTGTCCGAGCCGATGTAGGGCAGCACAAAATCCTTGCCGCTGAGCCAGTCATCGGTGGAATTTTGGTCCTTGCTGCCGATAAAGTAATGGTTCATGGGGCCAATTTCGGCTCCGTCCAGATATAAATAAACCATATTGCTGCCGTCATCGGCGATGCGGTTTTCCAGACGGTAGGTGTGGGTCCCCGCATCCAAAGCAGACAGGTCCACGCCGTAATTGTGATACTGGGTGCCGTCCCAGCTGCCGAAGCACAGCTGGCCGCCCTTGGTTCGGGTGAGATAGCATCTGCCGGGAGCCAGCTTCGCAGGCTCCGACGAAAGCACCACGCCCCGCCAGTCTTCCGTGTATTTCCATTCCACCACCCAGGGCCGGTCGTGATACAGCTCCACCGGGGTGGTCAAAGAGAATCTTGCGTCCTCCAGCACGCCATCGGTGACGGTGCCGGAAAGCAGCGTCAAGGCATTTTCCGTTTCGCCGGTGCTGACCAGAGCATTGTTCTGCATTTCCCAGCGGAAGGATTCAGGTCCCCGCTTCAGGGCAACGGCAATATCGCCTGTGACATTGGCGATATAGATGCTGCCATTGGAGAACGCCTCCTCCGTAATGTCCTCGCCGTCCATGGTTACGGACAGGGTATGGCCCTCGGGGACTGTCACCCGGGCACCATAGCTTCCGCCCAGCAGCACCGCCTGCTCGGCAACGGTGCCGTTCCCGGAGGTCACATGGCGGATTTCCGATTCCTTGCCCAGCATGACGGTAAGCAGCTTGTTGGTAATCTTGTCCATGCCCAGAGCATTGCAATGGGCACGCTTGTCGGCGATGTACTTGTCAAATTCTGCAGCTTCCTTGGGAATCACGGTCTCCAGATCCACTACGGGGAAGCCGTACTTGTCTGCCACCTTGTGCAGCTCTGCCATGAAGGCAGTGGGCTGTCCCGCATCGGGGTAGCTGTCGCCGGTGTAGTCCGGGTCTCGGCGGGCGGTGGAGGTCATGCAGTAAATATCCGCGTCGGGGTACCGGTTGTGCACCTTGTGAAGCATAATGGCATAAGCCTCGCAGGCAGTGGTGGGCGCGGCATAGGTGAAGGTGCCGTCGGTATTTTCCCGGATGAGGACAGCGTAGTCCACATCTGCCGCTTTTCCGAAGGTATCCTGGTAATAAGCAAAGTCATTGCCGCCCAGGTATACCCAGATGATGTCCGGCTCTTCCCCGGTGTGGTCATTGTGCAGGTTCACCGCCCGGTCGCCGTAACCCACGGAGGCTTCGCCCTTCCGGGGCTGGAAGATGCAGGAGCCGGACCAGGAGTTGTTCACCAGCAGCTCCATGCCCAGGGCATCGATGGCCTGCTGCCACCAGGTATCCTCCCGGTATACCCCATGGCGGCCCTCGGTGTAATAGACATCGTTGCTGCCAATGGTGGAGTTGTAGGAAGTATTGTTGGAGACCCCGGCATAGGTGGACATGCTGTGGCTGAGGATAGAAACGGTTTTGCCGGAGAAAGGTTCTGCAATGGTGATATAGTCGGTCAAGGGCTTGGTCAGGTCAAAGGCCTGGGTTTCATCCCGGTATTTGAATGTGAAGCCCACCCAACCGTCTTCTGCTACCACAGCAGTTTCGATATCCGTCCACTGCTTTTCCGGGAAATAGCCCAGGTTGTTGCTGCTGTTCTCATCGGAAGTCTTGGCGCAGGCCCACTGCATGGCTGCGGGATCTTTGAGGGTAATGACGGTTCCGGCCTTCAGATAGTAATTGACACGAGAACTGGCCCGACAGGGTTGGTTGTTGCCGGCTGCAAATTTGTTACCCTGTACCATCTCGGGCAGCTCTACCGGTTCTTTTCCCACAGGTTCGAAACTGCGGATATGGGTTTCCAGGATGCCTGCAACCACTTCATGACCGGCAGCATTGGGATGCAGGCCGTCGGGCATATACTGCTCCCGGACGGCAGCGTCCGTGGGGTCCAACGTGCACTCCGTATACAGGTCGACGACGGACACGCCGTTTTTTGCGCAGACGGTCTTCACCGCATTCACATAATCTCCCAAAGTCGCACCAACACCATTGGGGATATGGTCATATGTAAATTTCGTTCCCAGGATCTTGCTGGTTCCAAAGCCATACCGGTGCAGCGGGGTCACAAACACGAGCTTGCCGGAAGTGTGCTTGGCAACCAAATAAGAAACAATGGTATTCAACGCGCCGTAGAAGGTGCTGTCCTGTGTATCCTCCAGGGTTCCCAAGGGCGTTTCATGGCCATAGTCGTTGGTTCCCATGAAAATCATGATCAAATCGGCAGAGGGGATATTCTGGTAGCGGTTGATCAAAGGCTGATTGTTCTGGCCGTAATCCGATGCGGCGCTGATACAGGAACCCCCAACGCCCATGGCAGTCACAGAGCCAAAACCGAGGGTTCCTTCCAGATACTGGTAGTAGATTTTATCCGTACCTACACCGGCGGTAATGCTGTCGCCTACAAAGACGGCACTTCTACCCTCCCACAGATTTTCCTCTGTTTCCTGTGCCAATGCGCCCAGCGGCACATTGCTCAAGGTCATATAGATCGCCAGCACCAGGCTCAGCCAGCGCTGCCACAGTTTCGTTCTCTTACCCATAGGGATCCCTCCGGTAAATCTCTTTCAACGGAATTTTTCCGTTTTGGTCATAATTTTCTATTTTATATTATATCGGTTTTCCAGGAAATGTCTACCAAGGAAAGGTTAAATTATTGTTTGCCGGGGCGGCCCGGCGGCCAATGCGCACGACCTGCGGCGGTAGTCGTTACCCGATAACCCTGCCCGGTAACGTTTTTGCAAAGCTAAATTATTGTTTATCGCACTAATTAAAATGCATGTCATCGCGAACCATCCCGCAGGATGGTGTGGCGATCCCCTATGGTTTCCGGGAGTGTTTGGGGGATTGCCACGCCAGTGTGCG
>JAZSHO010000002.1:0-2046 GCA_045533345.1 Faecousia sp. | reverse complement strand
GGTGCTTTCGATCCTGCTCCCGCTGTTCATAGGCCGCCGTTTGGCAGGCGCACATACAGCGGGGTTCAAACAGCTTGCCGGTCATTTCAAACCGTTTTTGCCGGGGTGTGTGACACCGGCTGCAATAGATCAGCTTGCTTTCTTCATCCAGGTACTCGTCCTCCCGGAGCTGTACCGGCTGAAAGATATTCTCCAAATCTGTGGAGATCGGTTTCATAGGCTATCTCCCTCCTCATAGTCATAATTTCTGATAGGTTTCTCATTTGTTTTTCTCTGCTTATTACTTGTGGACAGTTTCTTGTCTGTCTGAGGCTTAAAACTTGTCCATCCGGTGGGACAGTTTTCTGTCTGTACCTGCACATAGATTTTGCTGGGCCGTCCTGCCCCTTGCCGCTTGCGGGAAATAAGTCCCTGGCGTTCCAGTACCGCAAGAGCATTCTTCACAGTCATTTCGCTTTTGCCGCTGGACTTCGCCAAGTCCGCAATCGTGTAGTAGATGAACACATGACCCTGTTCATCCTCCCATCCTTCATTTTTCATTGACAGCCTCGCCCGATCCAGAAGCAGCACATATACCAGCTTCGCTGTTTCGCTTATGTCCATCGTCAGCAGAAACCTGGGGTATGCCATATATGCCGGGATCTGGCTGTCTTTGCGTAATTTCACCATCATGCGCTCACCTCCGTTTCCATAAAAAAAGACCTCCTTTGATAGATTCGTTGCCAGAGTTTCCCCCTGCCCCTAAATCGTACCAAAAAGAGGTGGTTTTGACATTGAACGCCAATTGAGCGTAAATTGAGCAAATAATGCAAATCAATTCTACAGAAGAATAACATTGAAATTTACATTCCGGTCACAAATAATCTATTGAAACATCGTATACTATAAATTAAAGATGCATATGTCGAGTGCCGCAGAAGCGACAGCGGGAGAACCAATTATTGGGGTGAATCCGGAAGGAAGGGGAATCCTCCCCCTAACCCGTCAGCTAATCTCGTAGACAAGGGGACCTGAATGTACAAAAACAGAACATAGGGAAACCATACACTTCTCCCGCCATTGACAAAAATCAATGGCGGCTCTGCGCATCTATCATCAAAATTAAGGAGGTTTCCTATGTCCGATGCAACCATTACTTTGATCATCATTGCCTGCGTTTCCATTCTCTACATAACAGAGCGGCACTCCGTGGCCGTGACCACGGTGCTGGGTATGCTGGCCCTGATCTTTACCGGGATACTGGATTTCAACGAAGCCTTTGCCTGCTTCACCAGCACCAATGTAATGCTGGTGCTGGGCATGATCATCATCGTGGAGTCGCTCCTTGACAGCGGTGTTGCAGAAAAGCTAGGTCTGCTGCTGTTCAAATTCACGGGCAGGAGCGAAAAGTTTTTCCTGATCGTGGTCTTTGTTTCCGCAGCAGTTCTGTCCCTGTTTTCCACAAACGCGGCACTGGTTGCCATGTATATGCCCCTGATCTCCTCGGTCTGCGGATCATCCAAAGGGCATATTCGCCGCAAGCACATCTATCTGCCGCTGGCAATGGGCGGTCTTATCGGCGGTACCGGCTCTCTTGCCGGCAGTACCGCACCCCTGCTTGCCAATAATGTACTGGAGGAAACCGGAGCGCAGACCATGGGCTTTTTCGGTACACTCCCCATTGCTGCCATCATGGTTACGGTGGTTGCTCTGTGCTACTGGTTCTTCCTGTACGATTTGCAGGTTAAGTGGTTCGACTTTGAGGAAGAAACCTTTGAACTGGGCGTAGAGGACTATGAGCTGGACAAGAAAAAGGCGGCCATCTCCCTGACGGTATTTCTTACCTGCATCGTCCTGTTCATTATCCAACCCTTTGACTGGGAACTGGGTTTGATTGCGGTAGCCGGTGCAGTGGTTCTGATGGTCACCGGCTGCGTGGACGGCCAGCACGCCATGAGCAATATGCAGTGGTCCGCACTAGTTACTCTGGGTGCAGCGTTGGCGGTTGCCAAGGGCTTCGTCAAGTCCGGTGTGGGTGAACTGATCATGGACTGGCTCATGACCACC
>JAZSHO010000125.1:0-38050 GCA_045533345.1 Faecousia sp. | reverse complement strand
TGCTCCCGCCCACTGCTGCGTGGTCACTCCCGAGCGTCTGGGCCTGTGCGGCGCCGTTTCCTGGCTGGATGCCAAGGCTACCAACGAGCTGGATCCCAACGGTCCCTGCCAGCCCATTTTCAAGGAAGGCTGCACCGACGAGCGTACCGGCCGCTTCGATTCCGTCAATAAAGCAATCTTTGTTGCCACCCACGGTGCTGTGTCCAATGTGACCCTGTACTCCATCCTGGAAGACCCCATGACCTCCTGCGGCTGCTTCGAATGCATCTGCGGCATCGAGCCCATGTCCAACGGCTTCATCGTTGTCAACCGTGAGTTTAAGGGCATGACTCCCGCCGGCATGACCTTCGGCGAACTGGCCTCCTGCACCGGCGGCGGTGTCCAGACTCCCGGCTACATGGGCCATGGCCGACACTTCATCTCCTCCAAGAAGTTCGTGGCTGCCGAAGGCGGCATCGAGCGTATCGTCTGGATGCCCAAGGAACTGAAGGACGATGTTGCTGAGCGTCTGAACAAGACCGCCCAGGAGCTGTACGGCATCGAGAACTTCATCGACTACGTTGCCGACGAGACCATCACCACCGACTGCGAAGAACTGCTGAACTGGCTGACCGAAAAGGGCCACCCCGTCCTGGGCCTGGAACCCCTGATGTAAGTCGGTAAGGGCCGACGGCCAATTCGAGCCTTTGGTGCTGACTGTGACCAACACCTTTGGGTGGTCAGCCCGGTTCGTGATTGCTGTATGAAAAAGTAGGGGAGGGTCATTGACCCTCCCTCCCATACCTTCCCCCGGGGGGAAGGTGCCCCAGTGCGCAAACTGGGGCGGATGAGGAACGGCGATATGTTGATTGTGTATGCATTTCAATCAGAGGAAATGAGATGGAACAGAATAAAAAGCTAAAGCCGATTTCTCAAAAGCTCCGAAAAAATGCGACAAAGGAAGAAAATCTACTTTGGTATAAATTCCTGAGGCATTACAGTCCGCAATTTCGTAGACAGTATGTGATTGGTGACTACATTGTGGACTTTTATTGTCACAAAGCGCGTCTTGTGGTAGAATTAGACGGATCTCAGCATTGTGAAGCACAGATGCTGGAATATGAACGGAAAAGAACCATATACCTGCAAACGCAGGGTCTATATGTATTCAGAATATCCAATTTGGATGTTTTGCGTCAGTTCGGAAATGTGTGCGCAGAGATAGACCGGATCGTAACGATCAGGTCATCCGCACCTTAACGGACTGCAAATGTGAATTTGAGGGATCGCCATTCCTCATCCGGCCCTTCGGGCCACCTTCCCCTCGGGGGAAGGTATTTTACATCGAAAGGACTTCCCTTATGAAAGTAACCTTCCAAATTGAGGGCGCTGCCCCTGTAATTCTCGAATGTAACGCCGGTGATAACCTGCTGGAACTGGCACGCCGCGGCAACGTGGCCATTGATGCCCCCTGCTCCGGCAACGGCTCCTGCGGCAAATGCCGTGTTAAGCTCATTGAAGGCCAGCTGGAGACCATCAAGAGCCGTCACATCACCGACGAGGAATATGAAGCCGGCTGGCGGCTTAGCTGCAACTGCAAGGTCCAGTCCGACTGCGTGGTGTTCGTGCCCGATATCGCCAGCGCTTACCAGTCCCGGATGAAGACCGCAGACCTGTCCTCCCCCAAGGAAATCGCCATTTTCGAAGACTGCAAGCAGCAGCTTATGGAAAGCGGCATCCACTTTGACAATGACTACCTCTCTCTGGATGTAGTCATGGCGGAGCCTACCCTGGACGACACTATGCCTGACAACGAACGTCTTGCCTGGGGCATCCAGTCTGTCATCGAAGTGGAGAACGTAAAGATTCCCTTCACCGTCATGGTGAAGCTGGCCCACGTTCTCCGGGAACACAATTTCCACGTCTGCGTCAAGGGCCGCCATGACGGCGATACCTTCCACTGCATGGAAATCTGCGGCCCCCAGGACACCGTCATCGCCGGCTGTGCCATCGATATCGGCACCACCACCGTCACCATGGTGCTGACGGACCTGCAGACCGGCAAGCTGCTGGCCAAGGGTTCCTCCGGCAACGGCCAGATTCGCTATGGTGCGGACGTTATCAACCGCATCATCCAGCAGGGCCGCCCCGGTGGCAAGAAAAACTTGCAGGATGCCATCATCAAGGAGACCTTGACGCCCATCATCGCCAACCTCTGCAAGACCGCCGGAATTTCCGCCCGGTCCATCCTGCGGCTTTCCGTGGGTGCCAACACCACCATGAACCATCTGCTGCTGGGCGTGGATGCGGAGCCTGTCCGGATGGAGCCTTACATCCCCAGCTTCTTTACGTGGGAGGGCCTACTGGCCGGGGATTTGAAGCTGCCTGCCAACCCGCTGGCTCCCGTGGTCATTGCCCCCAATATCGGCTCCTACGTAGGCGGCGACATCACCGCCGGTACTCTGGCTTCCGGCATTTGGGACAAGGACGAAATGAGCCTGTTCATCGACCTGGGTACCAACGGCGAGCTGGTCTTTGGCAACCGGGACTTCCTCATGTCCTGCGCCTGCTCCGCCGGTCCCGCCTTTGAGGGCGGCGACATTTCCTGCGGTATGCGTGCCACCGACGGTGCCGTGGAAGCGGTGACCATCGACAAAGTTACCATGGAACCCACCTTTACCATCATCGGTGACGAAGGGCAGAAGGTGGTTGGCCTCTGCGGCTCCGGTATCATCGACATGATTTCCGAGCTGTTCCGCTGCGGCATCATCGATGCCAAGGGCATTTTCGTCCGGGAGGGCAAGCGGGTGGCCCACGACCACCACGGCATGGGCCGCTACATTCTGGCAACTGCCGAGGAATCCGAAACCGGTCGGGAAGTGTCCATCAACGAGGTGGACATCGACAACTTCATCCGTGCCAAGGGCGCCATTTTCTCCGCCATTGACACCCTGCTCCAGAGCGTTGATATGACTGTGGAGTGCATCGACAAGGTCTACGTTGCCGGCGGCATCGGCTCCGGCATCAATATGCACAATGCGGTAAACATCGGCATGTTCCCGGATGTGGAACTGGAGAAGTTCCATTACATCGGCAATTCCTCCCTCACCGGCGCTTATGCCATGGTCCTCAGCGACGCAGCCATCGAAAAGTGCAGCGAAGTCATGGCCAACATGACCTACCTGGAGCTGTCTACTTACCCCGGCTACATGGATTCCTTCGTGGCCGCCTGCTTCCTGCCCCACACGGACAGAAGCCTGTTCCCCAACAGCGTACAGGAAATGTAAAAAAATTATGTCATTGCGAGCCGGTGCGCACACCGGCGTGGCAATCCCCGGGACATTCCAGAAATCTTCGGGGATCGCCACACCAGGTAAGCGGACTGGTTCGCGATGACAGGATGATTTAGGAGTAACTATGCAAATCGAAAACCACAAAGAAGAAGTCCCCTTTGCCCACTATGAGGAATGTTTCCGGAAGCTGGACCCGGCGGAAGCTGCCCGGCGCACCGGCACTTCCTGGGACGGCAAGGAATTTACTTTGAATCTGCTGGGCAGAACCTTCGCCATTTCCCACCCCGAGTATGCCATTCGGGTCATGGACGAGGGCAAGCTGCCCCCGCTGCCCACCCAGACCTTCCTGTTGCGCTACCTGTTGGAAAGCAAGCAGGTCAGCTGGAAAGGGGAGTGGAAGACCTTCCGGGAGATGCCCTGGGGCGAAATGTATATCAAGCCCTATTCCGGCCGGGTGCTGACCCGGGCCGCCTTCACCTTCGGTTTCCGGGTGGCGGCCTTTAAGGCTGCCTGTGAAAAGATGGGCGCGGAAGCGGTGAAGCACGGCGACGCAGGTTACCGCTTCGATCTGATCGGCGGCTACCAGATGCAGATCCTGGTCTGGGAGGGCGATGACGAATTTCCCCCCAATGCCCAGGTGCTGTATTCCGACAATTTCGCCGAAGGCTTCGCTGCCGAAGACCGGGTGGTAGCCGGCGACATTCTGATTTCCACCATTAAGAGCAATATGTAATGTAAGATAAGCATGTCATTGCGAGGAGGGCCATTACTATGGCCCGACGTGGCAATCCCCTAAGGATTCCAGGAGTGTCCGGGGGATCGCC
The DNA here is from genome assembly GCA_045533345.1 of Faecousia sp. Classification (GTDB taxonomy): domain Bacteria; phylum Bacillota; class Clostridia; order Oscillospirales; family Oscillospiraceae; genus Faecousia. The sequence goes on along the minus strand of JAZSHO010000125.1, from coordinate 33,954 downwards.
ACACCAGGTAAGCGGACTGGTTCGCGATGACATACTTTTTTACTGATAAAAGTTCAAAATTGAACGAAATAATCCTTGACAGGGGCAGTCTGTCTTGCTATACTATAATTGTTCAAAAACGAACCAATAGGAGGAACCACTATGCAGATTCCATCCGTATCTGACTATTTTGATATCATGGGCCTGGCTCAGAAACACTATGGCCGTCTTTTGGCCCCCATCTGCGCCCGGCACGATTTGACCCGGAATGCTCTGGATGTACTGCTGTTCCTGCTGAACAACCCCCGGTATGACCGGGCGGCGGACATCGTGGCCCACCGGGGCATGGCAAAATCCCATGTGTCATTGTCCGTGTCCGGCCTGGAAAGCCGGGGATTGCTGCAGCGCCGGTTCAGCGAAGCGGACCGCCGCACCGCCCACCTGGTGCTGACGGAGGAGGGCCTGGCCATCGCCAGGGAGGCCCGGGAAGCCCAGATTGCTTTTTTCGCCGGGATTTACCAAGGGGTCACCGACGAAGAAATGGCAGCCTGGCGCAATAGTATGGAAAAAGTCTGCGCTAACATCCGAAACCTTGACAAAACGTTAACAATCGATTGATATACTGAAAAGAAAAGGGGTCTTATCCATGGCAAACGCACAACGGGATATGGGAACCGGCTCCGTCAAGAAATTGATGGTGCAGATGGCGGTTCCTGCGCTGGTTGGCCAGGTGGTCAATCTGCTTTACAACATTGTCGACAGAATCTATATCGGCCACCTGCCGGAAATCGGCGGCCTGGCTCTGACGGGTGTGGGCCTGTTTACCCCCATTCTGATGCTGATCACTGCCTTTGCCATGCTGGCCGGCGCCGGCGGTGCTCCCCGGGCAGCCATTGCCATGGGCCAGGGCGACAAGGAAAAGGCCGAAAAGATCCTGGGTAACTGCTTTGCAGTGCTGATGATTCTGGCTGTGGTTCTGACGGGCCTCTTCTATTTCGCCGCTCCCACCCTGCTGCGCTGGTTCGGCGCATCCGATGCCACCCTGCCCTATGCCGTGGAATATGCCCGCATCTATGTTCTGGGCAGCGTCTTCGTACTGACGGTCATGGGCATGAACACCTTCATCACCACCCAGGGCTTCGCCAAGATCTCCATGCTGACCACCGTTATCGGTGCGGTGATCAACATCGTTCTGGACCCCATTCTGATGTTCGGCCTGGGCCTTGGTGTCAAGGGTGCAGCCATTGCCACTGTCCTGAGCCAGGCGGTCAGTGCGGTGTGGATCCTGAAGTTCCTCACCGGCAAGCAGACCATTCTGAAGCTGAAGGGCGGCAACATGAAGCTGATCCCCTCCATCATCCTGCCCTGCCTGGGTCTGGGCATCTCCAGCTTCATCATGGTGTCCACCGAGTCCATTCTGTCCATCAGCTTCACTACCTCCCTGGCCAAGTTCGGCGGCGATGTGGCTGTCGGTGCCATGACCGTCCTGACCTCCATCAACCAGCTGATCACCATGCCCCTGTCCGGTGTCTGCCAGGGCGGCCAGCCTCTGATCAGCTATAACTACGGCGCCAAGAAGTTCGACCGTGTGAAGGAAGCCTTCTTCTGCCAGTTCGGCGTCTGCGTGGCCTATACCACTGCCTTCTGGGCCGTGATGATGCTGTTCCCCAGCTTCTTTGCAAATATCTTCACCAGCGATGCCGCTCTGGTGGACTACACCGCCTGGGCCATCCGGATCTTCCTGGCCTGCGGCTTCTCCGTTGGCTTCCAGCTCAGCTGCCAGCAGGCCTTCATGGCCCTGGGTCAGGCCAAGATCTCCCTGGTCATGGCGCTGCTGCGGAAAGTCATCCTGCTGATCCCCCTGATCTTCCTCCTGCCCAACTTCTTCGCGGACAAGGCCTTCGCCGTGTTCCTGGCAGAGCCCGTGGCCGACATCGTGGCCGCTGCCGTCACCACCTTCCTGTTCTTCCGTTTCTTCATCAAGATGCTGAAAGAGGGCAAGGCTTCCCAGCAGTAAATCATATGGTAAAAAAGAGCCAGCCCGATCGGGCTGGCTCTTGATGATTTTGTATGTACCGAATTACACCATTGCAGCGGTGATGATGGCCATCTTGTAGACTTCCTCGGCGTTGCAGCCACGGGACAGGTCATTGATGGGAGCAGCCAGACCCTGCAGGATGGGGCCCAGAGCTTCGTAACCGCCCAGACGCTGTGCGATCTTGTAGCCGATGTTGCCAGCCTCGATGGTGGGGAAGATGAAGGTGTTGGCGTAACCGGCAACGGGGGAGCCGGGGAACTTCAGCTGACCGACTTCGGGAGCCACAGCTGCGTCGAACTGCATCTCGCCGTCGATGGGGAACTCGGGAGCCATTTCCTTGGCGATGGCGGTGGCGTCGTGGGACAGCTTAACGGTGCCGCCCTTGCCGGAGCCGTTGGTGGAGAAGCCCAGCAGAGCGACCTTGGGGTCGATGCCGAAGACCTTAGCGGTCCGAGCGGTTTCCACAGCAACCTCAGCCAGCTGCTGAGCAGCGGACAGAACCACGTTGCCTTCCTTGTCCTTGCGGTCTTCGTAGCCCAGGTTGCTGGCGCAGTCGCCCATGGCCAGCTTCTCTTCGCCGCGAACCATGATGAAGCAGGAGGAGACCAGGTTGACACCCTTCTTGGTCTTGACCAGCTGCAGAGCGGGACGGACGGTATCAGCGGTGGAGTAGGTAGCGCCGCCCAGCAGGGAGTCGGCCAGACCCATCTTCACCAGCATGGTGCCGAAGTAGTTGCCCTTGCTAAGAGCAGCCTTGCATTCCTCAGCAGACATCTTGCCCTTACGCAGTTCTACCATCTTCTCGACCATGGCATCCATGCCTTCGTAGGTCAGGGGATCCAGGATCTCAACGCCTTCGATGTCGAAGCCGCCCTTGGCTGCGTTAGCCTTGACTTCTTCCACATTGCCGACCAGAATGACCTTCAGGAAGCCTTCAGCCTTCAGACGGGCGGTAGCTTCCAGGATACGGGCGTCATGGCCCTCGGTGAACACGATAGAGCGGGGGTTAGCCTTTAAGGTTTCGATCATTGCATTGAACATATGACATCAGTCCTCCAATTATCGGGTCTTTGCCCGTATTTTTACTTCTTAATTATATATCAGAATAAGCCAAGGTGCAACTGTTTTTTGCATGGGACGGCAGAATTTGGCAAAGAGAGTGGAGCTTGGAGAGTGGAGAGTGAATTGAAGGTATCCGCTTCGCGGATTTATTTCGTTCATGGCAGAAGGCCATACCGTAACTCCACTCTTCACGCTTCACACTCCACACTTTTTTGTTCAATCTGATGAAAAACATTTGAAAAATCGTAAAAACGGTCTTGCTTTTTGTGAAATATTCCTTTATAATGAATCCAAACTATGATTGGGGGGCGATGGCGTTTGGGCGAACTGTTTGCTGTTGTGTCCGGTAAGGGCGGAACCGGCAAAACTTCCACCTGCGCCGGAATTGCCACCGCGCTGGCCGCGGAAGGAAAGCGGGTTCTGTGCATCGACTGTGATGTGGGTCTGCGGAATCTGGACATTTCCCTGGGCATGTCCGAATGCGGCGCCCTGTCCTTCCTGGACATCTCCGAGGGAGGCTACGACATGGACCGGGCTGCGGTGCATCCTGTCTACGAGAAGCTGAAATTCCTCACGGCCCCCATGAACCGCCCGGTGGAAAAAATTGACCCCATTGCCTTCGGGGATATGCTGCAAAAGGCCCGCCGTTCCTTTGACTACATCCTGCTGGATGCCCCCGCGGGAGTGGATGCCGGCTTCCGGCTGGTTGCTCAGGTGGCAGACCGGTTTCTGCTGGTTACCGGCAGCGGCCCTGCCGCCATGCGGGATGCGGCCCGGGTAGGGGACATTTTGGACATCATGGGAAAGACCCATGTTCGCCTCATTGTCAACCGGGTCCAGCGGGAATTGCTGAAAACCGTGAAGGTCACCATCGATGATGTGATGGACACTGCAGGCCTGCCCCTCATTGGCATCGTGCTGGAGGACCCCAATGTGACCTTAGCCGCCTCTTTCGGCAAGCCGGTGCTTGCCTATGCCAAGCGGTGCGACGCTGCCAAGGCCTACCGCAAAATCGCAAAGCGCATCCAGGGCTTCCACGAGCCCATTACATTAAAATAAAACACTTTTTTAGATAGAAATTGAAGGAGTGACTGCTGTGAATATTGCATTTCTGGCGCATGACAAGAAGAAGGAACTGATGGTTCAGTTCTGCACGGCTTACAAGAGCGTGCTGATCAAGCACAATCTGTTTGCCACAGCAACCACCGGCCGGCTGATCGCAGACAATACGGGTCTGCCCATCACGCTGCTCCTTTCCCATAAGCAGGGCGGTCATCAGCAGATCAATGCCCGCATTGCCTACAATGAGATCGACCTGGTGCTGCTGTTCACCGACCCCAATACCACCGAGCCCTGGGACGACAGCCAGATGATCGAAACCATCCGCCATTGTGACAAGCACAATGTGCCCATCGCCACCAACCTGGCCAGCGCCGAAATGCTGATCATGGGCCTGCAGCGCGGTGACCTGGACTGGAGAGAAATGCTTCGCTCCAAGCCCCGGTTCTGATCGATAGAAAGAAAAACCTTTTGCTGTCATTGCGAGCCAGTTCTCAAACTGGCGTGGCAATCCCCCCGGACGCTCCTGGAGACCATAGGGGATCGCCACACCAGTGTGCGCACTGGTTCGCGATGACATGCTGTTTTTATAGGGAGGAAATAAAAAAATGGACATTATCAAACCCCGGACGCTGTCCGGTTTTATGGAGCTGCTGCCTGCCAAGCAGATCCGTTTTGAGAAAATGGTGGAGATTCTGCGCACCACCTACGCTTCCTACGGCTTCGCCCCTCTGGACACTCCCGTCATCGAGGACGCCCAGATCCTGCTTGCCAAGGGCGGCGGCGAAACCGAAAAGCAGATCTACCGCTTCCAGAAGGGCGACAGCGACCTGGCCCTGCGGTTCGATCTGACGGTGCCTCTGGCCAAGTATGTGGCCCTCCACTGCAACGACCTGGCCTTCCCCTTCCGCCGGTTCCAGATCAGCAAGGTCTACCGGGGCGAGCGGGCCCAGCGTGGCCGCTTCCGGGAATTCTACCAGGCGGACATCGACATCATCGACGACGGCAAGCTGGACATTCTGAACGAGGCAGAGATCCCTGCCATCATCTACAAGGTGTTCAAGGGCTTCGGCCTCCGCCGCTTCCAGATCCGGGTCAACAACCGGAAGATCCTCAACGGCTTCTATGCCATGCTGGGCCTCAGCGAAAAGTCCGGCGATATCATGCGCACTGTGGACAAGCTGGATAAGATCGGCGCTGACAAGGTCAAGACCATTCTGCTGTCCGATTGCGGCCTCTCCGAAGAGCAGGCCGATGAGATTCTGAAGTTCATCGCCATTTCCGGCTCCAACGCTGAAGTGATTGCCGCTCTGGAAGGCTATCAGGGTAGAAACGAAACCTTCGACCTGGGTCTTAGCGAACTGAAGGCTGTCACTGTGAACCTCTCCGCTTTCGGTGTTCCCGAAGCAAACTTTGCCGTGGATCTGACCATCGCAAGAGGCCTGGACTACTACACCGGCACCGTTTACGAGACCACTCTGCTGGATCACCCCGAGATCGGCTCCGTCTGTTCCGGCGGCCGTTACGACAACCTGGCCGGTTACTACATCGAGAAGCAGCTGCCCGGTGTTGGTATTTCCATCGGTCTGACCCGCCTGTTCTACGTTTTGGACGAGCAGGGCCTGCTGAACCCCCAGCTGCCCAGCGCTCCCGCGGACGCTCTGGTGCTGCCCATGGGCGAGATCGGCCCCGCCATTTCCCTGGCCGAGGCTCTCCGCTCCGAGGGTCTGAAGGTGCAGCTGTACTGCGAGCAGAAGAAGTTCAAGCAGAAGATGACCTACGCCAACAAGCTGGAGGTTCCCTTCGCTGTGCTGCTGGGGGAGGACGAGATTGCCGAGGGCAAGTGCTCCGTCAAGAATATGGTTACCGGCGAGCAGGTGAAGCTGACCCCCGCCGAAGCAGCCGCCCACATCAAGGCCGCTCTGGCCAACAACTCCGGCGCTGTCATTCTGGAAAAGTAAGTGTATAAAGTAAGGGCCACCCTGTGGGTGGCCCGTTTACTATTGTAGGGGCCGCCGGCCCTGCCGGCTTACTTCCACAGATACACTCTGCACTCATAAGGCTGCAAGGTGTTCTCTTTGATGGAATTATAGTTGCACAGTGCCAGCCGTGCGCCGGGGATGTGAAATCCGGCGGGAGCCTTGAAGGCAGTTTCCTTCTCCGAGAAAGAGCAGACTACCAGGATCTTCTGCCGCTGGTTCTGCCGGGAGTACATATAAATTTTGCCCGAGTGCTTCCGGTATTCTTTATAGTCACCGTCCCGGACACAGGAAAGGGACTTTCTCAGCTGAATGGCCCGGCGGTAGAAATGCAGGATGGAATCCGGGTCACTTTCCTGCTGGGCCACGTTGATGCGCTTGTAATTTTCGTTCACATCCATCCAGGTGGTTTCTCCGGAGGTGAAGCCTGCGTTGGGGCTGTCATCCCATTGCACCGGTGTCCGGGCGGAGTCCCGGGAGGAACGCCACAGCTTCTTCAGCCGCTCCCGGTCAGAAAGCTTTTGATTACTGTGGTGGTAATTGTAAATGGACTGGACATCCCGGTATTGGTCGATGCTGTGCGGCTGCCAGTTCAGCATGCCGATTTCCTGGCCCTGGTAGACGAAGGGGGTACCCTGCTGGAAGAGGTAAGCCGCCGCCAGGGTCTTGCCGCTTTCTTTCCAGAATTTTTCGCTGCCGTACCGGGAAATGATTCGGGGATGGTCGTGGTTTTCGATGTACAGACAGTTCCAGGCTTTCCCAGAGAGTTTCTTCTGCCAGCTGGAGAAGGCCCGCTTCATGGCCCGCAGGCGGAATTTGGTGGGGATGTAGTCGGTGAACAGGCAGTCGGCGCACTGACACTGGAACTGGATCATGGTGTCGATTTGACCGCTGCGCTCGTCAATGTACTTCAGCGCCTGCTTGGGCCAGACCAGCGGGGCCTCGGCCACGGTGAAGTAGTCGTAGCCCTCCAGAGCATCCCGCTTGAATTCTTCCAGATATTCGTGGATGTGGGGGCCGTGATTGTACTTGGGCATGCCCTTGTAAATGGGGAACAGGTGGTCGTTGGGCAGACCCTCTACCTTGGAAATGTAGGTGATGACATCCTCCCGGAAGCCGTCCACGCCCATGTCAAGCCAGAATCGCATGATCTTCTTGACTTCCTCCCGGACCAGGGGGTTGTCCATGTTCAGGTCCGGCTGCTTTACGGCGAACAGGTGCAGGTAGTATTCTCCCCGGACCTCGTCCCAGGTCCAGGCCTTGCCCTCGAAGTTAGAGTCCCAGTTGTTGGGCAGCTTGCCGTTACCCGGGTCGGGCCGCCAGATGTAGTAATCGGTGTAGGGGTCGATGCGCTTGCGGCTCTTCTGGAACCATTCGTGTTCGTCGCTGGTGTGGTTGACGACCAGGTCCATGAGGATTTTCATGCCGCGCTCATGGGCACCCTCCAGCACCTTTTTGAAGGCTTCCATGCGGCAGAACTGGGGGTCGATGTCCATGTAGTCGGCGATGTCGTAGCCGCAGTCGGCACCGGGGGAGGGGTAGATGGGAGAGAACCAGATGCCGTCGCAGCCTAGGGATTTGATGTAGTCCAGTTTTTCGTACACGCCCCACAGGTCACCCATGCCGTCGCCGTTGCCGTCTTTAAAAGACCGGGGCCACACCTGGTAAAACACCGTGTCTTTGTACCAATAGGTTCTTGCCATAATCATCGCTCCTTTTAAAAATGTCATGTCATCGCGAGGAGCCGCCTTGAGGCGGCGACGTGGCGATCTCCCGGTGAAACGATCGTAATTCTGTGCAGGAATTAGATTGTACCAGGAGATTGCCACGGCACTGCGTGCCTCGCAATGACAGAATTGTGACTGCCTCATTCTTATTCAACAGTATACCACACCCGATTCCATCCGTCACCAAAAATCTCGTTGACTTACCCTCTTTCCCCATATAAAATAGAAGAAAAGGGGTGGATTTTATGATTACCAACGAAAAAAATGTCTTTCATCTGAGAACCGACCATTATTCCTACCTGCTGAAAATCAACGACTATAACCTGCCGGAGCATCTGCACTTCGGCGCTCCTGTCTGCACTGGGGACGCAGAGGGGTTCCTCTGCAAGCCTGGCCTGGGCTGGGGTTCCTGCACCATGATCCAGGAGGACGAGCAAAAGCCCATCTGCCTGGACGACCGGGCCCTGGAATGGAGCGGCAGCGGCCGTGGTGATTACCGGGAAAGTCCCCTGGAGCTTGCCGGCCAGAGTACGGATTTCCGTTTCACCGGTATGAAAATCCATGAGGGCGTTGTTCCCATGGACTGCGGCCTGCCCCAGGCCCACGGGGATTGCGAAACCCTGGAACTGACCCTGGAGCAGAAGGGCGCCAAGCTGAAGCTGTACTATTCCGCCTTTGAAACGGCTCTGGTTCGCCGCACCGTGCTGGAAAACACCGGCGATGCTCCCATTTCCTTGCAGAAACTCATGAGTATGTCCCTGGACATCCCCGGCAGCTTCACCATGGCTACCTTCAACGGCGGCTGGATTGCGGAAATGCGCCGTCATGATACGGAAGTTGGCGGCAGCAAGGTGGTCAACGAAAGCCTCACCGGTGCTTCCTCCAACCGCCATAATCCCGGTTTTATGCTCTTTGAACCCGATGCCACGGAAACGGACGGCAGGGTCTTCGGATTCAACCTCATTTACTCCGGCAATCATTATGCCGCCGCCCAGCAGTCATTGCAGGGACTGACCCGGGTGATGCAGGGCATCAACCCCAGCAATTTCCTCAAGGAACTGCTGCCCGGTGAGAAATTTGAAACTCCCGAGGCAGTCCTCTGCTGGTCCGACGATGGCTTCGGCGGCATGTCTGAAAAAATGCACCGCTTTGTGCTGGATCACATTGTCCCCGCATACTGGCGTGGCCGCCCCCGCCCCGTGCTGTACAACAGCTGGGAGGGCTGCATGTTCGATTTCAACCAGCGCAGACTTTTGGATTTGGCCGACCGGGCCAAGGATTTGGGCTGCGAGCTGTTTGTGCTGGATGACGGCTGGTTCGGTGCCCGGAACCATGACCGGGCAGGTCTGGGCGATTACAATGTAAATCTCAAGAAGCTGCCCGACGGCATGGAGGGCTTGTCCGCCAGGATTCGGGCCAAGGGCTTGCAGTTCGGCCTCTGGTTCGAGCCGGAGTCTGTGAACCCCGATTCTGACCTGTATCGCGCCCACCCGGACTGGGCGTTGACAGACAGCTTCCCCAACGCGCTGGGCCGGAACCAGCTGCTGCTGGATTTGACAAAGCCCGAAGTCCGGGACTACATCGTGGAAAATGTCAGTGCCATTCTGGACCGGGCGGAAATTTCCTACGTCAAGTGGGACATGAACCGCCATTCCATCGCCCTGGGTGCCAAGGCTCACGATTTTATGCTGGGTGTTTACGATGTGTACCGCCGGATCTTTGAACCCCGGCCGGAAATCCTGCTGGAAAATTGCTCCTCCGGCGGCAACCGCTTTGATTTGGGTATGCTGTGCTTCAGTCCCCAGATCTGGTGCAGTGATGACACGGACCCCATCGAGCGGCTGACCATCCAGGGGAACTTAAGCTTCCTGTATCCCCAGTCCACCTTCGGCGCCCATGTCAGCGCCGCCCCCCATGCCCAGACCCTCCGTCATACCCCTCTGGCAACCCGGGGCAACGTGGCCTTCTTCGGCTGCCTGGGCTATGAGCTGGATTTGAAGCATCTGGTGAACGTGGAAGTCAAGGAAGTGAAGGCCCAAATCGAATTCTACAAAAAATACCGGGAAATCTTCCAGTTCGGCACCTTCCGCCGGAACAAGCAGGGCTGGCAGGTCAGCGACGGCAAGGTGACCATTGCGGGTGTCTTTCACAGCCTGGTCCACGCGGCCCCCGGCTACGAGCAGCTGCGGCTCCGGGGCCTGGACAAAGACAAGCAGTATCATCTGACTTCCCTGGCCCAGGCCATTCGTGTAGGCCAGTTCGGAAATCTTCTCAAGCACGTGGTTCCCGTGAACATCGACCCCAACGGCATTTTATTGAACGTGGCGGACCGGAACTTCACGCTGAAAAACGCGGTGGAGGATATGACCCTCTCCGGCGCGGCTCTCATGAGCGGCATTTTGCTGAAGCCCATGTTCCGTGGCACCGGCTACGACGAAAACCAGCGCACCTACGGCGACTTCGGCTCCGACGTGTACGTGGCGGAGGAAGTGGAAGGCTAAATTGCCGTTTCGTTCATCGGCAACGAAAGCGGACAAATAGAAAGAGCAGGATCTGATGAGATCCTGCTCTTTTTTGCAAAAACAGACGTGTCAAGCTTGCCCTAAAACAAATGAGTAATATGCTTATGGGAGAAAGCGGTGAAAAGGAGGCAGACGGAAAAAGTGGTTGAAAAAATGGTAGAAAAGTTTCCAGATTGTGGCGGATTGAGAATTACCGCTGGAAAAGAAAAAAGCCCAAAACCCGTTGATAATCAAGGGTTTTGGACTTTGGTGCCGGTGACCGGACTCGAACCGGTACGCTGTCGCCAGCGGTGGATTTTGAGTCCAGAGGGGTATGTGGAAAGCCGTGTAAAACGGAAGTCAACTGCGGAATCGCTTAGAAGCGAAAAGTACTGTGATTGCAACGCTTTTTTGGAATTATTCAGAGCTGGCACCGGCAGAGCACCTCCATCCGTTTTTTTAGAAAAAAGTAGAAAAATGATAGAATAGCGAGGTGCGAATATGAAGCTAAAAACGATCAGCGGGCACTATGATTCCGTATTTTCATTGGAACATAACAACCGGACCTTCCTGCCGAAGAATGTGGATCCTACCAGAACGAAGTGGAACTACAATCGCGTGGTGTCCGGCCAGGAGGCATATCTGGACTTCGAAGATCCCAGATATGTACAGGAGTTTTGGGAAAGGTATCAAGAACTGGGCGATTTGTATTGGTCCAACCGCAGACTGGCGGATACACTGGAGTACGAACGCTACCGTGAGAATATGCGGTATTTGCGCAAGTGTCGGCAAATGCTGGCTTTTTGCCCCGAGAATGGAGTAGAACTGTTTTTTTATTTACTTCTCTTGCCGTTGATTATATATGGGCAAACCGTTTTGACCATAAAGGAAATCCAGGAGGAAGAAGCTCATTTTACTTTTAAGTGTGAGAGAAGATTACAAATCCAGGATTTTAAGGAAACAAGATTTACGGCGCGAGAAATCCTGGATCTGTATGATCAGCGCCTGAACACAGCATATTTGAACACAATGGATTCCCTGGTAAGAGATGCTGCCCGTTTGGCTGAGAATGCTGTGGATGCGTCTCAAATGATTTCCTTTGAACCGAAAAATCCGGAACGGTTCGCCACATTGGAGGAGATCTATGATAAACTTTACGAGCCTTCCTTCCGCGCATTCCAGATGAAACAAAGACCTTGCAGACGATACGAAGGGACCTATTTGGAGTATATCCGGGAAGGTCAGCTGGAAATGTCTTTAAAAAAGAAGCAAAACCGGAATGTCAGAAATCGGAAAACGGCGGAAGCTCTGGAATTGGTTTTTTGTATCGGCGACATGGATAACACCGGATACATGGCTGAATTTGAGGATGCCAAGAAGTCAGAGGCCATACTGAAAGACTATTGCGACCATCTAATGCAGCAGAAAAATATATGCTTTGTCACCACGACAGAACTGGAAGATCCGAACTGGAAACCCCCGTTCAAACATGGTCTGATCGTATTAAATCTGACGGTCCATTGCGATGAGGCGACTCCAGGTATCCATTTGACGGTCATTCCCTATTCCAGAGGCTGTAAACGGGGACCTGAGGTGCAGGCATCTTTGGGCCGGGCAATGGCCGGTATGGGCTATCCATCAACCTGGAAGGATGTATTGGATGAGAACGGTGAGCCGAAACCCAAGAGGGACAAAGAGAATCAGATTATTTACAACAAAGACGGTACAGTCCGCTATCTGCAGGAGCCGGATAAGCAAGGAATCATCGACTGGATTGAAGACCAGAAAAAGTGGATCCAGAATGAAATGGAGTACCGCTATGGATGGGAAAGGGAGTACAAAGGCTCTCATCCCCGGGGCAATCTTTCTACTCCGGATTATCAGGTCGCCCGTGCAAAAGAGCGCCGACAGGAGATGGAACGGCAGATGGATGAAATGCTGAGAAGCTTTGCGGACCAGATCGATTCTCAGATCGACCGACTGGATGAGTCTGTTGAAAAGGTTTGGAGAGAAAATAGTAAATGGGAAATGGTTCTGAGATACTTAAATGCCTGTCCCGACGAGGAATACGAAGAATATGTTCGCCGAGCCGAAAAATATCTGGACTATCTGCCCCATAAGGAGCAGGAGAAAATCAAAAAGAAGCTGACAGAATTGATTTCGGATGCAAGCAAAAAGACAAAAAAACCCACAATGGACGGAATAATATGCGACCATACGAAATGATTTTTGTGTACAGCAATATTGATTCTGCTCCCTGCGTGTTTCTAAACTGAGAGAATACATGAGGAGTCATTCGCTAAATGTCAGTTCGACGTTTAATTCTCTACAACAATGTATAATTTAAACTTTCTTTTAAAAAAGTGGTGTTGCAAAAAAGATACAATCCTGAGTATGGCCTTCTTTGCATTTTGCTCCTAAAATAACGAAGCACTTTGACCGTGTCCCGAACCGAGACGTGGTCAGAGTGCTTCATTATTATACCGAACACGACAGAATAAAAAGGCTTTTTTGGGGAGACATGTGGATTAAACCGCAGGATACAGGTTTAGAATTATTTGTTAGTGAACAAAGAGTTTAAACATAACGCTGTTTTTGCTATAACTTCGTGAACGCTCATCCGGTGATCTCAAATGCTGTGGATACACTGTGCAATGGTATCTTCAATTTCAACTTGCGGGATGGAGTGTTACTTGGGTTTGTGGGCAAAGCTAGTATGTAAATGTTCATATTTCGATCCTTTTTTGTGGCAAAGGGGAGCCAGGGATACAGAGTTCGAATCTGATGGGTTCCATAGGGCCCGATTACGGTCGACTCACCAATCAGTACGGTCAGATAGTAGCTGGCATGTTTTTTACAGAACCATTTGAAGAATAAGCTGTTGTTATTGGTGAGATATATAAATGAAGCTTATCGTCATACAACAAGCAAAAGAAGAAGCAATCCTTGCAATGCTGTTTAACAACGTTGATATCAACTTACATACATTAACTATATTGTCTTTTCCTACTTGAAAAAAGCATGAACGCATAATATAATAAAATATACACAAAATAGATGCTATTTTCATGTTGCTACTATTGCAATTTTACTACTTTAACAGGTTGAAGCTGTACAGTTCAAAAGAATTGTTTAATACATAACAATGATTGTTTTATTTGGAGGATATCCTTATGGAAAAACTGCATCTTCCTACACTTGTGTCGCCAATTGCTGATGATTGCGATGATGAGATTTATTCTTTTCATTTGATCCTCCTCGCAGACTATGGTGAACTGTGTGACTTATGGCTCCCTGCGACCCCAGAGGGTTTCTTTCAGTTTGAAGGAAGAGCGAAGTATCGCTTTTTAAGTATCGTATCGCGAAACGGAAAATGGATTGCAGTTTGCCACAGTCCTGCTTTTTTCCTGGATGTACCATTGGAGCAAAGCTATGAAGTTATATTAGCGGATAACCAATTGCTTAAAATTGAATGCGCCAACAGAAACTTTTCTCTTTATGCAAAAAAGGTTTGTAAAAGTCAAATGGTGTATCGCAATTATTCTATTTGTACCAGTAATGAGATTAGTATCGGCAGCCTTTCGGGGTGTGACATTTGCTGTAACAATCCTACTATTTCGTCAAGACATGCTGTCATAAAGCGCCTTTCCGATGGATGGGAAATTCGGGACTGCAACTCTGCCTACGGCCTTTTTATCAACGGAGTTAAGCGAAAGTGGGGGCATCTTAGGACTGGTGACATCGTGTCGATCATGAACCTTAAAATCATTATCGGTCCTGGGTTTTTATCTATTAATGATAGTGCAGGAAAAGTCACAGTCAATCAAAATATCACCCAGGATATGATGGATTTGCATCACGGCTATGCCAACTACCGCGGTCAGCCCCCCGCCAATTCTGCGGATTCATTTTTTAACCGATCCCCGCGCAAAAGAGGCGACCTTCCTCCGAAAACAATATCTGTTGAAGGACCGCCTATGTCTATGGATCAAAAACAAATCCCTTTGATGCTGCGAATGGGTAGCTCTATGGTTATGGGTGGAGCTGCTGCCATAGCAGGTAACTTTATGACGTTGATTTCCAGCGTAATGTTTCCTATGCTTACTTCCAAATTTTCGGAACATCAACGTCAAGAATATGAGCGGCTTCGTATTAGCAAGTATCGGGAATATCTTGCGAATAAAGCGGAAGAAATCGAAAACGCATGTTTAGAGGAAAAAGTCTATTTAAATAACCGATATCCGACATTGCGCCAAGTAATCAACATTGCAACACAGCACACCCATTTATGGGAGCGCCGTCCTATAGACAGCGATTTTCTACACATTCGTCTGGGTACTGGTACAAGGCCCCTTGCAACGGTGATTGACTATCCGGCCAAACGGTTTTCTCTGGAAAGGGATAAACTGGAGGATGAAATGTATCAACTGGTTGAGGATCCTTATTATGTGGAAGATGCACCTATTGTTTTGCCATTGGCGGAAACACGTGTGTGTGGACTGCTGGGAGATCGGAAGAATATTTTAGCATATGTTCGGCAGCTGGTGCTACAGACTGCTGTGTTGCATAGCTATGATGAAGTGAAAACTGTTTTCTTTCTGAGCAAGGACGAATTGCCCTACTTAGAAGAAATTCGATATCTTCCCCATGCCTGGGATGACCAGCGAACAATACGATTCATTGCAACAAATGAGTCGGAAGCCTACAAGTTGGGAGAGTACATCGGTGCTCAAATGGCTAAGGATAAGGATGGTGAGCAAGAACTCGCAAAGATTTTGAAGAAGCGACCCTATTATCTCTTGTTTGCGTTAAACAAAAAAATATTTGAAAGCTATGAAGGGCTGAAGGAGATTCTGGAATCCGAGGATCGTTGTGGTGTTTCTATCATTGCAGCATATCCGGAATTGCCGAAGGAAGCTCAGAAAATCATTACCCTTACAGACGGTCAGCAGGGCATCTGCACCACCATGAGTGCGGACGGCGGCGAAGATGTGCTGTTCAATCTGGACACCTGCCAAAACAGGGATATGGCAGGTGCGATGCGTATTCTTGCGAATACCAGATTAAAAACCAATGCGCCAGGCCAGGAGCTTCCCAAGATGATCACCTTTCTGGAAATGTATAAGGTCGGACGCATCGAACAGCTGAATCCCATAAAGCGCTGGCAGGAAAGCAATCCTATAAAATCCCTGGCTGCGCCGGTAGGTGTAAGCGCTGACGGTTCCCTGTTTATGCTGGATCTTCACGAAAAGCATCAGGGTCCCCATGGACTGGTGGCAGGTACCACGGGCTCCGGCAAATCGGAATTCCTGATCACCTATATCCTCTCCTTGGCAATCAATTATCATCCGGATGAAGTGGCATTTGTGCTGATCGACTATAAGGGCGGCGGTCTGGCCAGAGCCTTTGAAAATCCGGAAACAGGTGTCAGACTGCCCCACCTGGCAGGCACCATCACAAACCTGGATGGCGCATCGATCCAGCGGTCGCTGATGTCCATCGACAGTGAACTTGTCAGAAGGCAGCGGGTTTTCGATGAAGCCAAGACCCTGGTCAATGAAGGCACCATGGATATCTATGACTACCAGAAGCTGTACCGCGCAGGCAAGGTATCCAAGCCCATGCCCCATTTGTTCATCATTTCGGATGAATTCGCAGAACTGAAGCAGCAGCAGCCGGAATTTATGGATAAGCTGATCAGCGCGGCACGAATCGGCAGAAGTCTGGGCGTCCACCTGATCCTGGCGACCCAGAAACCCTCCGGCGTGGTGAACGATCAGATCCGAAGCAACACCAAATTCCGGGTATGCCTGCGGGTGCAGGACCGCTCGGACAGTATGGACATGCTGAAACGCCCAGAAGCAGCGGAGTTAGTGGACACAGGCCGCTTTTACCTTCAGGTCGGCTATAATGAATACTTTGCTCTGGGCCAGTCCGCATGGTGCGGCGCTGTCTATGAGCCCCAGGATGCGCCCACCGTCCGGTGGGACAATGCTGTGGAATTCCTGGATATCACCGGTCAGGTGATTGCCAAAGCTGCACCCAAGGTTAGGAAAACCGACTCCGGTAAGAAGCAGATTGTGGCGATTGTGGAATACCTTTCTGAGCTTGCCAAAACGCACAATATCAAGCCCCAACAGCTGTGGCAGCCGGAACTGCCACAGCTGCTGGATCTGGAGGAACTGCAACATAAGTCTCCCACTGACGATCCGATGACTGTGTGCCTGGGCAAGGTCGATGACCCGGAGAACCAGAGGCAATTTCCTCTGAATCTGGATTTTGCCCATTGCCAGAATCTGCTGATTGCAGGTACAGCAGAAAGCGGTAAGTCCACCATTATTCAGAATATTCTGTATTCGCTGAGTCAGCAACTCACACCGAAGGAATTCAATTTCTACGTTCTGGACTACTCCAGCAGAATGATAAAGTTGTTCAAGCCGTTGCCCCACTGCGGTGCTATTCAGCATGAAGAGGACTCCGGATCGTTGGATGAGTTTTTTAAACTGGTAAACGGCCTCGTTTTTGAAAGAAAAAAGCTATTTTCAGAATTGGAGATAGAAGGCTTTGAAGTAGCCAGAGAACGAATTGGGTTGCCTCTGATTGTTGTGGTGATTGATAATATCGCTGCTTTGTCCGGCTCCAGAATCGGAGAAAAGCACATGTACCAAATGGCTTCCTACATGAAAGACAGTTATAATTATGGTGTGAAATTCATTGTGACCTGTAACGGAGTGAATGAGGTGTCCGGAAAAATCAGGCAGGAACTGGGGACTCGTATCGCACTGCACTTGAAAGATAAGTATGATTATAGTGAGATTCTGGGGTGCAGATCATCCTATGTCCCGCCAGAAATTCCGGGAAGAGGATTGTGCAAATGCAATGACCGGGCATTGGAATTCCAGGGAGCGCTGATCCGAAAGAAACCCAATGATCAGGAGAGAATCAGCTGTATCAAGGAAACCGTAGCGGCACTGGTAAAAAAGTATGGTTCCATATCGGATGCGCAGAGAATGACTGTGGTTAAGGAAGATGCACTTTATGAGGAATTCGCAGCTCAGTTCAGAAAGAGCAGGATACCCCTGGGCTATTCCAAGTCCTCCAGAAAGCCTGTTGCATTGCCGCTGAAGCAGTTCTCGTTGCTGAGTGTGTACTTCGGCAACCCGACGGGTACAGTGGCGCTGATGAACAACCTCCTTCATGCCTTTGCGCGGGAAAATATGGAACTGTGGATCATCCGGAAGAAAAAAGACAGCCTGTTTGTTGAGCCGGAAAAAAAGGGAATTCTCACAGAACGGTTGTCTGATGCGGACTACATGGATTGCTCCGTGGAGAACATGCGTACTCTGCAGCAGGCACTGCTGGGAATGATGTCCCATCGAAAAGATGTTCTGGAGCAATACTTTGAGGAGCACAAAATCCCCCAGGAACAGCGCAATGATTCCGTATTTACAGCATCTGTCCTGCGTGAGCAGACCAGACCGATTTTGCTTCTGCTGGAAAATATCGGCGACTTCTGTGCGTCTTTGAACGCATTTTCCACAATGAACTACTGTGAGCTGTTTAAGCGCGCACAGAAGTATAATATTTATGTGGTAGCCTGCCTTGAGCCGGACATCCCGGAAAAGCAGACACAAAATGATTTATTTATCGATTTTTCCAACAATAACATGCTGTTTTTCGGTGGAAATCTGGACAAGCAAGCGCTTTATCATTTCTCTTCAGAAATAATGGCCGCAACTATTCCTTTTAACACAGCGCTTATGATATACCGCAAGTCGGTATATGCGCTAACCATGCCCTGTGGAAACATGGAGAAGCCGAAAGAAGACGAAGATATGATGAGTATTTTCTAGTTTGCCTGATAATATGCGGTGAAAAGAGGAGGGATGAGGATACTCGGAATGGAAGAAATTATTATTTTGTACAAGAAACTCCTGTCTTGTCTAGAGGAGGAACAAACTCAAATTGGTGCTTGCCTCCAGGGAGATATTTTATGCATGTATCAGGAACTGCTGGAATACGAAAAGCAAACAATAACCAATAATTTGCGCGAATTATATTAACATTTAGGAGGTCAAATAATGTCAAACATGAATATCGATGCACAGAGAGCTGCCAAGTGGGTCGCTGAAGTTAAGGCAGAGATTGCAGAGGTGAATAAAACGCTGGCAGAAGTGGGAGGACTCACTGCCAGTTTCCCCGACCAGGAAGATACCTTTGTCAAGATGATCGTAAGTACTGGTGAAAAAATCAGCACAACCTGGAATCGCGCATGCGATGCCTACAAGAATGCCTGGGAAAAGGTAGAAGAGGGCATCGGCATCCTGGGCCAGGCTGGCAGTCAGGTTAATGATCTGATTGAGGACTTTGTCTCAAAGCATGTGAAATAAGGAGGATTGAAATATGTCTATTATTGGTGCTATTGGCGTTGGCCTGACATTGGGCAAGGGAGTCTCTGACCTGCTCTTTAAGTACACCCAGCAAGCGTATTTGGATAAAATTGAGGATCTGAATGCCGTTATTGGCAGACTTAACACTCATTTAACCAATCTGACCAATATGCGTAACGAGATTCCTTCCTTCTGGAACGACGAAGAAGGCAAGAGCGCACTTGCTGCCATTGATGTCAACATCGAGAAGGTAACTATCCAGCTGGGTACTGCAAAAGATATGGTAGTGCTCCTGCGTCAAACTGTGGATGCCCTAGAGGGCGGCAAGGCTGGCCTAGGAGAGAAAATTCAAGATGCCAAGGGCCTGCTGGATATCCTAGAACTGTAAAAATATATGCACATCTGTGCAGACTTGGATAAGTTGCTGCAGCATCAGGACTGTCTGCAGGAGGAAATTAACTTAGCCAACAGGATAGTCGGAGCGCTTAATTTGCAGGCTCAGCAGAACCTGCATGTTTCCGAGCTCCCAGAAGATTTGCTCAGACAGCAGAGGGTGTTTGCCAATGATCTTGTGTCGAGGCTGCGGAATCGCAAGCAACTTCTTATGGAGATGCATGAAATTTTGACACAGGCAAAATTTCAGATGACATCCAATACCTCAGAAGCAATCCACCTGCTTGACCAGGAATTCTGATGTGCACGTTACCGGTTATAGGGGGATACATATCATGAAGATACTTGTTAACATCACTGTCCCTGCCATTTCGGGACAATATGATATATTAGTTCCCAACTCTGCCAGAATCAAGAATATCGTATCCCTGATTGCAAGTACGGTAGAAGATCTGTCCGATCATCGGTATGTTGCTTCGGGCTTTGAATGTCTATGCTCTCTGGAAAAAAATATTCTGCTTCGTCCCAACGCTACCTTGGACAACTATGGTATTCAAAATGGCGACCATCTGATAATGATGTGAGCCCCAGTTAAGTGAATCATACGTCCTACAAACGGCCTGGTGGCACGCACATATTGCTGCCACCAGGCCGTTCCTCGTTATTTAACTGATAAGGAGAACCAATATGCGATATATCATTCAGGCAGCCTGTGGATGCCATACAGGCAAAGTGCGCAGCAATAACGAAGATAATTTCTTTTTTGACGACAGATGCCTGGAACGGGAGAATGATGGGTTAAAACATCCTGTTTGTATCGAGGAACCATTAAAAAATGGGTTCTGCGTTGCTATATTTGATGGAATGGGCGGAGAAAAATTTGGAGAATATGCATCCTTTGCGGCCGCTCGGCAGCTACAGATGAGTCAGAAAACATTTTCGGATTTCTTCATTCCGGAAAAGAAGTATCTTAAGAGGTTGACCATTCAATTGAATAATTCGGTTGCGGAGGAACAGGAGAAGCTGTGCACCAACAGAATGGGCTCTACTATGGTAAGCCTGTGTTTTTCGGGACGATGGGTCTATGTCTGTAATGTTGGGGACAGCCGAGCCTACCGTCTGCGGGATGGAGAATTTTTGCAATTGTCGGTAGACCACACGGCGGATCGTCCAGGGAAAGAGAATAAGAAAGCCCCGTTAACACAGTATTTGGGCTTTAGCTCTGAAGAAATTCAGATCGATCCATATATCGCAAAAGGCGAAATCCAAAGAGGAGATATCTATTTACTTTGCAGTGATGGATTAACTGATATGCTGACTAATTTTGAAATTTCCGACATTATGCTTAATAGCGAAAGTGCTGAATATTGTGTTCAAAAGCTTATAGAAGCTGCGCTGGAGCATGGTGGGCGTGATAATATAACTGTAATTGTGTGCAGGATAATGTAGGAGGTGTATTATGAGTTGTATTATCGATGATGCTATGGATGACTTGCTTGAATTGAAGGCTATGTTAAAATATTCAATGAAAATGACGGAAGAAATCGAGTACCTATTGACCAAGCAAAAAGAATTGCATCACAAAATGTTTGTTTCTATGGAGCAAATTGGAGTTAACACCAGCACTTGGGAGAAAATATCTTGCGAAGTTT
Organism: Faecousia sp.; assembly: GCA_045533345.1. Classification (GTDB taxonomy): domain Bacteria; phylum Bacillota; class Clostridia; order Oscillospirales; family Oscillospiraceae; genus Faecousia. Next base: position 13,174 of record JAZSHO010000125.1, on the reverse strand, counting down.
TAAGCAACACTAGAGATATGTTTTCTGCCAACAATAAAAATAAAGCAGCAGAAGAGGCGTGGCTTTATCTAACCAATAATGCTATTTCAGCTATTTCATCAAGAAGACATTTTCCTAGCCCATTTGCCCTTATTGAATGGCTGGATGAATGAAATATCAGTGAATCTAATGTGCTTAAATATGGCAAAAATAGCGTATATGAAAAGAGGGTAAAAGATGGATGACAAACAAAGAATATCCTGGCCTGGGTGGGAAGTTATTCGAGTGATTGGCCGAGGAAGTTTTGGCTCGGTTTATGAGATCCAGCGAAATGTTCTTGGGGATGTTGAGAAAGCTGCTTTAAAAGTAATCTCGATTCCGCAAAACGAAAGCGATATCGACGAAATGTACAGCGATGGTTATGATGATGAAAGCATCACAAGCACATTTCGGAGCCACCTAAAAAGCATTGTGGCAGAATATACCTTGATGAGGAAATTGAATGGAAGCACAAACATTGTTAACTGTGATGATATTCGTTATGTTCAGCATGACGATGGAATCGGTTGGGATATCTTCATCAAGATGGAGCTGCTTACTCCGTTGACAAAAGCCCTGCCTGCTGAGATTGCGGAAGAAAGTGTTGAGAAACTTGGCAAGGATATGTGTGCAGCGTTGGTGCTTTGCAGAAAACATGGGATTATTCACCGTGACATCAAACCGCAAAATATTTTTGTATCCCCTAATGGCGATTACAAATTAGGTGATTTCGGAATCGCAAAAACAATTGAAAAGACTACTGGTGGAACAAAAATTGGCACCTATAAATATATGGCACCCGAAGTCTATAACAATCAGCCCTATGGTGCTGCTGCGGATATTTATTCTTTGGGTCTCGTGATGTATTGGATGCTCAATGAACACCGTATGCCCTTCCTACCCCTTCCGCCCAAAAAACTGACATCTTCCATGGAAGATGAGGCAAGAAACCAACGTTTCAGAGGGAGACCATTCCCTCCTCCGAAGAACGGCAGCCAATGGCTTAAGAACATTGTGATGAAAGCCTGTGCATTCGACCCGAAAGAACGCTATTCCAATGCCGAGCAAATGCTGAATGATCTCCTAAGACGATCTGCATCGGAATCGGATCTGGAAAAATTGGATATTTACAAGGAAATAACATTTGAACATGATGATAATCCTGCGGGAAAATATGTATCTGTTGAGGTGTCAGGAAAGGCTGTTCGTGTTTTAGTACCTGCAGATGTGCAGAGCGGGCAAACTATCCATATTCCTGGAAAGGGAATAATCAGTACATCTGGAGCAAGAGGAGACTTATATGTAACCATTCGCATCAAACCTAAGCAGAGAAAACAGATTTCAATTCAAAAAGTACTTATTGCCGTAGCGGCTGTATTAGTTGTAATACTGGCATGCATGGTGATATTTTCTGGAAAGGAAATCGAGGGCCCCAAAAAACCACCCACAATTCCCACTGAAGAGCCACATGTGCATTCCTGGGTTGACGCTACTTGCACCACCCCAAAAACTTGCTACACTTGTGGTGAAGTATCCGGAACAGTCTTGGAACATCAATGGATTGAAGCAAGTTACGATGCCCCCAAAACTTGCTCTGTATGTGGAGTTGAAGAAGGCGAAAAACTACTTCATGAGGCAGTATTCCTTAATGAGTTAACGCCTATCGAGAAGTACGGTAAACTTTGGACATCAAGCGAACGGCAACTGGAGTCCTTTGCGCATACTGATGTTAGTGACGGTGAAGCCTATGAAGATTTGAATACGCCAGGACATACATCTGGTCCTGTCTATGACTATCGGGGCAATCGGTACACCTATGGATTGACTGTCGATGGATCTGAACTTGCATCGTATTATGTCTCTTATAACATTGAAGGAAAGTATAAGACGTTTTCCGGAACATGTTCTATGTCTGAAGACATGGACGGTAACTGGAGAGCTTCTTATGCTAAAGACGGAAAATATTTCGACATTTATGGTGACGGCAAGTGGCTGTTCCGCACGAACACGATGAAGCAGGGTGAGGCACCTCATTCGTTTATCATAGATGTTACGGGTGTTGAGATCTTAACAATTCAGTATCCCAAAACCTCCTTCCCGAGCAGAATTGCAACACTGTTTGATGGTAAATTGAGCAACGAAGAAGAACTTCCTTCGCAAAAGGATTCTCCCCAAAATGAGAAGATGGAAGCAGATGATACAAAACCTGTTATTTCAACAGGTGTGATTGCTGCTGGCAATTATCATAGTGTTTACCTTCGCCCGGACGGTACAGTATATGCAACAGGAAGCAATTACTTGAGTGAATACGATAATAAGGGCACTCGTCTGGATGTGTCATCATGGACAGATATTGTTGCAATTAGCGCTTCCAGCCATACTGTAGGGTTGAAGGCTGACGGAACAGTTGTTGCGTGTGGTGTAAATAGATACGGACAATGTGATCTGTCAAGCTGGACGGATATTATAGCAATTTGTGCAGGTGATGAGCACACAGTTGGTCTTCGCAGTGATGGAACAGTGGTCGCAAAAGGAAATAACAAGAATGGACAATGTGAAGTGTCTCATTGGAGTAACATTGTTGCTATTGCGGCTTGCAACGGGACCACTTTCGGTTTGAAGTCAGATGGTACTATTATTTCTGCTGGTCAGAATAATTATGGTTATTCATGGGGAGGTATCATATCGATTTGCGGTGGTCCGTATGATCTGGTTGGCCTAAGAAATGATGGTACCGTGGTGGCCTCCGGCAGTTGTAATACCTGGGACAAAAATACTATCGATGAATGGGAAAATATTGTTGAAGTTAGTGCAAGCAGCTCTCATATTGTCGGGCTGAAAGAGAATGGACGGGTTGTTGCATGCGGTTTGAAGAGAGCCTCTGAGGCGTATGCAGTTGAAAATTGGACTGATATTGTTCAAGTCAGTGCGGGAATGTACTTTACAATTGGTCTAAAATCAGACGGTACTGTGGTTTATGTAGGTGACAATAGCAGTGGCCAGTGTAATTTAGGATAATGAGATGTATAATATATGCCAAAGTCCTCTTCAGAGAAGGCTATATAGCTGGCTCCATTTTGGGCCTATCTTGAGAAGTGTAATAGTCGATACTTCTAACCTATACATAAAACACGTCAGCCTTTTGCAATACTTAAGGGTTATATACTTTTGGCCCATGAAACCATTTGGTTTCATGGGCCTTTTGTATGCGCCAGCGTACAAATCATTACGGGGTTCATACTTCGTTCATACTTCGTACAGCCTCCGAGCTCTGCACAATTTTATCAGAGGCAAAAATCTCAAGTAGTTATTTTAATTTGAACTTTACTACTTCCTTTTGATGCCGCTGTTCCAAATACTCCATGATCATCTGTAAATCGTGGATCAGTTGCAGCGGTGTTTGTGCAGTGCAGATATCTTTGAAAGTCCGATAGGCTTTGGTATTGCGCCGGTACATCAAATCATCAAAAGTGGAGAAAGACTTGCTGGGCTGAATCGTTCTGGCGAGTTTCTCCAGTGACTCAAAACAGAAATCCTCTGGAGGAGAAGAAGCCTTCAAATATTCCAGCGAACATTCCAAAAAGGCGTGTAATTCCGGGATATGTTTTTCGGCTCCACCTGCCTTGCGAAAGTATCTGCAGAGTTTTTGCGCCAAAGCGGAAGTGCTCTTTGCGTGAATTATGTGCTCCGGCAAATTGATTCTGGCAGGATCGTGATAGCAATAACTTCTGTTTCCATGCTCGTAGAGAATACAGCATTTATCACCTTCTGCATTTAGTACTAGTCGACTAATGGAATCATCCTCCTCTAATTTAGCCAACGCATCCTGCATCATATCGTTCACCAGAGACAATGCTGCTCTGGCCCCGCTACCGCTATTCATACACATCTGTGTAAGCCATTCCGTTCCGGCAGAGGTAATCTCAAACTGCACACCGAATAAATCCCGAAGATAATTTTGGTATTTGATACGTACACTTCCCGTATCTGTGTTCAGAAGCTGCCGATAATCATCCAAGCCCAACGGTGGGATTGTCAAAATCGTACCGATCCGCCCAAGCAATTCGGGCATCATGCCGTAGGCCGCCAGATCTTCCAATTTGACTTTCTGCAGCAACTCTGCCTTGCTATATTGCGGATTTCCTTCTGCTCGGGAAAATCCAATGGTTCTGTTCTGCTGGAATCGTTTTTGGATGATTTCGGGAAGCCCTTCAAAAGCCCCGCCCAGAATTACGGTGAAGCGTCTGATATCTATATTTACTGTTTCCTTTTTAGTTCCTTCCGCAGTTACAGTTCCGGCATTATACATTTGCAGAATATTCACCATGGGATTGCCTTGATCATGCTCTGTTCCCCAGAAACGCAGTTTATCCACCTCATCAAGGAATAAGACCGACCGCTCAAACATATCTGTATTTTTTACCTCTTCCTTTGCGGCGAGTAGCCTTTGCCCCAATCCTACGCCCTTCCAGCCTTCTGCCGCCAACGTGCTGCAATCGATTGTGATCAGATTCAAATCCAGACACGCTGCCATTTTGCGCAGCAAATATGTTTTTCCTGTGCCTGTTGGCGCAACAACGATGGCGGATACGGTGGGCAAAGCATCTGGCGTATATCCGTCATCCAGAAGGATGTTTTTATTCACATGAAAGGCGAGGATCGAAGCCAGCTGCCGGACATAGGCCTGCTGACAAGGCAGCGGTGCAACACATTGCATGGTTTTATCGAAAGTTTCCCGACTGCTAATTACACGTTTCTTCAAAATAGTCATTCCTTTCATAATAAAAAAGCGCACCTCACCTACTTTCCAAATAGAAAGTAAGTGGGTGCGCTCAACGCATTTCCCCCGACTGGCTCTGTGCATCAGACAGTCTCTTGCTTTTGACCCTGCTCTCGGCGCGACAGTGGAATCGGCGTCCCGATTGGCCGGAGCTTATGCGGTGGTCAGACGCAGCACATATAACATGGATATTCTGATCTTTTACAACGTCTGTAATATTCAGTTCCTATATCCTGTATTTAAAAAGTCCTGTTTTTATACTGTTTTCTCTAGATCTCGTTCCATGGTTTCCAAAGCGGCACGATTTAGGAAAGCCGCCACGGATTCTCCTTGTTTTTCCGCATGCTCCTGGATCTGCTCCTTCATACCTTTGGGTACACGGAATATGATCCGGTCTACTTTTTCTTGCTCGTATTTTTTGATTGCGCGATCCATGGCATCTGAACGGGGCATATAAAATCCTCCTGCGGCAAAATATACGGCATCGTATATTTTGCAATAAAATAGGCATAAAAATCTATGGATAATGTCAATTGATATACGATGTCGTATATGATACCATATGGTCAAGCAGACAACCCAGCATATTACGAACAGTGCGTATACCTATCTATCAGTATACCTCGAAAAGCATTATTTTTCAATCTGCAGTTTTGTGCTGCTGCCTGCAAAATAGAAAACAGGAGGGAACATATGCATTTACTTCAAATTGTGAGAAGCTACCTGGGGTTGACCCAACAGGAGCTGGCGAACAAGGCCGGAATTTTGCAGCCGGACCTGTGTGAAATGGAAACAAAGAAACCCTATGGGTGGATCGAAAAATATCAGAAACTGTCGGACTATTTGGGGATTCCGGTTCATGCGCTGGTGACGAATGACTGCACGCTGGTGCCGCTTTCTTTCTTTGACAGGCATCCGGGCGCTTCTTATATGGAATGCAGCGCAGGAGGCAACGCAGGACTTGGAAGACGCGGTGAGGACGCAGCTTTCGCGCATGAGGTGGAAAAACTGGAGAAAGTAAATCAAGCGCTGGCAAAACTGGTGCTGCCTCATTACAAACTTCGGAACAGACCCGGCTATGACATTCTGTCCTTCGACGAAAAGGGAAATCCGATCTGCATTGAGGTTAAAACAACGGCGGACGATAATCCGGAGTTCCATCTTACGAAACAGGAGTACCAAAGAGCAAAAAAGGCAATGGAAGCAGAAGAGACCTATCTGATTTACCGCATTTACAATTTCGGGAAAGAAGATCAGAAACTGGAAGTCTATGATTTCCGAGAACTTCATGACGAATTCGAGTTCACCCCTGCCACCTTTGCCTTGACCAGAAAGAAGGAACCGGTCATTACCGGAATTCAGTATTGCCGGGAACAAAGAAACATGAGTAAGGGGGAGTTGGCGGATAACCTGGGCATTAAAACCCCGGACCTGTGGCGGTATGAAAACGGAAAAAGAAGGTGTCCTGTGGCAGTTTACCAAAGAATGGCAAGCATCTTGGATGTCACGATTGATGAATTGCTTAAAATTTATCCACAGTAATTTTGCACAAAAATTTTTTGTGGTAATATTTTGCGTATTTTATTCCCATTAATTTTTTAGAATGATAGTGTAAATTCTGGATGATTTTACATTAACGTTATAAAAAGTGATGCGACAGCGTATGTTTTGGCAGTTTTTTCTCACGAAAGACTATCGGCAAAATATACAAATGGAAATTTTCTGAAAAGTTAATTTCCAAATGGTGAATTTGACAAAAACAACCGTTTTATGTACAATAAAGTTACGAAAACGGGGTGATTTTGTGCGCACAAATTATGTATATACAGTTATGGATGTAGCGTCGATTTTAAGGGTTTCGACCAAAACAGTCTACAAGCTTATCCACGAGCAGGCACTTGCATGCATATGGGTGCGCGGCCAAATCAGAATTACATCGGAACAACTGAGAGATTATCTGGAAGGAGAAATGAGCCATGAAAAAAGGAATTCGGGGAACATGGTATAAGAAGAACGGGTACTATTATGTGCGGATTTCATACTATGTTGGAGAAGAGAGAAAACATAAAAATTTCCCCACAGGAATTAAAGTAGACAAAAGAAAAGAGAAAAAACTGGATCGGGAAGCGGACAAGAAAGTCGCGGAGATTCTGGCAGGCTTTGTTATTCCCGGAAGCGAGGAAGAACGTCTGAAGCAGCTGTTTGCGGATCTTGTGGCAGAGTGGCTGGAAATTCAAAAGGGAGCAAGACCTGCATCTACCTTTGCCGGTTATCAATATGCAGCCAATGACGTGATGCTGTACTTTCGTGAGATCTGCCCCGTAAAAACAGTAGACTTGACCAGTACCATGGTGGAGCGCTACCAAAGCTGGGAACGTATGCGGCGGCAGCCCGGCTATACAGGTGAGTACCCGAAAAAATCTAAATACGAAAATGGTTCCGGCATTGAGAACACAATCAAACACCGGACGACCTTGATTAGAAGTGTCTTGCAGTATGCGAAGCGGGATGGTCTGGTTGAGAGAAACGTTGCATCAGCCAGAGACTGCCATATTAGCCTTCCTTCTCCGCAGCGCAATGTTTTTCTGATACTGACCATGAGTGAGGCGAATCGGATGATGCGCTTAATCAAGGGAGAGGAATTGTGGTTTCAAGTGGCTGTTGCTATGGGGCTGCTGATAGGGCTGCGCAGGTCTGAAGTAATTGGTTCGCGTGAAAGTGACATTAATTGGGCAACAACATGCATCACGATCTCCCAAACGGTTACGCAACAGACTGTAGATGGCAAGAATGTTATTACGGTGAAGCCGTTTACGAAAAACAGAAATCCGAAGGTATTAGATTTGGTTTTGGAACTGAATGGCTTGGTGGAATCGCTGATCGAGGAAAACAAAAAGAATGCGGAACTTTTCGGAGACAGCTATGACCATACCTGGGATGGGTATTTGATTCGATACGCGGATGGAAAGCTGGTATCTCCCAATGCCCTGACCAACAGATTTGACAGTTTTGTGAGGAAGCATAATTTGAAGCCGATTCGGTTCCATGATTTGAGGCACAGCTGTGCCAGCTTTCTCTATGCAAATGGAGTAGATCTCCTCACCATCCAGCAGATTTTAGGCCATGCGCAACTCTCTACAACTGTTATGTATACGCACATCATCAATGATCAACAGTATACGGCCCTGTCTCAGATGAGCGGACAGATCATGGGAACTCATGATGTAATGATTGGAGAATGAACAAGTGGTAGAAAAACTGATAGAAAACGCAGCTAAGCGCGGTGGACTGACAATTGCCGCTGGAAAAGAAAAAAGCCCAAAACCCGTTGATAATCAAGGGTTTTGGACTTTGGTGCCGGTGACCGGACTCGAACCGGTACGCTGTCGCCAGCGGTGGATTTTGAGTCCACTACGTCTACCATTCCATCACACCGGCGTGATGCAGTTTTGATGCCCTAATAGTATAGTATACTTCCGAGAAAAAAGCAAGCAGAAGTTTTGTTTCCACCAGCTTCCAGACAAAATATCCTTGACTTCTCGGAAAAGAACCAGCATAATATATCATGTACGGAAATGTCCCTGGTGGGAAATAGACCAAGACCGCCGGGACCAGAGAAATGAGGAAGTAATATGAGAAAAGCGATTGTTGTTATATTGAGTATTGTGCTTGTGCTCAGCCTGGGCGTTCTGGGTTGGTTGGGATATCAGTATTGGTACCAGGAGAATCACATTTTCGTAGGAGATTTGGTTTTCGAAAAGGAAGTCCAGTTTGTGGACCTGCGGGGTACCGGCGCCTCGGTGGAATTCTATGAAGAGGTTCGGGCGGCGCTGCCCGGTTGCGAAGTCCGCTGGGACATCCCCTTCCAGGACGGTTACATAGCAGACGATGCCACCGAGATCACCGTCACCACCTTGACGGAAGCGGACATCCAGCGGCTGGATTACCTGCCCACACTGAAGACCGTGGATGCCACCGGCTGCCGGGATTACGAAATGATTTTTGCCCTGCAGGACCATCGCCCTGAGTGCGAGATTCACTACCTGGTGACCATCGCCGGGGAGGACTATGACAAGCATACCACCTCTCTGGAGCTGACGGAATTCGATTCCCAGGAGCTGCTGACCGGTCTTGCCTATCTGCCCAAAATGGAGAGCATCCATATCACCGAGCCTACGGTTCCCGCAGAGGAACTGACGGCGCTGCGGGAGCAGTATCCCGAAATCACCGTCACCTGGGAAAAGACCCTGTTTGATGTGGTCTATGCCGATGATGTGACGGAGTTTGACTTCTCCGGTGTGACCATGGACGATGCGCTGCTGGATGAGCTGGCAGCCACCATGCCCTACTACCCCAATCTGGAAAAGGTGCTGATGATCGACTGCGGTCTGGAGGATGAGGAAATGGCCGCGTTCCGGGACCGGGTCCGCCCCTACGGCAAGGTGGTCTGGGAAGTGAAGGTCTGCGGTCACATGGTCCGTACCGATGCCACCTACTACATGCCCGTTAAATACAACATCAGCGTCCGGCACGACCAGCTGGGCAATCTGGTCTACTGCGAGGATATGATCTGCGTGGACCTGGGCCACAAGGCGGTCATGGATGTGTCCTGGCTCAGCGGTATGCCCCATCTGAAGTATTTGATCGTTGCGGATAGCCCCCTGCGGGAGCTGGGCCCCATCGGCCAGCTGAAGGAACTGATCTATCTGGAAGTCTGGGATACCTTTGCAACGGATTATACGGCTCTGGCTGGCTGCACCGCTCTGCAGGATCTGAATGTATCCGATGCATATCTGAACTTTGATTTGAAGCAGCTGGGAGAAATGACCTGGCTGAAGAATCTGTGGCTCAGCAAGAACCATGCAACGGCAGAGGAAAAGGCCTATCTGGCAGAGCATCTGCCCAATACCAATATTTACTATGACGGCTACTCTCCTACCAGCGGCGGCTGGCGTGATCTGCAGAACTACTTCGATATGCGTGACCTGCTGGAGATGCCCTACAACGCGTGGTAACCCTTCCTTGACAGCGACGCTGCCATGGACTATAATGACGGACGGAGGTAAACCCTATGAAAAAAGTTTTGTATACCGTGACTCTGATCCTCCTCCTGGCGGTTTTTGCTTTCAGTGCGTTCCAGGTGGTAACGTATTTTATCGAATCCAAAGCCGAGGCGGATCAGTTTGCCCAGCTGCAGGAAATTAAAAACAATGCAGCAACCAAGCCCACGGAGGCTACCAAGCCTGTGGAAACCGAACCCGATGAAACCGAGGACACCACTCCCACCGGTCCCACCGAACCCCAGATCCTGCCGGATTACGAAGAGCTTTATAAAATGAACACGGACCTGGCCGGTTGGATCACCATTGAGGGTACCGAAATCGACTACCCGGTCATGTACACCCCCCAGGATCCCAACTTCTATCTGAAGCGGAACTTCAATAAAAAATACAGCTCCCACGGCTGTATCTATGCCCGGGAAGAGTGCAGCCTGGAGGAGCCCAGCGACAACGTCACCATCTACGGCCACAATATGACCGATGGCAGCATGTTCGCCGGTCTGCACGCATATGCCGACAAGGAAAAGTGGGAAGAGAATCCTCTGATCATTTTCAACACCCTGTATGAGTACCATACATACAAGATCTTCGCTGTGTTCAAGACCACGGCCAGCGTGGACGAAGGCTTCCGGTACCATCGGTTTGTGAACGCCGATTCCGAGGAGGACTTCGACAAGTTCATCGCCGAGTGCAAGGCACTGAGCTTCTACGATACCGGCATTACTCCCAAGTACGGCGATAAGATCATCTGCCTGTCCACCTGTGAGTATACCCTGGTCAATGGCCGACTGGTTGTGGCCGCGGTCAGAATCAGCTGATTTCGACACGCATTTTCTCCCCGGACGCAAGTCCGGGGAGATTTTTTGCGGGGATGGCCCCGCAGCCAGTTCGTTACGAACCCAGGCAGGAAACCAACGCATCCTGATTGCGCTCGACCGTTAGTGCGGTAAATTGTAGTTTAGCGGGCAATGGCCCGCGGCCAATTCGTTACGAACCCAGGCAGGAAACGACCGCATCTTGTTTGCGCTCGACCGATGGTGCGCAGATAAATTGTAGTTTAGCTTAGCAGTAAAAAGAAAGAATGTCATTGCGAGGAGGGCCATCGCAATGGCCCGACGTGGCAATCCCCCGAGGTTTCCAGGAGTATCCAGGGGATCGCCACACCAGCCTGCGGGCTGGTTCGCGATGACATGCGTTTAATTTGCTGCTACCGTAAACAATAATTTATCTCAGCAGCATAGAATCGGGCCGAGTTAACGGGTAGCGATTATATCCGCAGTTGGTGCGCATTGGCCGCCGGGCCGCCCCGGCAAACAATAATTTACCGTTGCAGTAACGTTACCGGGCAGAGTGAACGGGTGGCGGCTACTGCCGTAGTCCGTGCGAATTGTCAGCGGCGACTCGCCGCCCGGCAAAAATTTCATCCCCCCGGGGGGCTTCAAATAGGGATTCTGCCCGGTTATAATGTAGAAAACCAAACGGAAAGGACCCTTGCTATGACCACTGCTACCATGACTCCCATCAAGCGCATGACCCTGGGCGCTGTCTGCATCGCCCTGTGCGTGGTGCTGCCCATTGCCTTCCATGTGATCCCCGATGCCGGCTCCGTGATGCTGCCCATGCATATCCCTGTGCTGGTCTGTGGCCTCATCTGCTCCTGGCCCTATGGCCTCATCTGCGGTCTGATGGGTCCTTTGCTCAGCAGCCTCATCACCGGCATGCCCCCCGCCGCCATCCTGCCTGCCATGATGGTGGAGTGCGCCACCTACGGCGCCGTGTCCGGCATGATGCTGAAATTCGTCCATACCGGCAAAACCTATCCCGACCTTTACATTTCCATGGTCACCGCCATGCTGGCCGGCCGGATCGTTTCCGGTATCGCCAAGGCGCTGATCTTCAGCCCCGGCCTGGCCCTGTCCGCCTGGGTGGCCAGCAGCTTCGTCACCGCCCTGCCCGGCATTCTGGTGCAGCTGGTGCTGCTGCCCACAGTGGTCTTCAGCCTCATGAAGGCCAAGGTGATTCCCTACCGATATACGAAGGAGGGCACCTCTTAAAAATTCCCCTTTCGGGCTTTGGGCGAATCTTTCACCCCATAAAATAAATCAAGGTATGATTGCCACCGGCAATCATTGGGATTAAAGATTCGCTGCGCGGAGCACCACGTTTTGAAAACACCCCAATACACAAAGTATTCCGGTATTTTCGAAACTTTTTCCGGGCCGAAATCTTCTGCCCAAATCACCAAAAAGTAATTTTTAGAGGTTGCCAAGGAGAAAAAGAGTGAATAAACAGGACGTCATCCAATTTTTCGACCGGCTGGCCCCCCAGTGGGACGCCGATATGATCAAAAACGATACCATCATCCGCACCATTCTGGACAACGCTGAGGTGACTGAGGGCCAGGACATTCTGGACGTGGCCTGCGGTACCGGCGTCATGTTCCCTTACTACTTAGAGCGGAACGTGGCCTCCGTCACCGGTATCGACATTTCCTCCGAAATGGCGAAAATCGCGGCGGAAAAGCACGCCCACATTCCCAATGTCACCGTTCTGTGCGGCGACGTGGAGGAAACAGCCTTTGAACGGAAATTCGACCGGATCGTGGTTTACAACGCCTTTCCCCATTTTCCCAATCCCCAGCGGCTCATTGCAACCCTGGCGGGACTGCTGAAAGAGGGGGGACGGCTAACCATCGCCCACGGCCAGAGCCGGGAGGCCATCGACGGCCACCACAGCGGCGCTGCCAGCAAGGTGTCCATGGGTCTCATGTCTGCGGACAGCTTAAAAGCCCTCTTCGACCCTCATTTCGAGGTGGAAGCGGTCATTTCCAACCGCCGGATGTACCAGGTTTCCGGTGTCAAGCGGGACGGCAATCTCCACAGCCACGGAGGACACACCCATTCCCACGCCCACGGTGGGGACCACAGCCATGGCGCTGCCGGGGATACCCCCATGGAGGAGCTGCTGGCGCTGATGAAATTCATGGTCAGCCACAACGATGCCCATGCCCAGGAGCTGGCGGAACTGGCGGAGCAGCTGAAGGAAATCGGCAGACTCCGTTCCTATGAGCAGATCATGGATGCCGTGGCCAATTTCGACATGGCCAACGCCCAGCTTGACAGCATCGTCAAAGCATTGACGGCGGAAGAACTGTAACATTACGCCCCGGAGGTTCTGATATGCTACCCCCATAAGAGACAGTGAAAAAGAAAACTGTCTTTTATGGGGGTATATCTATGTGCAAACGAAAAAAGATCAAAGCAGAGAAACGGATCCGAATAGCAGAGGCGTGCATCAACGGAGAAATAAGTGCATA
>JAZSHO010000143.1:0-6649 GCA_045533345.1 Faecousia sp. | reverse complement strand
CAATGGCCCGACGTGGCAATCCCCCGAGGTTTCCAGGAGTATCCAGGGGATCGCCACACCAGCCTGCGGGCTGGTTCGCGATGACATGCATTTTAATTAGTGCAATAAACAATAATTTACCACCGCAAAAGCGTTACCGGGTCGAGCGGACGGGTGGCGATGATCGCCGTAGTCGGTGCGCATTGGCCGCCGGGCCGCCCCGGCAAACAATAATTTACCACACATTCCCATTTGAAAGGAGCTTCTCTATGCTCAACCGGTTATATACTGTCCGGGGGGAGAATCTCTCCGGCACCCCCTGGACGGTCTATCCCCGTCCTCAGATGAAGCGGGATTCTTACATAAACTTAAACGGCGACTGGGATTTCTCCACCAATTACGGTGAGCCGGAGGGGGTTTCTTCCATCCGGGTCCCCTTCTGTCCCGAATCCCTTCTTTCCGGCATCGGCCACCACTTCCCCGAAGGGGCCGCACTGACTTATAAGAAAACCGTAACCTTGCCCCAGGGCTTTAACCGGGGTCGGGTACTGCTGCACATTGGCGCAGCAGACCAGAAAGCCATGGTCTTCGTGAACAAGAAGAAGCTGCTGGAACACGAAGGCGGTTATGAGGCCTTCTCTGTAGACATTACCGAGGCGCTGCAGGAAGAAAATGAAATCGTCATTATCTGCACGGACGACCTGCATTACCAGGCTTACCCCTACGGCAAACAGGTGCTGCCGGAAAAGCGGGGCGGCATGTGGTATACCCCCGTGTCCGGTATCTGGCAGACAGTGTGGCTGGAAAGCGTTCCCGAAACCTACATTGAAAAGCTGAACATCGAAAACCGGGGTTACTCCGTCACCATTTCCACCGCGCCTGCCCTGGACGGCAAGGTAACGGTGGAGAGTCTGGGGGAATATGCCCTGGTAAAGGGCACCGTCACCATCACCCCCGAGCATCCTCACCTGTGGAGTCCCGAAGACCCTTACCTTTACAATTTCACGGTGGAAGCAGGCGGTGACAAGGTGGAAAGCTATTTCGCCATCCGGTCCCTGGAAATCAAGAAAATCGGCAATTATCCCCGGCTGTGCCTCAACGGCAAGCCCTATTTCTTCCACGGCCTCCTGGACCAGGGCTACTGGCCCGAGGGTCTGTTCACGCCCCCCGCCCCGGAAAGCTATGCCGACGACATTCTGGCCATGAAGGCCCTGGGCTTCAACATGCTGCGCAAGCACATCAAGGTGGAGCCGGAGGAATTCTACTACCAGTGCGACAAGCTGGGTATGGTGGTTTTCCAGGACATGGTGAATAATTCCGACTACAATTTCCTCCGGGACACCGCCCTGCCCACGGTGGGCATCCAGAAGCTGAAGGACAAGCACCTCCACACCGACGAAAACAGCCGCCGGGAATTCCTGCGGGAGGCAGAGGCCACGGTGAATCAGCTGAAGAATCACCCCTGCATCTGCTACTGGACCATCTTCAACGAAGCCTGGGGCCAGTTTGACAGCGATGCAGTGTATGCGCAGTTCAAAACCTGGGACGATACCCGGTTTATCGACTCTACCTCCGGTTGGTTCCGCCGGGAGAAAACCGACGTGGACAGTCGCCATGTGTATTTCCGGAAAGTTAAGCTGCAAGGCGACGGCAAAAAGCCTCTGGTGCTGTCGGAATTCGGCGGCAAGACCTACAAGGCAGAGGGCCACCTGTTTAACCCCGACAAGTCCTACGGCTACGGTGGCTGCGACACCCTGAAGGCGCTGAATGAAGCGGTGGCAAAGCTTTACATGGAGGAAGTACTGCCCTGTATCCCCAAGGGTCTGTGCGCTGCGGTGTACACCCAGGTCAGCGACGTAGAGGACGAGATCAACGGTCTCGTGACCTATGACCGGAAGATCAGCAAGCTGCAGCCGGAAGTAATGCTTCCCGTAGCGGAAGCGTTGCAGGCTGCGCTGAAATAATTAGCAAACAAAACGGTTGCACTTTCCGAAAAATTAGGCTAAAATAAGAAAAAAATCAAAGGAGGTGTCCGGATGCAGTGGGTTCCCGAAAAAGAAATCATGGATCATATCGCAGACCTGTTCAAGGGCTTCGCTGACCCCACCCGGGTGAACATTCTGTACCAGCTGGCTGCCCGGCAGGAGCTGTGCGTCACGGACATCGCTGAAGCCGTGGACATCAGCCAGAGCGCCACATCCCATCAGCTGCGGATCTTAAAGCAGATGCATCTGATCAAATTCCGCCGGGAGGGCAAAAACATCCTCTATTCCCTGGCCGATGACCACGTTCAGACCATTCTGGAAATGGGTCTGGAGCACGTACTGGAATAAAAAAACGGGACTGTTTTTCAACAGTCCCGTTTCCTTATTGTCTGTTTTTGAACAGGCCCTTGCCTGTTTCCTCTTTTTTCACTTCCACCACGATGACTTCCACGCCCTTTTCCCGGATCCGTTCCAGTTCCCTGGGGTCCGCACCGCTGTCGGTGATCAGATGGGTGATCTGGTCCAGGCCATAGTCGAAGAAGCTCTGCATGGTGCCGATTTTGGTGCTGTCCGCCACCACGATCTTCTGGCCTGCGCACTGGGCGATCATGCTCCGGTTCACCGCCACTTCCTGAACATAAGAACTGGTAACGCCTCTGGCGGCGGTAATACCGCTGATACCCAGGAAGCATTTGCTGGCAATGACCTTCCGGGTGGTATCCTGGGCAAACTCGCCCACCAGGCTCTGGCGGTTGCCGTAAACCTCGCCGCCGGTGAGCAGCAGGTCCACACCTTCCGGAATGTTGCAGTCGATGGCCCGGGCATTGTTGGTGATGATGCTGGCACTGATATTTTCCAGATAGTCCAGAATAAACAGCGTTGTGGAGCTGCTGTTGAGGAAAACCGTATCCCCATTGGAAATCATGCTGGCTGCCCGCTTGGCAATGGCCTGCTTGGCGGGAATCTGATCCTGGTTGGCAGTCTGATAGCGCACATATTCGCTCTGGGGCAGGATATATTCCACGCCGCCGAAAAAGCGCTTTAAGCTTCCCTGCTCCTCCAACGCCTCCAGATCCCGGCGGATGGTGGCAGGCGTAACATGAAAATGCTGTGCCAGCTCCGTTACCGATGCCAGCTGCTTCTGCCGAAGCAGCTGCAGAATACGGTCCTGCCGCTGCTGGATGATCTCTTTGCTGTTCTTCAACCAATCACGTCCTAAAAGATAATAAACAAAGTTTTATGTTTCTTTATTATAACGTTTAGCAAAGAATATGTAAAGTTAATTTTCCTTTTTTTCCCACATCGGAAAAAGCTGACTGGAATCAGTCAGCTTTTTTGTGTTATTTCCATAATTCATCGATGAGCTTGGCGGTGGTATCCACGGCAGAATCGATGAGGGCCTTGCCCAGTTCCAACGTAGCAGCGCCGCCGTCGCCAAAGGAGCCGGTCTCCATGAATTCATTCCAGTGCATGGGCCGGTAGGCGTATTCTGCCGGAGCCTTGGGGAATTCCGCCGTGGCCCGGTCCAGATGGACCAGCTCCGGCCGGAGGTACAGCATCATGGCGGTTTCGATCTCACCGGCGTGGGCCACATTCATGGGAACGGGGGTCTTGATGTACTTTGCCACCTCTTTGGACATGGCCAGGGGGAAATACCAGATGTTCCGCCAGCCGAATTCGTCCATCAGTTCCCGGGCCAGATCCTTCAGAATGGGCATATTGCCGTTGTGACCGCTCATCAGAGCGATATTCTTCACACCCTGTGCCTCCAGATTGCAGATGATGTCCCGCAGAACGATCTTCAAGGTGGATGCACTCAGGCACATGGTGCCGGGGAAGCCCTTGGCGGACCAGACCTGGCCGTAATTCACGGGAGGCAGCACCAGCAAACCTGTCTTCTCCGCGATCCGCAGAGCCACTTCCATACCGATAATATTGTCCGTATCCAGGGGCAGATGGTGGCCGTGCTGCTCACAGGAACCGCAGACCAGGATGACACCCTTGCCGGATTTGATTTTCTGGTCAAATTCCTGCCAGGTGCAGTAACCGGCGTAATTTCCGGAATGCTTCATAAAATTACCTCCCAATGGTCGTTATATACCCATTATATAGAGCATTTCCCGGTTCGTCAACACCATTCCCCCTATTCGAAAGCAAAAACAGCCACATAAATTTATAAAATTTCCGTTCCTTTTGGTTTTATGTTCGAACTCGATCATAAAACCAAAAAATTAATGCATAAAATGTAAATTTTCTGTTGACATATCGTAAATTTGTATATAAAATAAATTCGGTCAAATTCATGACCGAAAAATAAATAGGAGGAATTTCCAAATGAGTGCTGCCATTGGTATCGTAATCTTACTGGTTACCAACTTCTTCACGCAGCCGGCATTCTTCATGGGTGTCTTCGTTTTCATCGGCCTTCTGCTGATCAAGAAGCCCTGGTATGAAGCTCTCGCCGGTTTCATCAAAACCGCAGTCGGTTTCTTCATCCTGCAGATCGGCTCCAACGGTCTGTCCAACACCTTCCGTCCCATTGTTTCCGCAATCGGTGCAAAGTTCGGCCTGGAAGCCGCTGTCATTGACACCTACTTCCTCACCAGCCAGATGGTCGGCCCCGAGGGTATCTACGCCATGGAAGGTGCCATCGCCTGGACCATGCTGGCTTTCGTAGTTTCCTTCGCATGGAACTTCCTGCTGGTCTTCCTGAACAAGTGGACCCGCTGCAGAACCATCTATGTTACCGGTCACACCCTGCAGACTTACACCAGCATGTGGCTGTGGTTCGTCTTCCTGCTGGTTCCCGAAACCCGCAACCTGCAGTTCAGCCTGCTGTTCGGCCTGCTGGCCGGCACCTGGGCAGCTGTCGGCTCCAACATGACCGTCGAGGCTACCAACAAGCTCACCGGCGGCGGCCTGGCCATCGGTCACCAGAACATGTGGGGCATCTGGTTTGTTGACAAGATCGCTCCCTTCCTGGGCGGCAAGAACCGGGATAAGAAGGTCGAAGATCTGAAGCTGCCCGGCTTCCTGTCCATCTTCAACGACAACGTGGTTTCCACTTCCGTACTGATGACCCTGTTCCTGGGCACCATCATGGTCATTGTGGGCCGTGACACCCTGGCTGCTCACGATCCTTCTCTGGCTTCCGGCACATTGATGCCCATTTACATCCTGACCACCTGCCTGCACTTCACCGTTTATATGTATGTGCTGCTGGCCGGCGTCAGAATGTTCATCTCCGAGCTGATGAAGGCCTTCGACGGCATCTCCAAGCGGTTCATCAAGGGTTCCATCCCCGCTGTTGACTGCGCTGTTTCCTACAACTTCGCACATCCCAATGTTCCTCTGATCGGCTTTGTCTTCGGCTTCATCGGCCAGCTGATCGCTATTGTGGGTCTGCTGATCTTCAAGTCCCCCCTGTTCCTGGTTCCCGGCTTCGTGCCCCTGTTCTTCGATAACGCAACCGTCGCTGTTTACGCAAACGCCGCCGGCGGCCGCCGCGCTGCCATCCTGGCTCCCCTGTTCAACGGTGTCTTCCAGGTTCTGATTTCCCTGGCAATGATCCTGTTCGTGGCAGCCGGCTCCGGCATTAACCTGATCGCATGGCCCGCTTTCTTCGACAACAACTCTTTCCTGGCCCTGTTCCTGCTTGCTGCCGAGTATATCAACCCCTCCATCGTGATCGTTGTATTCATCGTCGGCCTGCTGCTGATCAACCAGCTGTACTACAAGAAGAACAAAGAACACTACTACGACCACATGAAGTAAGGAGATACTACTATGTTGAAAGTTCTGGCTACCTGCGGCAACGGCATGGGCTCCAGCATGATCATGGAACTCCGGGTCAAGAAGGTTTTCGATGCCCACGGCGTTTCCTATGACATTGGCCACTGCAGTCTGGGCGAAGCCCTGAGCATTGCCAACAGCTATGACATCATCTTCTGCCCCATGTCCTTCCGCCACTCCTTCACCAGTCTGAATGAGGGTGTGAAGCTGATCCCCCTGGCAAACGTTCTTTCTGAGGATGAGATCACTCAGAAGTGCAAAGAAAACGGTATTTTCTAAGTCAAGAATTGCCATAAATCTCTCTCAAAAAGGGAACCCCGGTCCAAGAGGACCGGGGTTTTCTTTGTTAGGCTTCGTTGCTGCTGACCTGCAGCAGCTTGTATTTCAGTTCGTTTTCCATCTTCATCATTTCTGCCTCGGCGGCAAGACGCTTGGCGCGGCCTTCCTCCTGGATCTTCATCACGTCGTCGAAGGTGGCGATGAGCTTGGCGTTGGTAGCCTTCAGGGTTTCAATGTCCACGATGCCCCGCTCCGCTTCCTTGGCGGTTTCCACGGAGGCCATGTGCAGGGTTTCGGCATTCTGCTTCAGCAGTGCGTTGGTGATGTCCGTCACCTGCCGCTGGGCCTGGGCAGCTTCCGTGGAATGGGCGATGCCCAGAGCCAGAACCATCTGGTTCTTCCACAGGGGGATGGTGTTCATCAACGTGGTCTAGATCTTTTCCACCATAACGTTGTCATTGTTCTGTATCATACGGATCTGGGGTGCCGTCTGGCTGGAGATGGCCCGGGTCAGTTCCCGATCGTCTATCTTCTTTTCGAAGCGGCTGCACTTATCCGCCAAGTCCTTGGCTGCCTGGTCATCTTCGGCAAGACCGGAAAGCTGCGCCTTGGCT
>JAZSHO010000001.1:0-8840 GCA_045533345.1 Faecousia sp. | reverse complement strand
AAACTCCCCCTGAGATAAGATCTCCACTGAGGCTCGACGTAGACTATGTCGTTGATAGGTCAGAGGTGTAAGTGCAGTAATGTATTTAGCTGACTGATACTAATAAGCCGAAAGCTTGATCTAAAAGCAGGCTCAGTGTTGTTGGAACCCAAATTGCGGAATATGAAACAGTGTTCAGTTTTCAAGGCACAAGCCTTGTGAAATGTATAAGGATCTGCACCTTTAGCTCAGTTGGTAGAGCAACTGACTCTTAATCAGTGGGTCCCGGGTTCGAGTCCCTGAAGGTGCACCATGGCCCATTGGTCAAGTGGTTAAGACAGCGGCCTCTCACGCCGTTAACATCGGTTCGAATCCGGTATGGGTCACCAAATCCTTTAAAAAAGGGTTGACAAGTGCCACAAATGGTGCTATAATCCAAAAGCTGTTAGATGCTTAGGCATTTGACATATAAAAGATGGGCCAAAGCTCATCCATACGAGTTGGTATTGATTGCAATGAGGGTCCACCTGTTCCCATCCCGAACACAGAGGTTAAGCTCATTTGCGCCGACAATACTTCGCGGGTGACTGCCCGGGAAGATAGGTAATGCCAACACAAACATTCCCCCTTAGCTCAGTCGGTAGAGCGACGGACTGTTAATCCGCAGGTCGTTGGTTCGAGTCCAACAGGGGGAGCCATAAAAGAAACCTCTTAAGTCTACCAAGACTTGAGAGGTTTTTATTTTATATTGGTGTAAATACACTCTCTTTTGAGGGTTATACGAAATGCAGCAGGAGCTGGAGCAGTTGATCTGGCAGTAACAGTTCCTGTTTTTTCGATTCTGGGGTCAAAAAGGCTTGTTACTTTTTAGAGTTCATAACTTAACAGTGAGCTCGGAAAAATTGACCCTCTGTTGGACTCGAACCAATATAGGACACATGTCCGTAAATAGTGACGGGACATAGCTTGAGTTTTGTATAAATAGGTGCTAATATATTAACTTAATTTTTAATCAGGATCGGAATATTATATATGAAAAAGAACACGATTGACATGACTTCCGGCAGTCCGGCAAGGCATATCCTTAATTTTACAGTTCCGTTGATCCTTACCAATATGGGGCAACAGCTCTATATGATTGTGGATGGTGCCATTGTTGGCCGTGGAGTTGGTGTTAAGGCACTGGCTGCGGTGGGAGCAACTGACTGGTGTTATTGGTTGATTCTCTGGACAGTTGGTGGGTTGGCACAGGGTTTCTCTACATTTGTTTCCAGAGCATTTGGCGAGCGGAATTATTCCGAGATGAATAAGACAATTGCTACTGCAACGGAATTATGTTTTTCCATCGGACTGTTTTTTACTGTTGCCGGTATCGCAGCTGCAAAACCGCTGTTGCGTATTTTGAATACACCGGCGGATATTCTTCCCGGTGCTTCGGCCTATTTGATGACGATGATTTCCGGAACATTGATTGTTATGGGTTATAATTTGACTTCGGTAATTTTACGTGGTCTTGGCGATGGAAAAAGTCCACTTGTGGCAATGGTTATTGCAGCACTGTTAAACATCGGGTTGGATTGCCTGTTTGTGTTTGTTTTTCATTGGGGAATCATTGGTGCAGCTTTGGCCTCTCTGCTGGCGCAGGTGGTGTCCTTTTTGTATTGCTTGTTTGCTATTGCCAGGATTGAATATGTTTCTCTTAATAAACAGGATTGGAATTTCGACTTTTGCAAGATCAAGAGTATGCTCCTTTTTGGTATTCCAATCTCATTTCAGTATGTGGTAATCACAATGGGAGGCATGATCCTCCAGTCCAGCATCAATTTACAGGGAAGTATATTTATTGCAGGATATACTGCAACGAATAAGCTTTACGGATTCCTGCAATGCTTTGCAATGTCCGTAGGACAGGCAAGCTGTACATTTGTATCTCAAAACTATGGTGCCGGTTTGACTCGGCGTGTACGGCAGGGAGTTGTGGATTCTGTGAAAATTGTCATGGCTATGGCAATTTTGATTATGGCTGCAACACTGTTGACCAGAAGCCACCTGCTGCGTGTTTTTCTGGATGTCAGCAATCCGGATGGTATTCGGGCATTGGATGTATCCGTCCGTTATCTGACGATTATGGTTCTTTCCTTTCCGATCCTTCATATTCTGCACGTATTCAGAAATGTCCTGCAGGCCTTGGGGATTGCAATCTGGTCTTTGATGTCCGGGTTTGCGGAACTGGCTGCCCGTATCTTGATGTCCAAATTCTTAATTGGGTATATTGGCGCGGATGCTCTGTTTTTATCCGAGCCTGCATCATGGCTTGGTGCAATGCTCTGCGTATTTCTGCCCTATTTTTACTACAGAAAAAATCTGCTCCGATAAGTCTGTTACATTGGGTGTACTTTTGCGGTTTTACACCCCCACTTAGGCACCGTTTTGGGCGTCATTCGCAAAGAGCCGCACCAAATGGTGTGGCTCTTATTTTTTGCTTTGCTCTTGATATTACGGTTTGTTGCTTTTTCTTTGTTTCTATGTTAGTGTATAAACTATACATGGTATTGGAGTATGGATTTATGGATGCATTTACGATTCAAATTGCCGGACTTGTTGCCCAAGTACAGCCTTTGTTTGCCAGTACCCAGGAATATTGCCGCCCTTACCTTACTGATTTGGATCCGGAAGTGTTCATTGATGTTACAGAAGAAGATTTGGCAATTTCTCAGGTAATGTTGGAAAACGAAGCTTTGGAAGAGGGAATTCGTGTCCGTAAATTTCCCAATCCCTTTTTGGAGCGCTACTCCATCATGCGAAAATTTTCCCGGGAATTATTGAATCGGGATACCATTTTGCTTCACGGAAGTACTGTTGGTGTGGATGGCTATGCCTATCTTTTCACAGCCCCATGCCGCACCGGCAAATCCACCCATACCAGGTTTTGGCGGGAAGTATTTGGGAGTCGTGCTGTGATGGTGAACGATGACAAGCCCTTTTTAAAAATCACTTCTTCCGGAGTCTTTGCCTGCGGTTCTCCCTGGAGCGGTAAACATGGACTGGATACCAATATTTGCCTGCCGCTGAAGGGTATTTGCATTTTGCAGCGTGGCGCTGTGAATCAGATTTCTCTTGCTAACCCGGAGGACTGTATGGCTGAACTGAAACATCAATGCTTTGTATCTGAGGATGCAGCCGACAGGGGAAAGGCATATGCTCTTGTGGAATGTTTGGCTCAGCAGGTGCCTTTGTGGCAAATGACTTGCACGAAAGATCCGGAGGCTGCTATGGTTTCTTACCTTGCGATGTCTGGTGGTGACTTCGATTCATTAGGCTGTTCTGGATGATATGATCGAGGCCAACAAGGAATTCTGGCCCGAACTGAAGTAATCGAATTGGAGGCACCCATTGCAAACCATTTGGTGAGTAATGGGTGCTTTTTCCAGCTAAAACCGGAATAAACCTGGAGAGGCTTGTCTTATTGGCCGGAATGGTGTAAAATACTGGTAATGAAACTGCGTGTAATTGTACGTGAGGATATTTCCATAGGGGATTTTGCGTAGGAGGCGTTTCCATGACGACATATGATATTTTTTCCATGCTGGGGGGCGTGGGCCTTTTCTTGTATGGCATGACCATCATGTCCACCGGACTCAAGAATGCCTGCGGTGAGAAGCTGCGGACCATTCTGGAACATGCCACCAAGAATAAGCTGGTGGCAGTTTTCGTTGGTATTGCGGTTACGGTTTTGATCCAGAGTTCTTCTGCGACGGATATGATGGTGATCGGTTTTGTCAATTCCGGCATGATGACTTTGGGGCAGGCCATTGGCGTCATCATGGGCGCCAATATCGGTACCACCATCACAGCCCAGATTACGGCCTTCAATATCAGCGCCTATGCGCCGGTGATCCTGTTTGTAGGCGCCATTATGTACTTGTTCTTTAAGAAGAACCTTACCAAGTACATCGGCTGCATCATTATGGGCTTCGGCATGCTGTTCCAGGGTGTGGCGCTGATGAAAGCGGCCATTGCCCCTCTGGCGGCAACTCCTGCCTTCATTCTCTTCCTTTCCGGTTTGGAGAATCCATTTGTCACGGTTCTGTTTGGCACAGCCTTCACAGCCCTGCTGCAAAGCTCCTCATCCTCCACCGTTATTTTCCAGGCCTTTGCCATGGAGGGCGTCATTTCCTATCATACCGCCGCGTATTTGTGCATTGGCGCGGCTATCGGCTCTGTCACCCCCAATCTGCTGGCCGGCTTGACTGCCAACCGGGATGGCAAGCGGACGGCATTGATTAACCTGTTGTTTAATCTGCTCCGGGCCGCGCTGCTGATGATATTGCTGGCAGTGGCACCCGGCATCCTGGATCTGATCCGGAGCCTGTCTGTGGACAACATTGGACGGCAGATCGCCAATACCCATACCATCTTTGCCATTATCGCGGTGTTTGCGATCCTACCCTTCAGCAACTACATTGTAAAAATTACTCGGGTCCTGCTGCCCTTGAAGCCCGATGAAAGCAAGGTTGTGGAAGAGCGAAAGCTGGTATACATGACCCAAACCGCCAGCCTTTCTCCTGCCGCTGCCCTCCAGCAGGCTCACAAGGAGATTGTCCGCATGGGTACCATCGCCCGGGATAATCTTCGGATCGCGGTGAACTGCTTCTTTGAGGAGAATATAGAGAAAGCGCAGCTGGTTGCGGAAACGGAGGAAACGGTCAATTTCCTGGAACATGCCATTCTTTCCAAGCTGGTGGAGCTGAAAACCCCGGATATGCACCCACAGGATCTGGAACGTGTCTATCGGATGACATTGACGGTTTCCGACATGGAACGGCTTTCTGACCATGCGGAAAACATTATGGAATACGCTGCCCAGATTTTTGGCGGAAAGGCAGTTCTTTCGTTCCAGGCGACGAAAGAACTGCGGGCCATGGCGGAACTGGCGCTGCAGTCTGTAGACCTGTGTCTGGAGATTTTTGAAACCGAAGATTATTCCCGTCTGGCAGAAGCGGAGGCGCTGGAAGCCCAGGTGGATAGGGCCAAGGAGAAACTGATCCAGAATCACATTCAGCGGTTTATGGACTCCGCCTGCGAACCCGGAGGCGGCGTGGTGTTCAGCGATATGGTCGCGGACCTGGAACGCTGCTCGGACCATGCCATCAACATTGCAGCTTCCCTGTATACAGACACCTTCTAAAATCCGGCCCCTGGGGACACACCCCAGGGGCTTTTCCTGCGATCACAGAGCACAATCGCAGACTGGGGATGGGAAATGCCGTAAGAATCAAAAAATAGTGCAAAAAAAGAAAAAAATCCGTATTGACGGAAGCTGTGGTTTTTCGCTATCATAAAACAATAAGAATACGTCCCTACGGGATCCGACTGCCATTGACCGGAGCAACGGATTCTGCCGAAAGACACGGCCCCAATGGTAAAAATGACAAAATTTTCTGATTTTCGTCTTTCTTTCTTGTTGCCAATGTGGTATAACAAGAATGTAGGAATATACCTTTAAAAAAATTTTATATAAGTGAGGAATGGATTATGGGCTATCAGTATTGGAATTATGAAACCCTGCACCGCTTCTGCATGGAAGCATTCCAGAAGTTCGGTTTTACCGAAAAAGAAGCAGATATTATTCAGGATGTTCTGCTGACCTCGGACCTGTACGGCATTGAGTCCCACGGCATGCAGCGTATGGTGCGCTATCACAAGTGCATCGAGAAGGGCATGATCGATGTACACGCAAAGCCCGAGGTGGTCTTCGAAACCCCCATCTCCGCCGTCATCGACGCCCATGAGGCTATGGGTCAGCTGGTGGGCCACCAGGCTATGGAAATGGCCATTGCCAAGGCAAAGGTCGCCGGTGTGGGCATCGTTTCCGTCCGGAATTCCAACCACTACGGCATCGCCGGCTATTATGCCAAGATGGCTTGCAAGGAAGGTCTGATGGGATTTAGCTGCACCAACTCTGAAGCGATCATGGTTCCCACCAACGGCCGTAAGGCTATGCTGGGCTCCAACCCCATCGCCTGCGCTTTCCCCGCAGAGCCCTATGACTTTTTCTTCGACGCTTCCACCACCGTCGTCACCCGCGGCAAGCTGGAAATGTACAACAAGATGGAAAAGCCCCTGCCCGACGGCTGGGCGCTGAACAAGGACGGCCACGCCTCCAATGACGCTCCCGACGTCCTGGCTAACATCGTTGCCAAGAACGGCGGCGGCATTATGCCTCTGGGCGGCAACACCGAGCAGCTGGGTTCCCACAAGGGCTACGGCTACGGTATGCTGTGTGAGATTTTCTCCTCCATCCTGTCCATGGGTTCCACCTCCAACTACTGCATGACCGGCGGCAAGGGCCAGATCTGCCACGGCTTCATGGCCATCAACCCCGCTTTCTTCGGCGATCCCGAAGCCATCAAGGAGCATTTCTCCACTTATCTGCAGGAGCTGCGGGAATCCCCCAAGGCTGACGGTGCAACTCAGATCTACACCCACGGTGAGAAGGAAGTTGCCGCTGTCAAGCGCATCCTGGAAAATGGCGTTCCCGTCAATGACAACACCATGGTGGAAGTTCTGGATCTGTGCAACTATCTGGGTCTGGACTTCGGTTCCTACTTTGGCGATTACCGTCCTCCCGTCAAGGAAGACGTCTTCAAGGGCAACTACTAATCAATTGACAGTTGACAATTGACAGTTGACAGTTTTTCTCTGTCAGTTAATACGGAGGAAACACATGAATCACGCAATTACAATTCCCTACGGAAAGACCCATTTGAACTTTGATTTTCCCTATGATGGTTTGTTGACATCCAGGGTCGATCAGCTGAAGAGCGAGAAGCAAGGTCTTCAGCTGGTGGAGGAAGCCATGGCTGCTCCCATTGGCAGTCCCTCTCTGGAGCAGCTGGCAGTGGGCAAAAAGACCTGTACCATCATCATTTCCGACCATACCCGCCCTGTTCCCAGCCGGGACATTCTGCCCCCCATGCTGGCAGAACTTCGTAGTGGTAATCCCGACATCCAGGTGACACTGCTGGTTGCCACCGGCTTCCACCGGCTGACCACCAAGGACGAACTGATTTCCAAGCTGGGCCAGGAGATCGCGGACAATGAGAAGATCGTGGTCCACGATGCCTTTAATGCCGACAGTAATGTGCAGATTGGTATTCTGCCCTCCGGGGCCCCTCTGGTCATCGACCGGGTGGCCGTAGAAACGGACCTTTTGATCTCCGAGGGCTTCATTGAGCCTCACTTCTTTGCAGGATTCTCCGGCGGCCGGAAGAGCGTCCTGCCCGGTGTCTGCGACAAGACTACTGTTCTGGGCAACCACTGCGGCGAATTTATCGCCTCTCCCTATGCCCGTACCGGTATTCTGGAAGGCAATCCGCTGCACATCGACATGGTGGCAGCTGCCCGGATGGCAAAGCTCCAGTTCATTGTCAATGTGGTCATCGACGAAGAGAAGCATACTGTTGCTGCCTTTGCCGGTGACGTGGAACAGGCTCACGAGGCTGGTGTGGCCTTCCTGCGGCAGTACTGCGAAGTTAAGGCCATTCCCGGTGATATTGTGATCACCTCCAATGGCGGCGCTCCTCTGGACCAAAATGTGTACCAGAGCGTCAAGGGTCTGACTGCTGCGGAAGCCTCCGCCAAGGAAGGTGCTGTGCTGATCATGTGCGCTGACCTGGCCGACGGTACCGGCGGCGAAGGTTTCTACCAGTCCCTTAAGAACTGCGAAAGCCCCGCTGCACACTTCGCCCAGTGTGCGGCAACCCCCCAGTCGGAGACCATCCCCGACCAGTGGGAAAGCCAGATTCTGGCTCGCATCCTCATAAAGCACCGGGTGATTTTTGTGTCCCGGCCCGAAATGGAAACTACCCTGCGGGAAATGAAGCTGGACTACGCGCCTTCCCTGGAAGAAGCCTTCGCCATGGCTAAGGCTGACAGAGGTGAAAACGCTTCTGTTACCGTCATTCCCAACGGCATCTCTGTCATGGTAAGATCTTGCGTGTGAAGTGTTGAGAGTGGAGAGTGAAGTGAAGGTATCCGCTTCGCGGATTTATTAAAATATGGCCGCAGGCCATACCACAACTCCACTCTTCACACTCCAAACTACACACGTTCAAAAACATTAAAGAATAAAGGAGTCTACAATATATGGATTACGCAAAAGAGTCCCTGCGCCTCCACGGTGAGTGGGGCGGCAAGATCGAAGTTATCTGCAAGGTTCCCTGTGAGACTAAGGACGACCTGTCCCTGGCCTATACCCCCGGCGTTGCCACTCCCTGCCTGGAGATCCAGAAGGATGTCAACAAGTCCTATGAGCTGACCCGCCGCCACAATCTGTGCGCCGTTATTACCGACGGTTCTGCAGTTTTGGGCCTGGGTGATATCGGTCCTGAGGCCGGTATGCCTGTTATGGAGGGCAAGTGTGCCCTGTTCAAGGCTTTTGCTGACGTGGATGCCTTCCCCCTGTGTGTCAAGAGTAAGGACGTGGACGAGTTCGTCAACGCTGTTTATCTGATGTCCGGCTCCTTCGGCGGCATCAACCTGGAGGATATCTCTGCACCCCGCTGCTTCGAGATCGAGCGGAAGCTGAAGGAAAAGTGCGACATTCCCATCTTCCATGACGATCAGCACGGCACCGCGGTCATCACTCTGGCAGGTCTGGTGAACGCACTGAAGGTGGTCGGCAAGAAGAAGGAGGACGTGAAGATCGTCACCTCCGGCGCCGGCGCTGCTGCCATCGCCATCGTGAAGCTGCTGCTGTCTGCCGGCTTTAAGAATGTGATCATGATTGACCGTACCGGCGCTATCTATGCAGGTCGCGATGGCCTGAACTGGATCAAGGAAGAAATGGCTCAGGTTAC
>JAZSHO010000152.1:0-6132 GCA_045533345.1 Faecousia sp. | reverse complement strand
GGGAATGATCTCAGCAAAGGCACCGAACTTCATCAGCTTGACGATCTTGGCGTCAACCACATCGCCAACATTGTAGCCGGTCATGAACTGATTCCAGGGGTTCATCTCAGCGGTCTTGTAGCCCAGAGAGATCTTGCGCTTCCCGGGATCGTAGGAGATGACGTAAACGTCGATCTCGTCACCGACACTGACAACGGTAGCGGGGGTCTTGATGCGGTTCCAGCTCAGCTCGGAAACATGGACCATGCCGTCAACACCGCCGATGTCCACGAATGCGCCGTAAGAAGTCAGGGACTTAACGGTGCCGTGGTACTTAGCGCCCACTTCGATCTCGTTCCAGATCTTCTCCTGGGCAGCCTTGCGGGTCTCGGAAGAAACAGCGCGGATAGAACCGATGACGCGGCGGCGGGCACGGTTGGGCTCGGTGATCTTCATCTGGACAGCCTGACCGACCATACCGGCCATGTCGCCGCCCTTGGCAATGCCGGACTGGGAAGCGGGGATGAAGACGCGGATGCCCTTAACATTGGCAACCAAACCGCCCTTGTTCTCCTCGGTGATGACAGCGTCCACGGTAGCCTTCTCTTCGCACCAGGTAGCCATCTCGTCCCAAACCTTCATGCCGTCCAGCTTCTTCTTGCTCAGCTGAACAGTGCCTTCCTGATCGTTGACGCGCACAACGAAGACCTCAATCTCGTCGCCCACGTGCAGAATGTCCTCAGCCTTAACGGTGGGGTCTGCGCTGACTTCGTCATACGGAATGTAACCAGCATGCTTGGTGCCCAGATCGACCTGGACTTCGGTGTTGCCAATGCTGGTAACGATGCCGGTAACCTTATCTCCTGTATTTAAAGTCTTGATGGACTGCTCGAGAAGTTCGGCAAAGTTCTCCTCCTGTACAGCCTCAACATTGATAATTTCGCTCATAGTCTTATTGACCTCCTTTATAATCCACGCCGGAGTCGACGCACCGGCAGTGATTCCAACATCAGTGACATTGCGAAAGTCCTCCGCTTTCAGCTCGGCGGCATTATCCACCAGGAAAACCTTATCGCAATGCTCTCGGCAAATCATAGCGAGACGGCCTGTGTTGGAACTCTTGGGGTCTCCTACAACGACCATTGCTTGACAGGATCTACTCAATTCTGCTGCTTCGCTTTGCCTATACTCAGTTGCTCTACATATTGTATCAAAAATTTTCAAGTTAGTAAACTGTTTTTTTGCAAAATTTCCGCACGTTTTCCACAAAGATTCAGTGGAAGTCGTTTGAGAAACCATGCAAATTGCCAAATTCTTAAGATTTTCCGAAGAATTGGCCCAATTTTCCAGGGCTTCCACGCCATCGAAAACCTTGCATTCGCTGCACCAGCCGGCGATGCCTTCCACCTCCGGATGGGTGGGAGTGCCGATGATGACAGGAAGTCTGCCCTCTTCCTCCGCCCGGCTGACAATGCCGTGAATCCGCTTGACGAAGGGGCAGGTTGCATCGATGATCTCAACGCCACGGTTTTCCAGCTGTTCATAAACTGCGCGGGATACGCCGTGGGAACGGATGATCACCGTTTCTCCAAGATGGGCATCCTCGGGGGTTTCCATGACCCGAACACCCATCTTCTGGAATTTCTCCACCACATGGCGGTTGTGGATAATGGGACCCAGGGTGGCAACTTTCTTTCCGGCAGCGGCGGTCTGTTCCACAAGTTCCACCGCACGGCTAACGCCGAAACAAAAGCCGGCGCTTTTTGCTAGCGTCACGCTCATTGGGGCACCTTCTTTGCCACGATCTCCTTGATGGCAGCAATAACACCGTCGATATCCAGATCGCTGGTATCCACCTTAATGGAGTCCCTAGCCAGCTTCAGAGGCGCGATCTCCCGATGGGTATCCTGGTAATCCCGCTGTTGGATCTCCTTGAGAATCTTATTGTAGTCTGCCTTCTGGCCCTTGGCAAGAATCTCATCGGTACGGCGCTTTGCCCGGACCTCAGGGGATGCGGTGAGGAAAATCTTCACGGTTGCCTTGGGCAGGACCACAGTGCCGATGTCACGACCATCCATGATGACGTTATGTTCCTTGGCAACATCCCGCTGCATATCCAGCAGCATTTCCCGGACGATGGCATGGGCGGACACCAGGCTGGCTTTCTGACCGATTTCCTGGGTGCGGATGTCATCGGTAACATCCATACCGTTCATGATCATGTGCTGAACGCCCTCTTCATCGTATTCGATGCCAACGGTCAGTTCGTCGATGTAGCGGGTGATACCGTCGATGTCCTTGGGAGAAACGCCCCACAGATCGAAAAAGTATGCCACGGTGCGGTAAATGGCACCGGTATCCACATAGTAATAGCCCAGTTCCTTGGCAAGGCGGCGGGCAATGGTGGACTTGCCGGCACCGGCAGGTCCGTCAATGGCGATGGAAATTTTCTTAGCCATGTTATATTCCTCTTCCTTACAGTGTTATTTGTTTCTCAGTTTCGCCAGAGCGGCACCCTCCCGGGCCACCACTTCATCGGGTGTCAAGCCCAGCCGACGTCCAACTTCTTCGGGAGACAGGGGCTTTCCGCCCTCCAGACCGAAGCGCAGGTTCAGCAGCCTGGCATCATCCTCGCTCAGACCGGACAAAAGGTCCGAAATCCGCTGGCGCATATGGAACAGGGCGGTATCTTCCACCGCCTGCTCTTCTTCAGGATCTTCCTCCTCCGGCTCCGGCTGCTTCTTGGCGCTGGCAAGGATCCTGGCATTGTCCAGCATATTCTTCACCGTGAGGGCTTCCTCCGGAGTCATATGCAGCTCCAGGGCGATTTCTTCCAGGGTGGGGTTTCTGCCCAATTCCGCCAGCAGACGCTCGTCTACTGCCCGGTAGTCTTCCAACGCGGTGCGCATTTTCTGGCCCACACCGCTTTGGCGGGCCTGTATCAGAATCGCCTTACTCATATAAAAACGGATCCACCAGTCACAGCAGCGCTGAAAATCCGTTCCGCGACCTACAAATACATTTGTGGCTTTCCAAAGTCCGATACCGCCCTCCTGAATCAGATCCATTAACAGGATGCCTCTGCCCGTGTATTCCCCAGACAACTCCACAACACGGCTCAAGAGCAGATCGACCAACTTCGTACGAAGAGTATCCGCAGATACACCGGCTCGGTTTGCCTGAGACAGGTCCTCCGCCAGAACACAGATATCACCGCAAGCGGGAACCGATGCCAGTTCCTCCAGGTACAGCCGCAAAGGGTTTGTTTCCTCCAGAGTATCCAGCTTCATACCCTGCTTCACAAATTCCGCTTCTTCGTGAAGCCGCCGTCCATCCTCGCCGGAATAGACAGCGCTGGGAAGATTGGAGATATCCAGCCAATGATCGCTGTCTTCGATCCAGTCCAGAGCCTCTTCGAAAGCAGCTTCCGTTTCCCCTTCCATTAGGGTCAAAACATATTCACCATCAATAACCTCATCTTCCTTCAAACCCTGTACAAAGTATTCCCAAGGGCTTTCCTCAAAGGAAAAATCCAAATCAATCACTTAAAAAATCCTCCAATCCCATGCTGGTACCCATTTTCTGCAGCTTGTCCATGGCCTGCCGTTCAATCTGTCGGGTCCGTTCCTTGGAGATTCCAAGGCGCTTTCCGATTTCCTCCAGAGAATAGCAGGTACCGTCCTCCATACCAAAATGGAGGCGCAGAATCTGCTGCTGACGGTCGTTCAAAGATCCCATAAGGGTGGTGATGGTGTTTTCCAGCTCCCGACGAATCAATTCCTCCTGGGGCTGCAGGGCCTGTCTGTCCTCCAGCAGCGCTCCCAGGGTGTTCTCGTCCTCACCGACTGTCACATCCAGGGAACAAATTTCCGGAGAAAGCATCTGCAGTTCCCGGACCTTTTCTTCGGGAATGTCCGTCCTCTCCGCAATTTCCGCAGCGGTAGGCTCCGTTTCGTTTTCCTGCAAAAGGACCGCTTTCGCCGCCTGAATCTTGCGGATCCGCTCGGCGGTATGTAGCGGTACCCGAATGGTTCCGCTGTGGTTCATCAAGCAACGGGTCACACCCTGGCGGATCCATTTGGTGGCGTAGGTGGAAAACCGGTAATCCAGGGTATAGTCAAATTTTCGGGCGGCAACCAGCAAGCCGATACTGCCCTCCTGGACCAAGTCCAGCAAGGCAACACCACGGCCCGCATACTCCCGGGCGATAGACACCACCAGCCGCAGATTGCAACTGACCATGCGGCGGATCGCATCCTGGTCCCCATCTGCGCAAAGCCGGGCGAGAGACCGTTCTTCTTCCGGACTTAACCGGGGAAATTCCCGAATTTCCTTCATATATTGGCCAACATCATCCTCGAACAGGGATGGCTGTCTGTCCAAAAGCTCTGTCATGCTTTGATTCCTTTTCTTTCCTTCAGTCTGTTCCGCAGAGCCAGCAGGTCCTCTTCCGTTTCCACCTTGCCGGTCTGATGTTCCCGCTGAATGGTACGGACACAATCCAATAGCGCCTGCTCACTCACAGGCCCCTCCTGCCTTTGCAGGATGCCCGCAATGTGGGACATCTCCTCAGCGCTGAAATCCGTCAGTCCGCCAAGAGAAACGTCCAGGCCCTCCCGGTGCCGCTGCTGCAGCTGGCCGTAGGCCCGACCAAGCAATTCGGAGGAGAACATCTCCGGCTTCAAATCCCTGGCCACATCCAGCAACGCAGGTTCCCGCAGGCACAATGCCAGAATCATTTCCTCCGCCATAGCGGACTTCATATTGTCATAGCGGATGGTACGGCTCTTGGGCTGCAGATTCTTAGCAGGAGAAAGGTCGATTTTTTCCTGCTTTTTCTTCTCCCGGGCCATCCGGCGCTTGTAGGCACGGCCCACTTCCAGCTTCATGGCCTCCATGCTGACCTTGGCAACCTCTGCCACCCGGCCGGAGTAAACCTCCCGCTGGACAGCGCTGCTCAAGGTACAGATCAGTTCCGCGGATTCCTGGAGGTATTTCACCTTCTGGTCATCATCCCGGATGTCGTATTTTTTGAGGATGGCGTTCAGCTGGTATTCCACCCGGTTGGAGGATTCCTCCAGCAGCATTTTGAACCGGTCCGCACCGAACTTTTTCAGGAATTCGTCCGGGTCCTTGGCGTCCCGCAGCTGCAGCACCTTCACCTGAATGCCGGCCTTTTCCAGAATGGGAATGGCCCGCTGGGTAGCATTCTGTCCGGCATTGTCGCCGTCATAGATCAGCACGACCTGATCTGTATAGCGGGTCAGCAGGGATGCCTGTTCTTCTGTCAAGCTGGTTCCCAGAGAGGCGATAGCATTGTCAAAGCCGTACTGATGCAGGGTAACCACATCCACATTGCCTTCCACCAGGATCAGATAGCCCTGTTTGCTCTTCTTGGCCAGATTCATGCCAAAGAGATTCTTACGCTTATTAAAAATCAAGGTTTCCGGGGAATTGAGGTATTTGGCAGCATTGGAATCCTTCTTGATGATTCTGCCGCCAAAGCCGATCACATTGCCCCGGACATCGATGATGGGGAACATGAGCCGGTCCCGGAACCGGTCAAATAGGTTTCCGTTTTTCTGGGATACAGTCACCAGGCCGGAATCCCGCAGTTCCTGGTCGGTGTAGCCCTTGGCCCGCATGGCCTTGAGCATGCTGTCCCAGCTGTCGGGGGCATAGCCAACCCCAAAGGTGGTCAGAATAGACCGGGACATACCGCGGCCCAGAGCGTATTCCAGGGCTTCCCGGCCCACGGGGGCATACAGCTGGCTGTGGAAAAACCGGGCCGCTTCCTTGTGCAGGGCCCAAAGCCGCTCCTGCTGCTTGTAGCGGCTCTGATACTGTTCATCCTCCGGCACTGTCATGCCGACCCGCTCTGCCAGTGCCCGAACCGCGTCCGGATAGCTCAATCCCTCAATTTCCATCTGGAAATTGATCACGCCGCCGCCCTTGTGGCAGCCGAAGCAATAATACATGCCCTTATCCGGCGCTACGGAGAAGGAAGCGGTCTTTTCCCCATGGAACGGGCACAGACCGAACATATTTCCGCCGGAGCGTTTTAAGTTTACATACTGACCCACAACATCCTCAATGGGATTGCGAGCCACCAATTCATCAATAAATGCAGGTGGGAATGCCATCGGTTGTACC
>JAZSHO010000141.1:0-6872 GCA_045533345.1 Faecousia sp. | reverse complement strand
GATTCTGATATCAATGAGGCCATTAAGGCAGAACAGAACCTCATCGATGTGCAGACACTACTAGCCAACCTGAACCGGGAGAAAGAGCCCCTGCTGCACTGTGCTGTGTTTTTGGAGCTGAAGGCCAAGAGTAAGAGCGCATTGGAAAGCCTGCAGGCGGATATTGCCATGGAACTGACCCGCAGTAAGATCACCGTCGACCGGCTGACTCTGCGGCAGAAGGAAGGGTTTCTGTCTGCACTTCCCGCAGGCAAGAACCAGTTTGGAAGCCAGTTTGAACGGGTACTGCCGGCCAGTGCTGTTGCTAATATGTACCCCTTTAACTTCTCCGGTAAAACTGACCCCCAGGGCTTTTATATCGGTCGTGACAAGTTTGGTACCAATATCCTGGTGGATCTGGACCGCCGTGCGGACGACAAGACCACAGGCTCTGCCCTGATTTTAGGTAACTCCGGTGCCGGTAAAAGCTACCTGCTGAAGCTGTTGCTGACGAATCTGCGGGAGGCAGGCAAGACCATCATTGCTCTGGATGCGGAAGGGGAACTGAAGACCCTGGCGGAGAACAACGGCGGCTGTTACCTGGACTATCTGGAAGGGGATTACATGAGTAATATCCTGGAACCCAAGGTGTGGTCCAGCGAACCTCTGCAGGATCCGGATGCACCGGAGGCCTTCAGACGGAGCGGCAGAATCGCCCAGCATATCGCCTTCCTGAAAGACTGGTTCCGCAGTTATAAGGACTTTACCGACGCAGAAGTGGATACCATTGAGATCATGCTGTCCCGGCTCTATGAGAAGTATGGCCTCACGGATACCACGGACTATTCCAAGCTAAAGCCCACAGATTACCCCATTCTGGAGGATCTGTTCGAGATCTGCGTAACGGAATACCGGAACTTTGATGGGGAGCAGAAGCAGCTCTATACGGAGGAAAACCTCCAGCGAATCTGTTTGGGACTGAACTCTATGTGCGTCGGTTCTGAAAGCCGGTTCTTTAATGGCCATACCAATATTCAGGACGATAAGTTCCTGGTATTCGGCGTTAAGGGCATTATGGACCTGAATAAGAAGCTCCGTTGTGCCATTGAGTTTAATATCCTGTCCTATATGACCCACCAGCTTTTGTGCGTGGGCAACTGTGTTGCGGCCCTGGATGAGCTGTACCTGTTCCTGGACAGTCCTACCACCATTGAGTACATCCGCAATGCCATGAAGCGTGTTCGTAAGATGGACTCCTCTCTGGTGCTGGCTTCCCAGAACATTGAGGACTTCCTGATTCCCTCTATCCGGGAATTCACAAAGCCTCTGTTTGCCATTCCTACTCACCAGTTCCTATTCAATCCCGGATCTATCAATCCCAAGGAATATATGGAGTCTCTGCAGGTAGGGGAGGCAGAGTATGAACTGATCCACAGCGCCCTGCGCGGTACCTGTTTGTTCCGCTGCGGCAATGAACGGTATCTCCTGCAGGTCATTGCACCGGATCATAAGTCCAAGCTGTTCGGTACAGCGGGAGGCCGGTAAATGAGTGCGGCGGTAGGTGCGGCGCTGAAAAAGATTGCGGTGGCAATCATCTCGGATCCGAAGGTGTTGAAGAAGCTGCTGTTCGCCATCCTGGTACTGTTCGTGGCGCTAATCGCTCCTATGATCTTTGTGGCGAGTGTGTTCAGCGGTGACTTCGAGATTGATACCGCAAGCCTACAGCAGTATGTGGTAGCTAACCTCTCCGCCTCCGATATTGTGCGGCTGACCAATGTGGAGAACACCATGAATGATATTGAGGAAGCCATGATGGAAAAAGAGATGGGAAGCGAAACCCGTGCAGCCCAAGTGCTTTACATCATGGCCCTCAGTGACTACGCCGACCAGCCGGGATTTGTGGATCGGCTGGTTTCCTGTTTCCGGCCGGAGCAGACGGATGGACAGCTGATAGCGGCGGTCAATGGGGAGTTCGGCACCAACATCCAAGTGCAGGACTTTACCAATGTGATGAAGAATATCCGCTCCAAGCACATCGATACCTCCGGCTTTACCAATCCTGCCAACAAGAACAACCTGGACTTGGTACAGTGGGCAATAGAGGCCTACGATGCCCAGTGGGGTTACGTGATGGGTACCTTCGGCCTTGTACTGACGGAGAGCCTGCTGGAATCCAAGATTGCCCAGCTTCCCGATGCCATCCTACCTTATGAGGACTTCATCCGTGCCAACTACATAGGCCGACGAACCGCAGACTGTATCGGCCTTATCAAGAGCTACAGTTGGTACGATGTGGATACCGGCGAGATTCGCTACGGCAGCAACGGTATGCCGGATATTGGTGCCGATGGCATGTACTACAACGCACCGGAGAAAGGGCACATTTCTACGCTTCCGGAAATTCCCGGACTCCTTGTCCATTCAGATGGGCATATCGGGATTTATATCGGGGATGGTTATGTGATTGAGGCAATGGGCACACGCTACGGTGTTGTAAAAACAAGAGTAGCAAACCGCAATTGGACAGGCTGGTGTAAGAATCCTTACATCGACTACATTGAGGAAGAAGTACCGGAAACCACTGAGGAAGGAGAAATGGAGGATTAACTATGGAACAGAAGAAAACCTTGGAAAGTATCGATCTTTCCTACTGCAGAATCTTGAACAAGGATTTCAGCGGGGTCCAATTCGACGGCGCCAATTTTGATTGTACTGTGTTTGAGGATATGGACTTCACCGGATGCAGCTTCCGAAACTGCAATCTGGATCATGCCAGATTCTCTGTTTGTAAGCTGGGGAATGTGCAGTTTGATAACTGCACTATGTTCGATACCGGGTTCTATGACAACCCTATGGGATCTACCAAGTTCCAGTTCTGCAAGATGGAGGGTGTTCAGATGGACTGCTGTGACCTGACGGACAGCGACTTCTCCAAATGCGAAATCAAGGAATCTGAGTTTAAAAGCTGCAATATGAGAATGGTTGGTTTCGTGAGTACCGATGGAAAAGGACTCACCATGGAAAACTGCGATACCGACCGGATGCTTGTGTATGACTCAGAAGGGATCCTGCCCAAGCGGGAGCCGCAGACAGGTATGACCATGCAGTAGTGTTCATCTAGGAAGAAAGATCAGGATTGGAGGTATATGGATATGAAGGCAGCTGATCTTTACAGGTGCTGGTGGAAAATACTTTGTTCGGGACCCAAGATAAAGTTGCCACTGCAATCCAACGCATAAAAGCATTTGAGCCACCGGAAGGTTACTATGTGGCCTTTTCCGGAGGCAAGGACAGCCAATGTGTGTATCACCTGTGCAAGGAGGCAGGGGTAAAGTTTGATGCCCATTACAGCCACACGACGGTGGATCCCCCGGAGGCTGTTTATTTCATCCGGGAACATTACCCGGATGTGATCGTGGACATGCCGGAGCTTACCATGTGGCAGCTTATCGTGAAAAAGGGGATGCCGCCAACCCGTAAGGTGCGCTACTGCTGCGACGAACTGAAAGAAGGCGGCGGTCGCGGCCGGATCGCCATCACCGGTGTGCGCTGGGAGGAAAGTACCAAGCGGAAAAATAACCGGGGACTGCTGGAACTGAATAACTACACCAAGCATTACATCAAGCTGATGAACGACAATGATGAAGCACGGCGTATGTTTGAAACTTGCACCATGAAGTCCATGCATACCCTGAACCCTATCATTGACTGGACTGGCGAGGATGTGTGGGAGTATCTGAATTCTCGGAACATTCCCCACTGCTGTTTGTACGATGAGGGCTTTGACCGGATCGGGTGTATCGGATGCCCCTTGGCGGGACCTGTTCAGATGCGAAAAGAATTCGCCCGTTACCCGAAGTACCAGCAGGCATACCTGCGGGCCTTTGAGAAAATGCTCAAGGCCAGGGAGGGAAACGGCAAACCCTACCACCAGTGGAAAACTGGTGAAGATGTAATGCGGTGGTGGCTCAGTGAGGAAAAGCAGCAGAAGGTAGATGAAGATCAGCTGTCGCTGTTCTTCTCAGAGGATACTCTGGGGATACACTGAAAACGCATTTATTGCTTATGCTGCATTTGAAGACTACTTCTTTGTTGCATAGTGTGAATAGCTATTACCCACTACTTGCGGTATGCTTGCATTGCAATTCAGGAAAGGAGAAAGCAGTATGGCAGAGACCCGTAACTTATGCGCCCAGATCCCGGTGGACCTCCATGCAAAGGTCATAGAGGAAAAGAATACACTGGGCCAAGCACTGAGCGAATACATCACTAACATTTTGAAAGAACATTTTTTAGGAGGAAACAAAACTATGGCAAACGGCAATATGAAAACCCTGGCATTTCAGATCCCTGAGGAACTGGATCAGAGAATCAAGAACTACCTGGCAGCGGAAAAGGAACGCACCGGCAAGAAGATCTCACAGAGAGAGTTTGTGGTGGGCCTTATCGTAGAAGCGCTGGACAAGCATGACGCACAGCTGGTAACAGCGGAGGAAGCAACGGAATAACAGCAAAGGCAGACTGCCGGGGAGAGATCCCCGGCATTTTTATTTGCAATCAAGGGAGGAACCGTTATGAAGAAGACAATCAAAGTAAAGTTCGATGCGGAGAAACTGTTTGCGCTGCAGACCTATACAGAGCAAAAGGGAATCTCTCTGGAGGAGGAACTGGCTCAGGCGGCAGAGGCACTGTTCCAAAAGCTGGTGCCGGGAAATGTAAAGGCCTATCTGGATGTGAAAACGGAAGC
Source organism: Faecousia sp. (assembly GCA_045533345.1). Lineage (GTDB taxonomy): Bacteria > Bacillota > Clostridia > Oscillospirales > Oscillospiraceae > Faecousia. The sequence goes on along the minus strand of JAZSHO010000141.1, from coordinate 2,146 downwards.
TCAAAGACCTAAGAAGAAATTTTCCTCCTCTGCTGTGGGGCATTCTGCCGGGGAGTAAGCTTGGAAGATCGAATCACCAGAGGAAAGGCTATCCGGTTGAAGTGTTTGGACTGCTGCTGCGGGAATGTAGTGGAGGTTCGTTTATGTCAGAACAGACGGTGCCCTCTGTGGCGATACCGTATGGGGAAAGAGGAGTTGCCTGAAAATTGCGAGGATGCGCGGGTTTCAGAGGCCAAAGGCTCCGGACGACCGTCTACACCACCGGGAGGCGATTCACCCTGATTTGGCGAGCATGCGAGGAAAAATTGGGCTGTTTGGCCAAGGTGAAGGGCTACCCAAAGAGAAGCGCAGGAGGTGAGGTCTGTTGAGAACCCAGAATTTTGGTATTGAGGTGGAGATGACCGGCATTACCCGAAATGCCGCCGCAAAGATCATCGCCAAACACTTTGGAACTTCTGCTGTCCATGTAGGCGGCAGTTATGATGCATATACCGTGGACGACGGCACCGGCCGGAAATGGAAGCTGGTCAGCGATGGCAGTATCCGCTGTCAGGCAAGAGGGGATAGAAGTGCCAGCCGACTGCACTCGGTGGAGATGGTATCTCCCATCTGCAGGTATGAGGATATTGAAACTGTGCAGGAACTGATTCGCAAACTCCGCAAAGGTGGTGCCATGGTCAATGACAGCTGCGGCATCCATATCCATGTGGATGCATCCCAGCACGATCCGAAGACACTCCGGAATGTGGTGAACATTATGGCATCCAAAGAGGATCTGCTGTACAAGACTCTGAAAGTCAATATCGGACGGGAGTACTACTGCAAGAAAGCGGACCTTCGCTTCCTGGATGATGTGAATCTGAAGCGCCCCAAGTCCATGTCGGAGTTTGAGTCTCTGTGGTACAACGGTTCTTCCGGACGGTACACCCATTACCATGACACCCGGTATCACGCCTTGAACCTACATAGTGTGTTTTCTAAGGGAACCATAGAGTTTCGGATGTTCAACTCCACTCTCCATGCAGGGGAAGTGAAGAGCTACATCCAGCTGTGTCTTGCTATCTCCCATCAGGCGTTGGTGCAGCGAACCGCGTCTCGAAGCAGAACGCAAAGCAGCAACGAGAAGTACACTTTCCGTACATGGCTGTTGCGGTTGGGCATGATTGGTGAGGAGTTCAAGACTGCAAGACTGCACCTACTGAAGAACCTTGAGGGGAACATCGCCTGGAAGGATCCAGCTCAGGCTGTTCAGCAGAGAGAACGGTTACTGCAGCAGCGGCAGGAAAGGGAACACTCTGCTTCCTCTGCTGTCGGGGTAGAAGCTGTTCGGGAAGAGCAGCAACAGCAGCAGGTAGTGTCTGCAGGTAGTATGGAAATGTGTTAAGGAGGATCAATGGGAAAGTTATATATTGCCTATGGAAGCAATTTGCATAAGAGACAAATGTATGGCCGATGTCCCGGTGCTAAGTTTATAGGTACAGGAGTCATAGAGAACTATGCCCTGCAATTCAAGGGTTCTCCAATGGGGGCTCATGCCACCATTGCGCCCCAGGAGGGTTCTGTTGTTCCGGTAGGCATCTGGCGAATCCAGAAGCGGGATGAAGCGAGACTGGATATGTATGAGGGTTACCACAAGACGGGGTACTGTTACTATGACAAGGAACAGATCCTGGTTAAGATGAATAACGGTATGGAGACTAGTGGTATGGTGTACATCATGGACAAGACCAAGGACTTTGGCTTCCCGTCTGTGGGGTATTACCATACTGTTCTGCAAGGCTACCGGGACTGCGGACTGGACACAAATGTGTTGGAAGAGGCGCTGAAGGACAGCATGAAAATGGCAAGAGAGCAATTCCGGAGAGCGCAGGAAGCGCAGATGATGCTGGATGTTCAGGATACGGATCAAGTCCAGGAAACCCAGGAACCACCGGAGCCGCAGGAACAGATGCAGTTTATGTAGGAGGGGATACTGTGCTGAAGCAGAAGAAACTCAAGAAGCAGCTGGGTGAAGGATACAGCTTTAAGCAGTATCGGTCTCCGGAAGCTGTGTATACACTACTAAGAAGCCTGACAGGGCGGCAGCACTTTGTGATCGCTGCCGCCTTAACTGTTGGAATGGTGAAACTGGAAGCGATACTGTGCT
>JAZSHO010000050.1:0-7155 GCA_045533345.1 Faecousia sp. | reverse complement strand
CTCAGCTGCATCTGCCGCCATTTTACCGGCGATCTCATGCGCACGCTGCACAGCAACGGCGGGGGTTGCCAGCAGACGCTCGTCCAACAGTTCGGTCTTCTGAGGTTCTGCCACTTCCGGAACAATCAAATATGCCAGTTTTACCAGCAGACCATTCAGAGGCATCAGCACGGCCGTTGCAATCAGGTTGAATCCGGTGTGGATCACAAAAATATCCCAAGCCTGCACAGAATCACCAAGGAAGTTCCACTCGATGAACATACCCAGGCCATAGAACACCACAGCAAACATAACCGCGCCAACCACATTGAACAGCAGGTGGACCATAGCGGTTCTACGGGCATTCCGGTTTGCACCGATAGCGCCCATAATAGCGGTGATACAAGTTCCGATGTTCTGACCAAGAATAATGGGAATGGCTGCGCCGTAGGTAACCGCGCCGGTAACGCACAGGCCCTGCAGAATACCCACAGATGCAGAGGAAGACTGGATGATGGCTGTCAGCACAGCACCGAACAGAATACCAAGAATGGGGTTGGTAAACGAAATCATCAGGTCGGCAAACCAGGCTTCACTCTTGAGGAAAGACATGGAGCTGCTCATCAGATCCATGCCGGTCATCAGCGCCAGGAAGCCTAAGCAGATGGTACCGATACCCTTCCGTTTTTCGTTCTTGCCCATGTACATCACGATGCCGATGATACCGATGAGCGGTGCCAGAGTGGAAGGTTTGAAGAGTTTAATGAGGAAACTGTCACCCTCCAGACCGGACAGGGACAAAATCCAGGCGGTGACAGTGGTGCCAATGTTGGAACCCATGATTACACCCACCGCCTGTTTCAAGGTCATAATACCGGAGTTGACGAAGCCGACCACCATGACCGTGGTTGCGGAAGAGGACTGGATCACAGCGGTAACCCCCAGACCCAAAAGAAAGCCCTTGAACACATTGCTGCTCATCTTTGCCAGAATGGTCTGCAACTTACCGCCTGCCTGCCGTTCCAGTGCCTTGCCCATTACATCCATACCAAACAGGAACAGTGCAAGACCACCCAACAGGGAGATGATTTTGAAAATGTAGGTTGTCATATATATCTCCTTTAGGTCAAATTTTCTTATTTCGACAGTCTACATTTTAGATTTTAACATTTGTAAAAACCATAGAGGGTTTGCAAAACCTAAGTAAAATCTATGTAAAGCGGGCAGCGCCCGCCGGCAATTCATTCCGCACACGGGCAGTTGTCATACAACCGCTGGGCTTGCTCGACCGGTCGCTATCATCCGCTCGGCGTATGGAGTTCGTCAAGAGCATGAAAAACCGCCGTGGATGTACCACGGCGGCAATCGATTAAAATGTAACTGTAATTGTTGTTCCCTTACCGGGAGTGCTTTCCAGGCTGATTTCTGCCTCATGGTAGGCTGCTGCATGCTTGACAATGGAAAGACCCAAACCGGTACCGCCGGAGGCTTTGGAGTGGCTCTTATCCACCCGGTAGAACCGTTCAAAGATCCGGCCCTTATGCTCTGCCGGGATGCCGATGCCGGTATCGCTGACAACCAGGCGGTTATCCTCTGCATGGATCGTCACGCTGCCGCCGGGAACATTGTACTTGATGGCATTGTCACAGAGATTGTAAAGGATCTCCTGGAACATTCTGCGAACACCAACCACAGAAAACCCTTTGCCAAAAACAGAAATGCGCACATTCTTTTCTTCCGCGCTGGGTTGGAGGATCGTTTTTACCTCCTCTGCCAGTGCCAGCATATCGACAGTTTCTGTAGGAAGTGCCACGCCTTCATCCAATTGCGAAAGACGGATGATATCTTCGATCAGATTCACCAGCCGGGAGGCTTCCTTGCGGATATGCCCTACAAACCGGGCATTATCCTCTGGCTTTACCATCCCACTTTCCAGCAGTTCGGCGCTGCCGATAATGCCCTGCAGCGGTGTTTTCAGTTCGTGGGACACATTTGCGGAGAATTCCCGGCGCATCTGTTCCGCGTTCCGGGATTCCGTCACATCCACAGCAAGGATGACAGCTCCCAGCAGATTTCCGTCGGACTGGATGCTGCTCATGTCAAAACGGTAGGCGCTTCCTTCCAGCTCCAGCACGGCACTTCCATGGCCGCGGTCTAACGCATCGTTCAGTGCCTGCCGCAGCGGGTTGCTGCGGTTTACCCGGAAAAAGCTACTACCCACGCAGCTTTCTTCCGCTCCAAAAATTTTAAGAGCTGCAGAATTGATGGAGCGGATACGGGTTTCCTTATCCAGCACCACCAGTCCCTCCTGCATATGGGAAGTGATCTGAATGAATTCGTCGGTTTTTCGCTGCAGCTTGCGCATTTGGGCATCGATCTGCAAATGCTGCTGGTTGATCCGCCGCAGCAGAGGAGAAAGCTCCTCATAAGTGTCATTGGACAGCGGATGCTCCAAGTCCAAACTGTTCATTGGTTCCACAATATTCTTTGCCATTCTGCGAGCAAGAATCAAAGAGAGGCAAATCGCCAGTACAGCGATGAAAATAATCGGCCACAGCAGGTCCATCATCAATGCCCAGGCGGATGCCTGATTGGTGGAAATACGCAGCACCGTTCCATCCGATAAGCGACGCGCTTCATAATAGGTCTGCTCGGTCAGGGTGGAAGAAATACGCACAGCGCTGCCGGCACCGGCGGCAAAGGCTTCCCGGATCTCTTCCCGGTCAGCATGGTTTTCCATGGCACTCTGGTCTACCTGTGTATCAAAAAGAACGGTACCATCGGTATCGATCCAGGTAACACGGAAGCGATCTGCCTCCACATTTTCCAGGAAGGCATTGCCATACTGCTCCGTTCCGGTAACCGCAAGGCTCAGCTCGTCCTTCAGCTGCTGCACCTGCACCCCGGTGAAGTGGTTATACAGAACACCAATCACAATACCAAGAGAACAAAGCAGCACCACCACCGCAACGACCACCGTGGAGCGGAAGATCTTACTTGTCATGCTTTGCCTCCAGGCGGTAGCCTACATTTCTGACGGTTTCGATGATATTGCCATAACTGCCCAGCTTCTGCCGCAGGGTTCGGATATGCATATCCACGGTTCGTGTTTCTCCCAAATACTCTGTGTTCCAGACACTGGACAGAAGCTGCTCTCTTGTAAAGGCAATGCCCGGCTGGGAAAGGAACAGATGCAGCAGCTCGTATTCTTTATAAGTCAGAGTGACCCGTTCTCCGTCGATGGTGACGGTATGCTCCTCCGGGTTCAGCACCAGGCCCTCCAGTTTCAGTAAGCCGGAGGGGGCTGACCGCCTGCACCGGCGCAGCACCGCCTTCACCCGGCTGACCATTTCCATAATGCCAAAGGGCTTGACGAGATAATCGTCCGCACCTAAGTCCAGGCTCTGGATCTTATCGTATTCCGTACCCTTGGCGGTGGCCATGATCACGGGAATGTCCCGGAATTCTTCGGATGCCTTCATCATTTTCAGCAGCGTGACACCGTCCTTGCCGGGAAGCATCACATCCAGCACGATGAGTTCCGGCTGTTCGGACTGCAGCGCATTCCAAAAGCTGTCACCGTCTTCAAAACCCCTGGCTTCAAAGCCGGTGGATTGCAGCGCATACACTTCGATATCCCGGATGCTGGCATCGTCTTCCACACACCAGATCATAGCGGCACCTCCTTGCTTTTTTCTAAAATAATAGCGATTTCAGCGGCAGAATTCAAGTTTCCAAAGGAACTTTACATACATTTTACATCTTACCGGCAGTCCTTATGAATACCGGTAACGGAGAATTCCACCCACTGCGCAATGTTGGTGCAGTGGTCGCCGATCCGCTCAAAATATTTGGCGATCATCAGCAAATCCAGCGCATATTCCCCCTGGGAGGGCTCGGCGGCGATCATATCCATGATGCTGTTCCAGAAAGAAATCTCTCATATTAACCAAACCTTCCTGTAATGTAATCTTCGGTACGCCTGTCCCCGGGCTGGGAGAACAGCTCTTCCGTACTGCCATACTCCACCAGCTCGCCCAGCAGAAAAAAGGCAGTCTGGTCAGAAATACGGACGGCCTGCTGCATATTGTGGGTGACCATGACGATGGTGTAGTCCTTTTTCAGTTCCATGGCAAGATCTTCGATTCGGGAGGTAGAAATGGGGTCAAGGGCAAAGGTGGGCTCGTCCATCAGCAGCACTTTGGGTTCTACCGCCAGCGCTCTTGCGATGCACAGCCGCTGCTGCTGACCGCCGGATAACCCCAATGCGTTCTTTTTCAGCCGATCTTTGACCTCGTCCCAGATGGCGGCACCCCGGAGGGCTTTTTCCACGATTTCGTCAAGTTGTGCCTTGTTGGTGATGCCGTGGGTTCTGGGGCCGTAGGCAATGTTATCGTAGATGCTCATGGGGAAGGGATTGGGTTTCTGGAACACCATACCCACTTCCTTACGGAGGTTGGTTACATCCGCCTCGAAGATATTCTGACTGCCATACAGCACTTCCCCCGTGATGCGAACGCCGGGAACCAGATCATTCATCCGATTCAGCGTCTTCAGAAATGTGTACTTGCCGCAGCCGGAAGGGCCGATAAGCGCGGTGATGCTATGCTCGGAGATCTCAATATTAATATTTTTCAGCGCCTGGAAGTTACCGTACCACAGGCTTAGGTTTTTAGCAGAAATTATACGCATGCTTTGTTTTTCCTCTCGAAATACTTTCCAATTAGAATGGCACTCAGATTGATCAGCAGGGTCAGAATCATCAAGATGGCAGCGATGGCAAAGGCCACCTCAAAATTGCCCGCTTCTGTGGCGTAGACATAGAGGGCCACCGTCAATGTCGCGCCGGAGGCGCTTAATGCTTCAAAGAAGCCACCCATTGTGTGAGCAAATCCGGCGGTGAACAGCAGCGCCGCAGACTCGCCTACGATTCGGCCCACGGACAAAATACAGCCGGTGATGATCTCGTTTGCGGCAGTGGAAGTTGCGAAATCAAAGAACGCCTGTGCGGTTTCGCTCAAAGCCACACCTTCCTTGGTGACCAGCACGAAGGGTCACTGCACTGCATAGCTACCGTCTTTGATGGTTGCTTCACTGGGGGCTACTCCGCCCACAGAGATTGCCTTTACCGTATCCTTGACGGAGGACAGGGAAACATACCCGATGGCATTGGGATTCTCCGCCACAGCAGTCAGTACCGCACCGTTGGAGGTCAGCTCCTGGCGGTAAACGCAGACATCTTCCGTACCGGTGATGGATTCAAAGCCATCCCGGGTACCGGAGGATTCCTCCCGACCGATGCAGACGATCTCACCGTCCATGCCGCCCACTTCGCTCCAATTGGTGACCTCACCCTTAAAGATGGCAGCGATCTGCTCTACTGTCAGATCAGCAACAGAATTGTCCATGTGCAGGATGATGGCAATACCGTCGATGGCCAGAATGGTCTCCTGCAGACCTTCCGCCTTTTCGCTGTCTTTCAGATACCGGGAAGACAGGCCAATGTCGCAGGTGCCGTCCTTGACTGCCTTGATGCCGGTACCGGAACCGGTAGCATTGTAGGTATAGTTTGCGCCGGTATCTTCCATGAATGCTTCACCAAGCGCATTGATCACCTTCTGCATGGAAGTGGAGCCGTCGGTAGACACAGAGGCAGTTTCCTTGCCGCCGCAGGCAGAAAGGGACAGCGCTATCACGAAGACAAGCATCCTGCAAATAAACTTTTTCATAAGTAATCTCTCCTTATTTGGATTCGGATGGATTCATCCTTATGAATCCATCCTATCGCTGCCATGTAAAATCCGAAAGCGGAGGCTTGTAAAATGCTTGTGAAGTTCAATCGGCAAAAACAAAAACCGCTTCTGAAAATTTGAAAAAATCCAAACTTCAAAAGCGGTGAATGGAAAAAGAAGCCCCAGGATTCCGGAGGAAACCGGATGAGGGATTCGATAACATTTTTACCCGTAAAAACAGGAAAAAATCAAGGGAGCCACCAGTTTTTGAACTGGTGGCAGCGATATGCCACCGGCATATCGCATTTAGATGGGTTCGAATCCCACCCTAAAATAAAAACCAGATACCCGGATGGGTATCTGGTTTTTATGGCAGAGGATGAGGGATTCGATTACACTAAGGTGTCACCGCCGTCGAGACCGGCGGTGAGCAACAGTCCACCGGACTGTTGCATTTAAATGGGTTCGAATCCTTCACCTCGCAAAAAACAAAGGCCACCCGAAGGTGGCCTTTGTTTTTTGGCAGAGGATGAGGGATTCGAACCCCCGCAAACGGAGTCAGAGTCCGGTGTGCTACCGTTACACAAATCCTCTATGCTTAGCATTAGTATTATACCCAATTTTTCGGAAATGTCAAGCCTTATTTCCGCAGATTTCAAAATTTTCCGTTTTTTCTCCGGTGGCTGTCCGCACACCTCCCCAAAATTCGGCATAATCTGCAATGGGAGGTGAATCTTTATGTCATTATTCCAATGCAATTGCACGTCCAGATGCAGCTGTGCCCTGGCTGCCATCATCGCCGCTATCATCCTGGGGGTAGTCACGGCTTTCGCCCAGATCACCGGAGTCATCACCGTTGCCGTGGTCTTCCTGTGGGCGGCTCTGGGCTTCGGGGTGGTGTATCTGGCGGTTGTGCTGCTGGCCGCGGCACTGACGGAGCGAACCGCACGGGCAAGCTGCGCTTGCGACACCCTGGATGTCCTGCTGGCCGGGATTCTGGGGACCATTTTCTTCTCGGTGGTACTGCTGGCTGTGGGTATCGTGGCCACCAGTATCGTCAGCGCCATTCTGGTGGGTCTGCTGGCAGCGTCGCTGACGCTGACGGTGGCTGCCACCGCCTGCTTCATCCGGACCCTGGTAGACTGCGGAGGTTAACACAAAAGGGGCGATACAGGTCGCCCCTACATATTGGGTTGATGTATAAAGCCGAGGTTTCTCGGTTGGGATTCGGCAACAGCGGCCCCACAATTGGGGGATGGAGACAACAGGACTCGATTACATTATGGTGTTGCCGCCGGCTGGACGGCGGCAAGCAAGGCTCCACCGGAGCCTTGCACTGAAATGGGTTCGAGGCCATCGCCACCAAAAAGAAAAACCACACCGAATGGATGGCGCTTGTTGTCAAAATGAATTTCTGTTTACAGCCGTACCGGCTGCACCCAGA
>JAZSHO010000113.1:0-4034 GCA_045533345.1 Faecousia sp. | reverse complement strand
CACCCCGGGAGATTTTTTCAGTTCATAGGTTAACATAACATCCACCTTGCTTGCGTTGATGGTGAGGGAAATAGTCGTTTCGCTTAGCAGTAAGAAAAAGAAATGTCATTGCGAGGAGGGGCAAAGCCCCGACGTGGCAATCTCCAGCTCTGCACCTCAGATCTGCAAAGTCCATATGCACAGCAGGAGATTGCCACGGCCCTTTGGGCCTCGCAATGACATGATTTCTTACCGCGGTAAATAATAATTTACCTTCTCACCGGGAACCCATTTTTCCGGTCCCACAGTACCAGCAGGCTGCCGCTTTCCACGGATATTTCTGCGGAATCATCGGTAAAGTGGTTGCTGACCCCCAAGGGGAATCCGGCAGTGAGGGTGCCCTTTTCCAGGGGGTAGTAAAGGCCCTTCAAGGTCACGCCGGTGGCATCGGCCCCCAGACAGAACACGGAAAGGGTGCCGCTGCAGCCTGCGGGAAAAACCAGCGTTCCGTTCTTCACCACGGTGACCAGATAGTCCCGGCCCACCAGATACCCGGAAGCGCCATTGTCCGCCAGGAACTGGAGCGTCTGGAAATTGGCAATGGTGTGGTCCAGCCGGGGACCGTCCATGCTGCCGTAGAGCAAAAATTCCCGGAAGCCCAGAGCAAGACCGTGGCGCACTGCCAGCATGGCATCGGTGTCGTCCTTTTCCACCGGGAATACATTGGCCCCCTCCGGCAGGAAGCCAAGAGAATCGAAATCTCCCAGCACCGCGTCCGGTGTCAGCCCCAGGGCGTTGGTATGCTTCAAGCCGCCGTCGGCAGCGATGATATAATCGTCGGATGCCAGCGGCTTGGCCAATGCGTCAAATTCCGCCGCGCAGAAAATAATACAGGTTCCCATAGTAACCCCCAAAAGATCGTTTTTGCTATTTTAGCATATCCCCGCCGGAGAAGAAAGATGAAAAGCAAAAAAACAGCCTGCGGTTTCCCGCAGGCTGTAATATTTCCTTATCCGCGGCGGATAGGGAGCCATTTCTCGATCTCGCCCCGGCGGTACCGGGCGTCCATCATGTCCGCGGTCTGGGCCAGAAGCTCTGCCCATTCCATGGCGCTGCGCTTGCCGTGGACCCGGGTCACCAGATACGGACACTGGTCCATAGGCCGGCCGCCGAAATTGGCGGCGAAGGGCTTGATGATACCCAGGGCCAAAGCGTAGGGGGCCATGTTGAAAAAGTAATCCGGGTCGGCTTTCTGGAGCCGCTGGATATCTTCCTTGCTGATGTGCTTCAGGTAGCTGCGCAGGCCCAGGATCTGGCCGGCGTCATGGCGGCCCAGCTCGCTGCGGCGTCCGCCGTAGGCAGCCAGGAAGCCCAGAAGCCACTGTCCGATGGCGGCGCAGGTGGGAATGACCCACTGGCCGCAGAGGATGCCCAGAACGATCCAGATCAGAATACACACCAGACCCACATACACCCGCGTTTTGCCGCGGAGGTGGGTGCGGTAAGCGATCTCCTGGATCTGCCAGCCGGTGACCACGCCCACAGCCGCCAGAATCAGCGACAGCAGTACCTGCAGCACCGGCACATTGGCCAGGTTCATGGCGACCACGATGCCGCAGAAGATCATGGAGGCGCTGCACAGCAGGCGGTAGATCTTCATATTGCCGGAATTGGGCTTGCACAGACTCCGCTCGCCGGGGATCGTGGAGAATACCTTCCGGCTCAGCTTGGTGTACTGGACGCCGGTGGCATCCACCATCCGGCGAGAACCGAAGAGGGTTTTGAAAATCTTTACTTCGAACTGGCTCCGCTCGTTGCCCATGTCCATGCGCTTGTGGAGCATGACCCGGTTGCCGTCAAGGTGGATCAGAATGTAACCCAGCTGGGCCCAGGTCATGACCATCATGGTCAGATCGCCGCCGGCCAGAGTCAGATGGCAGCCGATCTCACCGGCGGTGATGCCCTCGGGGGCAGAAACGCTGCGGCGGCGGATCAGAGGCAGGGTCCGGCAGAACAACAGCCAATAAAGGATCGCTACGCCGATGCAGATCAGCATGGGGATCAGCTCCGGGTCGCCGGTGCGGATGTAGGTGCTGATGCTGGGGAACATCTCGTTGGGAACCACCAGGGTCATCATGACGCTGTCGTGGTCCTGGATCTGGACGATGCTGGCGCCGGTGATCATACTGCCGTTGACGTTGTAATCCAGGTCGGATTCCATACTGGTCTGGCGGTAGGTACTGGTGAAATTGGGCATATAGGGGATGTTGCTGGGCAGGGTAATCACGAAGCTGAGGGTGTCCACCGGCAGGGAGAAGCTGCTGAGCAGCGGCAGCTGCAGCTGCAGATAGGCGGTCTGCTCCCCCTCCTCGTTTTCGAAGGGGATGACCTTGACAGCGTTGGGAATGGTGTAGTCAAACCGGACTGTAAAATCGCCGATGAGGCCGCCGGTGGCTCTGGCCACATCCACCTCCATGGCAGTGGGGGTGCTGTTGACACGAACGGAGGAGCCGTTCATGGTGATATTGGTGGCATCCGCAGGCAGCGGGAACACCAGGGTTTCATAGGCGGATTCCAGATGCAGCGTCACCGTCAGTGCTACCAGACAGTCGCCGTCGGAATTGACGGTCACGAAGCTTTCCACCTTGGAAGCGGTGCTTTCGGCAGAAGCGGGCAGGGCAATGACGCCAAGCAGCAGGATGCAGACGATCAATTGCAATAGCCGTCTTTTCAACAAAGGTTCCTCCTTTCGTAAGAGCATAGTTTTCATCCAAACATTTTACCATGGAGAATGAGAAAATGCAAGAAAAATTGGAAAAGCACCGCAGGAACAAAAAAGATAAGGGCGTCCCGATTGGGACGCCCATTCTCTGTTTTGTCTGAGAGCCGCCGAAGCGACTCGCCGCATCAACAACAACGGTCGTTGTCGCAGCCGCAGCTGTTCCAGTTGCTGCCGCAGTTGCTGTAGTTGCCGTTGCCGCAGTTGCAGAAGATCAGCAGCAGGATAATGATCCACCACCAGTTGTTGCCGCTGAACCAGTTGCACACGTTGCAGTTGTTACCACACATAAGAATACCTCCGGAAATGTTTTTCGCAAGCAAGGATTGCTCACATTCCATGGTATTCTGCGGGGCAGAAAATGTGCGGCAATGACAGTCCTATTTTACAGCGCTCTCAGTGCATCCACCAGGGCGGTCTTGCCGGCAGTCTTCTCGTCCTTCATCTTGATGACCCTGGCGGGACAACCGGCCACCACCGCGTTGGCGGGAACGTCGGACACCACCACGGCACCGGCAGCCACCACCGCGTTCTGGCCGATGCGGCAGCCCTCGATGACCACGGCATTGGCGCCCACCATCACATTGTCTTCCACAATGACGGGGGTGGCAGAAGCAGGCTCGATGACACCGGCCAGCACCGCACCGGCACCGATGTGGCAGTTGCGGCCCACGGTGGCCCGGCCGCCCAGCACAGCACCCATGTCGATCATGGTGCCTTCGCCCACCACAGCGCCGATGTTCAAGATGGCACCCATCATGATGACGGCATTCTTGCCGATCTCCACCTGCTCCCGGATAATGGCACCGGGTTCGATCCGGGCGGGGATGTTCTTCATGTCCAGCATGGGGATGGCGGAGTTGCGGCAGTTGTTCTCGATTTCGATGTGGGTAAAGTCGTTGCTTTCCAAAACGGGAGCCACATCCTTCCAGTCGCCGAAGACGATCTTGCAGCCATCAGCGGCGGGGAATTCGTGGCAGTTGGGGAAGGTAACGGGAGTTTTCTCCCAGACGTAGACCTTCACCGGGGTCTTCTTTTCGGAGGTACGGATGTATTCAATAATTTCCTGTGCGTTCATAGGGATTCTCCTTTGAAAGGTAAATTGTAGTTTGCCGGGATGGCCCGGCGGCCAATGCGAGCCTTTGGTTGATCAGTTGACCGGGACCATTGGGTGGTCGGCCCGATTCGTTACTGCATAGATAAATTGTAGTTTAGCGGGGAAGGCCCCGCGGCCAATTCGTTACGAACCCAGGCAGGAAACCAACGCATCCTGATT
>JAZSHO010000103.1:0-10365 GCA_045533345.1 Faecousia sp. | reverse complement strand
GGCCCGGCGGCCAACTCGCACGGAGTCTGGTGGTAATCGTTACCCGTCCGCTCGGCCCGATTCTATGCTGCTGAGATAAATTATTGTTTAGCTTAGCAGAAAAAAGGAGTATGTCATTGCGAGGAGGGCCATTGCTATGGCCCGACGTGGCAATCCCCTATGGTTTCCGGGAGTGTTTGGGGGATTGCCACGCCAGTGTGCGCTACTTATCGCAATGACATACTTCTTTTTTACTACTTATATAAACTACAATTTATCTCAGCAATAACGTTACCGGCCCGAGCGGACGGGTTACGATTACCGCCGCAGGTCATGCGAATTGGCAGCGGGCCCTTGCCCGCTAAACTACAATTTTCCTCATCAACAACGAACCGGGCCGACCACCCAGCGGCACCGGTATATAGACCAGCCAAAGGCTCGAATCGTCAGCAGCGACTCGCTGCAAAAAACCACCGGAGCCGATGGCTCCGGTGGTCTTATGATTATTTCTTGCAGGGCAGTTCTTCGTAGCCGATCCAGTTGGCAAGATGACGGGTCAGAATAATTCTGTCCTTGGTGTTCACGATGCCGTCCTGGTTCACGTCGGCGGCCAGAAGGTTGATGTCTTCCTCATCGTAACCTTCCCACCCCGCCAGATAGCGGGTCAGCAGGATCCGGTCACGGGTGTTGACTGTACCGTTGCCGTCCACGTCGCCATAGAGGATCGGCACCATGTCCAGAACCACCTCAAAAGTGAAGGTTCCGTAGGTGGTATCCTTCCAGGTGTAGGTTCCTGTGCCGGTTTCCGTGTAAGTAGGCTCTGCGGTTACTGCGTAATCGTAAGCATCTTCACTCAGTATCGGCAGTTCCACGGTGGTTTCTTCGCCGCAACCCTTGCAGGTGCCGGCCAGAACGCCCGTTTCCGTGAGGGTAGGCGCTGTTTGAACCCCATAGCCGTAGCTGTGGGCAATCACAGGAACCACTTCCTGCTTCACCAGAACCTTGTCGCAAACATCGCAATACTTGCCTTCCGTGAGGCCGGTTTCGGTGCAGGTGGGTTCCACTGCTCCGTCGGTCACTTCCCTGTGGCCCGCAGGAGCCAGCAGCATCTGGGCGGTGGTCACGGGGGTCGTGCCTTCCGCATCGGAGAAGGTTGCCGCGCAGAGGGTGCAGACATAGTAGGCCAGACGGCCGCCGTCCACGCACTCCGGTGTCCGGGCTCCCAGCTCTGTCAGCTTATGGCTGCAGCCATTCCGGTTGCCCTCCGCCAGTTCCGGGAAGTCTGCATGGACCTGGGGATAGAGCAGCTTGGCGCCTGCAGCACTGGGATGGTTCAGATCCGAGGCTGCGGTACCTTCGAACCACTGGCCCGTCACATGGTTTTCCACCACCGCCAGGTCGAAGTCGATGTAGCGATAACCGCTTTCTTCCACCCAGGCATTCTTCAATCGGTTATTGACCTTGGGTGTAGTGGGAATGGTCGCCAGGATGGGCGTTATGTCGTATTCCTCGCACAGGGCCAGGAAGATTTCGGTGGATGTGAGCCAACTGCTGTTGATCACGCCATTCCGGTCACCGTTATTCATGCCCATGCACCAGATGGTATACTCAGGCACCTCGTATTTCAGGAATTCCGCAAACTGGGCGGCTGCAGTTGCTGCGCCCATGCCGCCATAGGCACCCATTAGCACATCGGTATGGCCGTCCTTCAGCATGTAGGAAGTCCAGCGGTCTGTGCTGCTGGTGCTGAACCAGGAATCGCCGAAGAACCAGTAGTCGGAAGCAAGGCTTTCCGCCCACCATCTGCAGTCCACATTCTCCAGGGCAACGCCCTCGGTTTCGCAGTAGATGGGACCATTGGAGCCGGAATACCAATTGTAGCTGCCGCTGAAGGTGCCGCCCTCTGTGGCGATGCTGACGGCGGCATTGTTGCCAGTTCCTTTATGAATCCGCACTTCCAGCCAATCCTTGATCTCCAGCCCATGGGCATAGGAACTGCACTTGTTGTTATCCGCTTTGTAGTAATACCAGACATTCAGATGGGTCTCGGTGATCTCGATATACTGAGAGGTGTAGGCTGTCTTGCCATGACCCATCCGGATCAAACCACCTGCCAGGGTATCCAGCTCGCAGCGGAAGTACATATCCTTATTGGTCATGACGATATTATTGGACATCAGGGTCAGGGTCTGACCTGCTTCCAGGGTTTCCGCCGTTGCGGATACGTAGCCCAGCGGCACCGTAGCCCGGGACTCATATTCGCCGCAATGGCAGGTCCGCCGCTCTTCGCCCTCACGGATCTCCGTGGCCGCGGTGACCTCCTGCCACTGACCGTAGTTGTGGCCGGTGGCTTCCGTTTCGCTGTCCACGAAGCTGTGGCCGCAGACTGTGCAGGTATGGGCGGTATAACCCTTCTCCGTACAGGTGGGTGCGGTAACAACGGATTCGTAGCGGTGGGCAGTAATGGTCAGTGGCATTTCTACCGTCACACTGGTGTAGCCGAAGCGGACAGTCAGCGTCACGGTGGTCTGCTGGTTTTCGCCGTTCAGTGCGAAATCCTCCGGCAAAACCGCCTTGTCTACATTGAAGTCCTCACTGACCAGGGAACGGGCAGCTTCCAGAATCTTCTGCTCCAGCATTTCCGCATCCGCCACGCAGGAGATGTCCACGGTCAGCTGAGCCAGCCGTGTAGCCTCTGCCACGGTGGGATCTTCGGTGTAGCCTTCGATGGGGGTCACGGCCAGGCTACCGCTGCCCAGCCAGGAATTCACCGCCGCGGCCACAGACTTCTGGGCCAGAGTGGTATACTCCTTGGGCAGCTGTCCAATGGACTCGGTGATCCGGATATCCGGCAGCACATAGTCGGTCTGCCGCAGCTGCTGAGGCAGGACGGTCTCCGCAAAGGTCAGCGCCGCAATGTAGCGACCAATGTTGAAGCTCAAGTGTCCGCCGTCCCGCTGGAGGCCGATCTGGGCATCGGTGGTCAGATTCAGATTCTTATCTGCGTAGGCTGTGGTGTTATAGGCCAGCTTGGCAAAATAGGTGGTTCTGGCGTTCTGGACAGACAGGCCCACAGGGATAATGGTCTCGAACCGTCGGTTGCTTTCGGTACCGGCGTAATCCAAAACCACCGGGAAGAAGTCTGCCATCTTATTATAGTTGGCGAGGCTTTCATTCAGCCTGGGATTGTAGGCTCTGGACCAATGCATATAGAAGTAGACGGCTGCGTTTGGTGCATGCCGGTTAACATGGTCCAGCATAAACTCCGCGGCGGCTTCCAGATTGTCAAACTTGGGATCCACCTGGTCCGGGTAGGCATTGCTCTCTTTCCCGGTTGTGGTATTGATCTCGTAATGCTGCAGGCTGACCACGTCCCAATCCGTCCAGGCAAGGGCCTCGGCAGAGGAACAGGCACCATGGGATTTCCAGGTTCCCTCTTCCGAACTGATCACCCGCAGAGAATGGTTGCGGTTTCCCTGTTCCGACTGGGTGGCGTGCCAGTTGAGGCCCTTTCCGCCGCTGTAGCACAGTCCCACGGTGACGGAAACATCCTCGCCCAGCATAGACTGCAAAATATCCAGCAGCTGGCTGGTCTTCATGCCCTGGCCGCAGTTGGAGGCATCCTCAGAGAAGGAGTTGCCGATGAGCAGAAGATTGAATTCTCCGTCCTCCAGCATCCAGTCATAACCACGGGCTTCCACATAGCTGTCCACATAGCTGTCGCCGCATTCACAGGTATAGGTAGTGTAACCCTTTTCCGTGCAGGTGGGGGCGGTGACTACTGCCTCGTAGCTGTGGTCCAGAGGCTCGCCCTCGGTCTCGCCGCAGTACCAGCAGGTTTTGGGATCTTCGCAAGTGGCATCCCGCCATTCATGTCCGGTGTAGCAGACAGGTACCCAGGTGACAGTGCCGCCGTAGTTTTGCAGGGTATCCGCATCCCAGTTTTCCCTGGTCCGGTCGTAGGTGGCCTCTGCCGTCAGATTCCGGAAGGCATCGTCCCCAATGGCGGGGGCATCTCCCTGGAAAATCACGTTCTTGAGGCTGCCGCAGTCCGCAAAGGCCTGGCTGCCGATCTTCTGAACCGTATCGCCAATGATAACGGTTCCCAGAGCTGGGTAACCCCGGAAGGACTGATCGCCAATTTCGGTGATACCGCTTCCGATGGTGATTTTTTGGATGCTCTGGGCGTGTTCTGCCCAGGGTGCATTGCCCTGGATGTCGGTCAGCGCACCGATACCGGTGAGGGTCAGCTCTCCGGTTGCCAGGTCGCAGGACCAGTTCACGCCGGTGCCGCAGGAGCCGCTGTAAGCTGCCGCCCGGGTGGTTACCGGGAGAATGCTGAGGAGCAGAACCGCCAGCAGCAAGCACAGAATTGTCTTCTTCCAATTTCTCATGGTCGTTTCTCCTTTTTGCAAGGGAAATAGGTAGTTCTTCACATATTAAAGAATACCATAAATATCCAGAAACGCAATAAAAGGGAACAATATTGGCAGTAAAGGAAGCGGGCCGGTTTTGCCAAATGCCGGATGGAAAGATTTCCAACGAATAGTAAAAATGCAGAACCACGGTTTTCCCAATGGTTCTGCATTTTTCTTATATCGCTGTTTCTTGTTGCCGAAGAGATGCAAAGCTGTCCCGAAACAGCTGATCATAGTGGCCAAAATCAGAAAACCCAAAAACAGGCTTTGATTTCAGTTCCGGTTCCACCGGTTCCAGCTTCATATCCATCAGCGCCACAAATTCATGGTACAAGATGGCATCGTCAATTTCAAAAACCTGGGCATTCTCCTCTTCAGTCAGGCTTTCGCCCAGATACTTCTTCCAGATCAGCTCCTGCAGGGGCTTTTCGATCTCCAGATATTTGGGCAGTTCCTGCTTCACCGGACGGGTCACATCCGACAGGTAGGCCTCGCTGGCATCATGCAGCAGGCAAGCCAGCTGAACTTTTCGGGAATATCCCCGTGCCTTTGCTTCCTCCATACAGTTGATGGAATGCTGGGCCACAGAGTAAAACGTCCGGAAATGGCCGTTGGCCCGGCACAGCAGGCTCAGTGCATGGGAAATATCCGCAAGATCGATCAAATCCGGGTCCGGATTCAGCGGGTCAAACATAATGCCGGTATAGGTTCTGATACAGCTCATCCAATCTCCTTTTCTTCCTGCAGCCATTCCAGCTCTGTGGCCGGAATCATCTGATACGCATTTTCCGATTCGCCGATACGAAGATACACATTTCGGATTCCGGCCTGGATGATGGCACGGGCGCAAACCGGGCAGGGCTTTGCCCGGTGGATGGAATGATCCGACGGATTTACTCCCACCAGATATAAGTCTGCACCCATGGTCTGCTGCCGCGAGCAATTCAGCAGCGCATTCATTTCCGCATGAATGGCCCGGCAGATGCCATAACCCTCACCCTGGTGCATGTTTCTCTCGATTCTGGGGCAATGGCCGATCTCGCAGCAATTTCCCATTCCCCGGGGAGATCCGTTGTAGCCGGTGGAGATCACCGCATCATCCTTCACAATAACGGCCCCATATTTCCGCTTCAGACAGGTGCTGCGGTAAGCAAACACTTCCGCACAGTTCAAATACGTATCCACCTTGGAGGCTCTGCATTGATTTTGAGGAATGACCATGCTGCCTCCTTAATACAGGACCCGCAGCCAACGGGTCTTGTCTACAACCACAGACTTGTGACGGTCAATATAATCGATGATCAGTTCTGCGATTTCCGTAGGCTGATCCTTCACCAGTTCGCATTCGGTATACATGGGATAACCGCCGGTGCCGGTTGCCCGGTAGTCATTCATGCACAGGGTCAGCTCCCGGTCTTCTTCCAGTTCTTTCCCCTGGTACACCATGGAAACCACCCGGTCCCCAAGGGGTCTGCGCACATCCATGGTCACCTCCATGCCGGACAGGTAATCATAGTTGTAATGCTGGACAAGGGGCTTTACGAAGCTCTGGCCCACCTGCAGCTGTCCGGCTTCGTCCAGATCAAAATATTCGGCGCTTCGTTCCAGGGCGGCTTTCAGGATCCGTCGATTCACCCGAAGGGTTTTTAAGGTGTTGGGGAATACGTAGGTGGACACCACATCCCGGATGGTAACCTGTCGGTTAAAGCCCTTCACCACATTGGCCAGGCTGAACACCGACAAATCTGCACCGGAGGCTTCCAGCTGGACTTGATTGAAGAAGTTGGCAATCACGCTGCCGCCCACTGCCATTTCCATATGGCCTCCGGGGCACGGAATACACCATCCACGTCCAACGTACCGGCGAAAAGAGCCTGACTGTGGACGGAAAAACCATTCCCGGCAACATCGTTCCTCTCAGTGATTTGGCCGCTGTGCAGGTTGAGGTCACGGTATGACGAAATTCCCTGAAAGTTACCTTTGGTGTGTCTGCCTTCGGTGCCTGTCAGATTGAAGGCTTCTCCACCGGCCGGACCCGTTACCTGCAGCCCCCCGGCAGGGTTGCCAAAAGCGGCGCAGATATCCGCGGTTGTTTCCACCGGGTCTTGACGGACAATGCCGAATGGCGAAGCGGCTATGCAGAGCGGTTTGATCTGATTTTTTGACTGCCCCGCCGGTTGCCGGATTCCCAAAGCTTCTTTCCATGGGTACAAATAGGTGAAGTATACCAAAAATTTGAATGATTAACACATAGAAATGACAGTACCCGATTTATTTGGTGCTGTCATTTTCTGTTGTCTGTCCGCTCCTGTATTTTTCCAAAATCCGGACGAAATACAGAAAATCTTCTTAGCTGTATAATCTCCTCTCATTTACAAATAATAGCATCGTAATTTGTAAATTAAGAGGAGAGAAGATATATGAAAGCAACTGGCATTGTCAGACGCGTAGACGACCTTGGTCGTATCGTCATTCCCAAGGAAATCCGCCGCACTCTGCGCATCCGTGAAGGCGACCCCTCTCGTGCAATATTTACATTTTTTCGACTTGTTTATTCGCGGGATGTTAGCTTTTGCTGAGCGCGTCTTAAATACTTAAACCGTACATTTAATACATAATAAAATGCTTCCATGGATTTTCACGGGAGCATTTTATGGTGATTACTTACCATTAGAAAAGATATTGCTAACTGACGATTTAATATTGTTGCCTAGTGTGGCCCCAAAATCGCTCAAGCACAATCTTTTAGCTTCTTTTTTAGCACTTGCTTTATCCGGAGGATCAACAGATAAATCACATATGATGGAAAACAGCACTTCGTCATCCATGTAATTCTCGACGGCAATGACCTTATCTCTAAACAAAGAATAGCCATCTGTATTGGTGTTCTTGATTTTCTCCATGCTTTCTTTGAGTAATTCAAACCATTCGTCATTGGCAAATGGACGGCAGGGGTAGAACTCTCTCTCTAGAGTAGATGCTAGATGCCGTATTTTTCTTCTAAAAACAACCTCAGAATTGTCTGCTGGGTTGCTATTGGCGAAATACTTAATTCTGTTGATTCCTTCGTCGGATGCATAAGTCTGCACCAGAGTAAGAACATATTCTTTTTGGTTTGATCCTAAATAGTATAACTTAATTATACGTTGGTATTTATTTGTGTTAATAGCTGTATCATTGTTGTTTGGCGCATCTTCGAAATCAAAATACACTATTTTTTTGCTGCTTAAAATATAGCTGTTTTTGTCGCTAAGAAATACAAATTGTTTATTTTGCTCATCATAGCCAAACAAAATATCAGTGTCCGCCGTAAAATTCCATTTTCGTTTTAAGAAACGGATGTTGACTGCATTATTCTGGATTGCTGTTCTAAGTAGGTTACGATTGTTTTCTGCTTCTTCATCGCTAATTGGTGGAGGGTTTTGCTTCTTCGGTTTCTTTTTGGTACCACCATTTTCGTAATGAATTACAAATGCAAGAGTAACTACTGTTGTAATGATACCCAACAAGAAAAATATCAACTTCACATTTGGGTACATCCAGACACCCAGAAAGAAGTCTTTGTAAATACCATAACCATATTCAAATCCAAGTGGGATTACAGCAAAAACAAATACTAATACCGCAGGGACAAACATGAATAATAATGGGAGCAAGTCTGCTCGATATAAACCATATATCAATATTCCTATAAAAAGTACAGACCACGCAACCAAGGAGGACATAGCGCAAGTTCTATAGAATAAATCCCACGATATGTAATCAATTTGCAATAATAACGAAAATACTATGTAGGTGCTGTGTACGGAGAAAAAATATGCAGCAGCGGCTTCTGCAAGGTCATGGCGAGATTTGAAAAGAGGTGCTTTTCGCACTTGCTTTCTATCTTCATTTGGTAACTCTTCTGCTATTTTTCCTACCAGCGTTTCTTCTGCTTTTTGAACGATAATATGAGTAAGTATATGTTTAAGGAGTCCCATGAATACCTCCACTTTCATCCATGATAACAAGTCACAAGTTCCTATTACATCCATATTCTAACAATATATCTCTCAAAAGTAAATGAAAACATATATATCTACGATGGTTGCCATCCCAAATACATATCAATTTCATGCGTATAAATCCCCTTACCTTACAAATACTAGCATCGTAATTTGTAAATTAAGAGGAGAGAAGATATATGAAAGCAACTGGCATTGTCAGACGCGTAGACGACCTTGGCCGTATCGTCATTCCCAAAGAAATCAGAAGAACCCTCCGTATCCGTGAAGGCGACCCCCTGGAGATTTATACAGAGAAGGACGGGGGTGTCATTTTCCGCAAGTATTCTCCTATGGGAGATCTGCAGGAATTTGCGGCCCAGATGTGCGAGTCCATCGGTTCTGCTACGGGGCATATTGCCGCGGTGTCTGATCGGGACAGCATCATCGCCCTCCACGGCGCCCCCAAACGGGAGCTGATGGACAAACCCAATTCTCCCGAACTGGAGCGACTCATGGAGCAGCGAAAAAACTATCTGTTTCAGCGGGGAGATACACCTATTCTGGCGGCGGATGGCATGGAGAAATACCATCTGGGTGCCGCAGCACCGATTCTGTCCCAAGGGGATCTGATGGGCTGTGTGATGCTCCTGCTGGGTGAGGGGGACAATCCCCTGCAGGAAGCGGACCAGGGACTGGCAAAAACCGTGGCTGGCTTCCTGGGCAAACAGATGGAAAGCTAGCGGGCGGCGAGTCGCCGCGGACAATTCGCACAAAAACAGCACCCACGCGATTTGCGTGGGTGCTGTATACATTATTGAATATCGCTGCCTGCGAAGAAGCGCTTCATGGGGACATACAGAACGCCGGCCAGGATCAAGGCCAGCACCATGTTGGGCAGCATGTAGCTGCCGTTGTAGGCCAAAGAATACAGCGCCGCATTGTCAAAGGTTCCCAGTCCGGGAATGGCAGTGGGTTCGATGATCTTGTAAATGGTCACGCCGGAAATATAATGGACGATAAACCGTCCAGCGCAGCCGATGAGGGTTCCGGGGAAAATGCCCCAGGCCTTGCCCTTAAACAGGCCGGAAAGGCCCAGAGGGGTGAAGGCCAGCAGATAGTCCAGGATCATGGACTGCCAGCCCCAGGCGTAAGCACCGTCGAAAATCAGCTGCAGCAGACCGAAGACGAAGCCGGCACCCAGACCCTTTGCCAGGCCCCAGCGGAGGCCGTAGAGAAGAATCGGGAACATAGCCGGGGTCAAAGAGCCGCCGTTGGGCAGCTCAAAGAGCTTGACGAAGCTGAGAACGAAGGCCAGGGCCACCAGAATGGCGCCCTCCGTCAGCGCGCGGATGCGCAGATGGGATGCGGTTTTGTTTTCCATAGAGATACTTTCCTCCTAAAAATAAAATAATCACGTTGCAAACCGTCTAGGTGCAACGTGATACTGAAAGTATCCCTATCATGCATCTTTCCCTCCGACGGTACTAGCCGTATCAGGTTCACGGGTCTGGACTACGGAGTCCACTCTCAGCCGGATGCATCCGGCTCCCCGAAGACTTATTTGCGCGCGATCTAAAAGTATTATAATATAGAAAATGGAAATGTCAAGAAAAAATAGGAGGGCCTGCGACCCTCCTATAACTGTCAATTGTCAACTGTCCACTGTCAACTGAAATCATGCCATTTCCAGGGCCAGCTTTTTGCCGCCCAGGATGTGGAAGTGCAGGTGCTGCACGGTCTGACCTGCGTCCTCACCGCAGTTGGAAACTACCCGGTAGCCGTTTTCCAGACCCTCAGCCTTTGCGATCTGGGGAATCACGGAGAAAATATGGGCGACCACATCCGCATTTTCAGCGGTGATGCCGTTGCAGTCGGCGATGTGGGCCTTGGGCACCACCAGAATGTGAGTGGGTGCCTGGGGGGCGATGTCCCGGAAGGCCAGGATCTTCTCGTCCTCGTAAACCTTGGTGGAGGGGATATCC
>JAZSHO010000175.1:0-7136 GCA_045533345.1 Faecousia sp. | reverse complement strand
TCTCGTTGAAGGTGACACGCTTTGCCTTTTCATCGGGCAAGGACAGCAGTTCCTTCAAGTGCCAGGAAATGGCTTCGCCTTCCCGGTCCGGGTCAGTTGCCAGATATACGGTATCTGCCTTGGCAGATTCCTTTTTCAGTTCCTTGATCAGATCTTCCTTACCCTTCACAGGGATATACTGAGGGGTAAAGTCCTTCTCCAGATCCACGCCCATTTTGCTCTTGGGCAGGTCCCGAAGGTGGCCCATGCTGGCCTTAACGGTGTAGCCGGGGCCAAGGTAGCGACCGATGGTCTTCGCCTTGGAGGGCGACTCCACGATCACAAGGTTGGTCGTTTGTGCCATTTATCGAAATTCTCCGTTTCATTACTTTAAAGATATGCGTTTCCCGGGATGACGCTTCACAATGCCCTTCAATTCCAGCATGGTCAAGGTGGCCAGAAGCTTACCGGTGGTCAGTCCGGTTTCGGCAATCACATCATCCACAAGCCGCACGCCGTTCTTTAATGCAGACACAATGGTCTTTTCATCTTCAGACAGCTTGGGCAGGATATCGTTTAAGTCAATATAAGGCGAAGATTGCTCCTTGTCAATGACTTTTTTGTCAGATTCCCTCTTAAGTTTTTCTTTATTCTCTGGAATCCGGGGCTTTTGGGCCACCTTTGGCAGCCTCTTCTCCCCTTCTTCGGCGGCTTGACGGATCTCGTCGGCATATGCGGTCTGGAAAGAAGGGGCCGTATCCTTGCGTATTTTGTCTGGGTACAGGGCTTCGTATTCGCTGATCACATCCCAGCCGGAGCTAACAGCGATGGCACCGTCCCGGAGCAGCCGATTGCTGCCCACGAAGGAGGGCATGTCAATATTGCCGGGAACAACAAATACATCCCGGCCCTGGTCCGCTGCCTGCCGGGCGGTGATCAGCGCACCGCTTTTCTCCGGGGCTTCCACCACCAGCACGCCGCAACTGAGGCCGCTGATGATCCGGTTCCGTTTGGGGAAATTCCATTTCACCGGAGGCGTTCCCGGGGCGAATTCGCTGAGAATACAGCCATAGCGCTCCACATCCGCAAACAAAGAGCGGTTGGACAGCGGATAGACAATGTCTGCGCCACAGCCAAGGACACCCACGGTCATCTGGTCGGCAGTCAAGGCACCGGCCATGGCCATGCCGTCGATGCCGAAGGCCATACCGGAAACCACGATGCCGCCGCAGCGGCCGATCTGGTAGCCCATCCGCTTGGCGGTCTGCAGACCGTAGGCCGAGGCCTTCCGGGTGCCCACGATGCCGATGACAGGACTGCCGTCAAAATCCGGCAGCTTGCCCTTGTAGTATAGCAGCACCGGCGGGTCAGCGATATTTTTCAAGCGCACTGGATAGGCTGCGTCCCGGTAAGTCAGTAAGTGGATATTTTTCTTCTGACATTCGGCGAAGATTTCCTCCGCTTCCGTCAGATTTTTGTCCGCAAGGCTGTCTTTTGCCTCCTGGGGCAACCCTTCGATATGGTCAAAGGCCGCCTTGTCGGCAAAGAAAATATCCTCCGGGTCAGAAAAATACTGAAAAAGCAGAACCTTCGTCCGGTCCGTCAAACCGGGACGATGGGCAAACCATATCCAATGTACCAGCATTTTTCTTCACCCTTTTCTCTCTAATCTATTATTGGGCCATCTGCCACATGACAATGGTGGCGGCAACAGCAGCGTTCAAAGATTCGCACCGCTCATTCATGGGGATAATCAGTTCCGCCCCCGCATTGTCCAGAATCTCGTTTCTCACGCCCTGGCCTTCGCTGCCGATGATCACGGCCATCTTCTTCACATCCGCCTTTCGGATGTCCATTGCCCGGTCACTGAGGGCGGTAACACCTACGGGAATCCCATCCGCGGCACAGGCAGTCTTCACTTCTGCCCAGGTGGTTTGCACCACATCAGTGCGGAACACCGCACCCATGCTGGAGCGAACGACCTTGTGGCTGTAAGGATCGGCGCAGCCTTCCAGCAATGCCACGGGGATATTCAGCGCATCGGCAGTACGAAGAATGGTACCCAAATTGCCCGGGTCCTGGATGCCGTCCAACAGGAGCATACCGGGCTTGGGTTCAAACGCCTTTTTTGCGGGTAAGGCACACAGGAACAGCGCCCCCTGGGGACTCTGCATGGGAGAAATGGACTCCATCACATCCCCCGGCACCCGTACCACGCGAACATGTTCGGGCACCTCCGCAACAACGCCGTCAGACAAGATAACAGTCTTCAGTCCCGGATACCAGCGCACCGCTTCCGCAAGAAGCTTGGTGCCGTCGGCAGCGAAGAGGCCAGCCTCTTCCCTGGCCTTTTTGGAGGACAGCAGCTTTTTCACCTGCTGCAAAAGAGGGTTCTTCCGAGAAGTAATTCTTTCTTCCATCACAGCTTCTGCACCGCCTCCAGGGCATAATTCTCGCCCAAAACTACCAGAACATCCCCGCTCTGGATGCAGTAATCCGCAGCGGGAGATACGTTGGTCTTGCTGCCGCTTTCCACAGCAATGATATTCACACCCAGTTTTGCCCGGACGTTCAGTTCCTTCAAGGTCTTTCCGATCCAGCTTTTTGGGGCCGGGACTTCCAGAATGCCGTAGGCCTCGGAAAGCTCGATGTAATCCAGCACATTATGAGAGTGCAAACTCCGGGCAAGACGCTCGCCATGCTCCTGCTCCGGGATGACCACCCGGTCAACCCCCAGCTTTTCCAGCACCCGGCGGTGGGTCTCATCATGGGCCTTGCAGACGATATAGGGGACCTCCAGCTCCTTGAGGTTCATGGTGGTCAGCACGGAAGCCGCCAGATCATCGCCGATGGCGATAACGGCACAGTCAAAGTTTCTGGCGCCCAGAGCCCGGAGGACTTCCTTGTCCTGGGCATCGCCCACCACAGCGTGGGTCACATCGTTCGCGATCTGCTGCACCAGTTCGCTGCGAACATCCATGGCCAGCACCTCTGCGCCCAACCGGCACAGCTGCCGGGCCAGAGAAGAGCCAAAACGTCCCAGACCGATGACAATATAAGATTTCATAAAGTTTCCTCCTTATCCGATGAGAAGGTTGGTTTCGGCATAACGGAACCGCTCCTGGGCCCTGTCCCCCATGAGGAAGCCAAGGCTGATGGTCAGCACGCCCACACGGCCGAAATACATATATATAATGATAAGAAACTGCGCCGGAATGCTTAAAGACCCCGTTGCCCCGGCGGTCAAACCCACCGTGGCCAGGGCGGATACGGACTCGTACAGCGCATCCGCAAAGTCGATGGGAGAAGTGGCGCTGATGAAGATTCCGCCAAACATGGCCAGCGCAATCATAATAAAGGCAATGGTCATAGCATCCAGCACCTGTCCCTGGGGAATGGTGCGTTTGAACAAGGTAACGGTACTTTTGCCCCGGGCTCTGGCCCCGATGAACAGCAGCAGCACAATAAAGGTGACGGTTTTCAGACCGCCGGCGGTGGAGCCGGAGCTGCCGCCGATGAGCATCAAGAAGATGGAAAATGCCTTGCCGCCTTCCGTCAGTTGTGCCTGGTCAATGGATGCAAAGCCTGCAGTACGCAGCGTCACAGACTGGAACCAGCCGTTGAGAAGCTTGTCCCCCACGCTCATATTCCCCAGAGTACCGGGATTGTTCCATTCCAGAATGCAGGTCAGCACCCAGCCGCCCAACAGCAGAACCCCCGTGGTAATCAGCACCAGTTTCGTGTAAACACTGAATTTGCGGAAGCTGCGTTTCGTGGCAATTTCTTCCCAAACCAGGAAACCCAAGCCACTGACAACCACCAGCGCGCTCAAGGTCAGCAGCAACACCGGGTCGGAGTTGAATTCCAGCAGGCTGGCTCCTGGAGTAAAGCAGCCCAAAATGTCAAAGCCCGCGTTACAGAAAGCGGAAATGGAATGAAACAGTCCCCATTTCAGCGCCTGTCCGAAACCGTATTTCGGCCAGAAGTGCAGCGTCAGAATCAGTGCGCCAATGCCCTCAATGGTGAAGCTTCCCGCCAGGACCGTCTTTTGCAGGCGCACTACGCTGTCCATATCGCTGACGCTGAGGGCCTGGGCCATAACCAGGCGCTGTTTCAGACCGATTCGCTTGTGCAGGAAAAACACGAACAATGTTGCAGCGGACATAAAGCCAAGGCCGCCAATCTGAATCAGCGTGATGATCACCAGCTGGCCGAAACCGCTCCATTGGGTGTAGGTGTCGTACATGGTAAGACCCGTCACACAGGTGGCGGAGGTGGCGGTAAAGAGCGCCGAGCGAAAATCACAGGACACACCGTCCCGGGAGGCTGCGGGAAGCATCAGAAGCAACGTGCCGCAGAGAATGATGGCCGCAAACACGATGGCGATGATTTTCGTAGGACTCAAGGCCTTGGGGCGGTTATGCATCCACCAATTGTACAGTTTTGACCGCAGACTCATTTCATCGCTCCTTTCCGCAGAACATACTTTTCCATAATACGTACATTATAACAATTTTACTTTTCTTTGCAACCCTAAGTTTTTTCTGTTTTCCCAGTATTGTGCACAATACTGCGGCTTTATTCTTTACATTTTTCGTATCCTATGATATCATTGTGAAAAAAATGGGAGGTTACTACCATGGCATACAAAGAGACCTGGTCCGGTAAGATCAACCGGAAGCTGATCAAGAAACAGCATATCATCGACGTGGCCGCAGGCCGGGAAAAAGCCGACCTGGTGCTGAAAAACGCCACCTATGTCAACGTTTTTTCCGGGGAACTGGAAACTTGCGATATTGCTGTGGCAGAGGGCCTCATTGTCGGTCTGGGCAGTTATGCAGGCCGCGAAGAAGTGGACATGACGGGCAAGATCGTTTGTCCTGGCTTTGTGGATGCCCATATTCACCTGGAATCCAGCCTGGTGTCACCTGCGGAATTTGCCCGGGCTGTCATCCCCCACGGCACCACCACCGTCATCACCGACCCCCACGAGATCACCAACGTTATGGGTACCGACGGCATCGACTATATGCTTGCCGCCACGGAGGACCTTCCCCTGGATGTGCGGTTCATGATCCCCTCCTGCGTTCCCGCCTCTCCGCTGGACGAAAGCGGTGCCAATCTGGACTACCGGGATGTGGACAGCTTCTTCGACCATCCCCGGGTACAGGGTCTTGCGGAAATGATGAATTTCCCCGGCATCATCTCCGGTGACGGCGCAACCGTGTCCAAAATCGTGGCCTCCCAGGCCCACCACAAGAAGATCGACGGTCATGCCCCGGGCCTAGAGGGCAATGATCTGAATGCCTACATTGCCGCAGGTGTCTACTCCGATCACGAGTGCGCCGATATGGAGGACGCCATGGTCAAGCTGAAGCTGGGCCAGTTCATCATGATCCGGGAAGGCACCGCCGCCCGAAACTTAACGGCGCTGATGCCTCTGATCCGGGACCAGAAAACCTTCAGCCGCTGTATGTTCTGCACCGACGACAAGCATCCCAGCGACCTGCTGGAAAAGGGCCACATTGACTACATCTGCCGGGAAGCGGTCCGCATGGGTGCCGATCCCATCATGACGGTGCAGGTGGCCTGCCTTCACGCCTCCCGGTATTTCCTCTTAAACAACCGAGGTGCCATCGCCCCCGGCTATCTGGCGGACTTCGCCATTGTGGAGGATTTGAAGGACTTCAAGGTGGTCACCGTTTACAAAAAGGGCCAGCGGGTCTACCACGAGGGCGTGGTTGCGGACTTCCCCCTGCCCCGGGTCCCGGCGCATCTGGACGCCATGGCCCACGACACCTTCCATCTGCCTGTGCTGACCCCGGAAAGCTTCGCCGACAAGCGTATGCGGGGTGTCATCGGTATGGTTCCCGGCCAGATCGTCACCACCGATGCAGGCTACGCCGACCATGTGGACTTTGAGAAGGACATTTTGAAAATGGCCGTCATCGAGCGGCACAAGAATACCCGCCACATCGGCATCGGCTATCTGAAGGGCTACGGCCTCAAGGAAGGCGCTGTGGCCACCTCCGTGTCCCACGACAGCCACAATATCATCTGCGTTGGTGCCAACGATGCCGATATGGCCTTCGCCGCCAACCGCATTGCCCAGAACCATGGCGGTATCGTGGTGGTGAAGGACGGGGCCGTCCTGGCAGAACTGCCTCTGGAGATTGCGGGTCTCATGAGCGACAAGCCGCTGACGGTGGTCAACGACCTGCTGGAAAAGGCCAAGGAAACTGCCTATACCCTGGGCGTTGGCAAGGACATCGACCCCTTCATGACCTTGTCCTTCATGAGTCTGCCGGTAATTCCCACACTGCGGCTGACCACCCGCGGTGTTGTGGATGTGTTCACCCAGCAGTACATCTGATACAGAAAAGCCAAGCTGCATTTCGCAGCTTGGCTTTTTTTCGCAGTTAAATAAGCAGTTTGACAAATTGGAATTGTCGAACTACTATCTGCAAATCATTTTTAGCGCTGAAATATATCCAATGTAAAAGACCTCTTGCTTTACAATACACCTAATGCACCATACAATTAGAACAGAACAACAAGCGAAGGAGACGTGTATTATGGACATAGGAAAACAAATACTAAACATTCGAAAGGAACACCAATTGACCCAAGAGGAATTTGGCAGATTATTTCATGTAACCAGGCAAACCGTATCAAATTGGGAAAACCGAAAAAGTTTTCCCGACCTACAAATACTTGTAGAAATCAGTAATGAATTTGATGTTTCCTTGGACACATTATTGAAGGGGGATTCCAAAATGATAAAAGAAATGGATAAAGAAAGAGTAATGGGTATGATTAAGCATGAGCAATCCATTACGGATTTTTTCACTGGTGCAGGTACAGGCATAGTGGTATCTTGCTTGTTCTCTCCGAACTCAGCAATCCGTACTGCTGCAATACTTGTAGGGCTAGCGATGATAGGTATTGGCTGGTATAGAAAAGCAATCTACGACAGGAAGGTTATTCAGTTTTTTAACGAACATCAAGATATGTAATCGAATTTTGCATAAAAATCTCAAAAGACGGCACCTGAGTGCCGTCTTTATCCGTTCGTCAAATTCCAGTTTTGTGAACTGTTCAAAATATCATTATGATTCTAACACATATCTGCGGCACTGACAATAAATAATCGCCCC